>JAAWEL010000067.1 GCA_022794255.1 Lachnospiraceae bacterium
CGTGTTCTTTACCACCAACTGTGGTATGCAGGAGCCGCTTATCCGTTCCGTATTTGAGAATGGTGCGATCTACAGCCTGCAGTGCTGTCCGTCCCCGTTCCATGCTTTCCCGGCTGCACTGAATATTGATATGGCTGGCCATGAGGCTGATGTGGACTACATGATGGAGCAGCTTCAGGCAAAGGTTACAGAGGCGAACATGGGTGGACGTGTATCTACCTGGGGCGTTCCCTGCAACATGCTGTTCATCAGCGCAGGTGTTGAGTATGCCAAGAAGGTTCTGGAAGGTGAGACCAATGGAGAGGTTCTTAATGAGGAGCTGCTTCGTGCCACCGTTCAGGAGTGTGCTGAGCAGTTTACCCCTGGTGCAAAGATGACTCTGGATTACTATGTGGATGACAATGGCACCGCAAAGGAGAATCATTTCCTGGTAATGTCTGATTTCGTTACATTTGAATAATGATAAAAACGGAATAATGTAATGGTATCTGAAGTTCTGCCAACGGAGTCTCCTAAGGACATCAGTTGGCAGAACTTTCTGTTATGGCTAAACATGGCCTGCAGAGTATATTTTGGTAACAGTTTAAATTTTATTTGAACTGTTACATATTTTATGGAAATCAGCGAAACTTATGTAATGCAAAGCAAGGCACATGAAAAGCAGAAAGAGGTTGGTGACTTGGAGAAAACGAATGAAACCTATGTCCTGAAGATGGACAACATCGCCAAGGAATACTATGGAAACCGGGTGTTAAAGGGCGTAAAGCTGCACATCCGTCCCGGCGAGATCCATGCGCTTATGGGGGAAAACGGCGCGGGAAAGTCTACGCTGATGAATATTCTTTTTGGAATGCCTGTTATCCACAACACAGGCGGTTTTGAGGGAACGGTAGAGGTAAACGGAGAGCAGGTACAGATCGATACACCGCTTAAGGCGATGGAGCTGGGAATTGGAATGGTACATCAGGAATTTATGCTGATTCCTGGATTTACAGTGACAGAGAATATTAAGGTTGGGCGGGAGCTTAGTTCGCCGAATCTGGTTAGCCGTGTATTTGGGCGCTCCATGGAGACGCTGGATTTTAAGGCTATGCGGAGGGATGCAAAAAAAGCTTTAAAGACAATCGGCCTGAATATTGAAGAGTATATACGGGTTGCCGGTCTTCCAGTGGGCTATATGCAGTTTATTGAGATAGCCCGTGAGCTGGACAAGACAGGAATCCGGCTTCTGGTGTTAGATGAACCTACAGCTGTGTTGACTGAATCAGAGGCAGAGCGGCTTTTGGAGGCCATGCGGGTGATTTCTTCCCAGGGGATTGCGATTATTTTTATCACGCACCGTCTGGATGAGGTAATGGCAGTGGCAGATTCTATGACGATTTTGCGGGATGGGGAGTTTGTGGCCAGAAAAGAGATTAAAGATACAAATGTGGTAGAGATAGCAGAGCTTATGATTGGACGGAAAGTGGAAAAGCTGGTAGATGATGGCGTTCCCGATACCCGCTCCATCCGCGAGGATCAGATCGCCGTAAGTTTAAGAGATTATAAAGTGGATATGCCCGGTGAGATGGTCAGAGGAATTGACCTGGACATCCGCAAGGGAGAAATTCTTGGGATCGGCGGTCTGGCCGGACAAGGGAAGCTTGGAATTCCCAATGGAATTATCGGCCTTTATAAGGCAACCGGTGAGGTAAAGATCAATGGGGAAGCCCTCAATCTGGATAAGCTGGGAGATGCTTTGGATCACAAGGTGGCTTTTGTGTCTGAGGACCGGCGGGGCGTGGGACTTTTGCTGGACGAGAGCATTGAGCAGAATATTATTTTTTCCGCTATGCAGACGAATGAGAAGTTTCTAAAAAAGATTGGCTGGATGAAGCTCTATGATGGAGCAGCCGCCAAAAGCCATGCAGAGCAGATGGTGAAAACTTTGGACATCCGGTGTACGGGAATCCGTCAGCCGGCGGGGGCTCTTTCCGGCGGAAATCAGCAGAAAGTGTGTCTGGCCAGAGCCCTGACCTTAGAGCCCGATATTCTGTTTGTATCAGAGCCTACCCGCGGGATTGATATTGGTGCGAAGAAGCTGGTGCTTGAATATCTGGCAAAGCTGAACCGGGAACAGGGTATGACGGTGGTGATTGTGTCCTCCGAGCTGATGGAGCTGCGTTCTGTGTCAGACAGGATTGCGATTATTTCTGACGGAAAGCTGGCATGTATTTTAAAGCCGGATGATTCGGATGCTGACTTTGGTCTTGCCATGTCCGGCGCGTGGAAAGGAGGAGAGAAGGATGCGTAATCCATTTAAGCCTTTGGTGGAGAAGTTTGGGCTTCCCCGGGTGATCATTGTAACATTCTTTCTGTTCCTGGTGGCGGCGGCAGGCGGCTTTCAGATGAATCTGATGCAGCTTTTAAGTGATTGTCTCAGACGATGGGGCATGTTCGGAATCCTGGCCCTTGCCATGGTTCCGGCTGTACAGTGTGGTATTGGATTGAACTTTGGTATTTCCATGGGAATCGTGGGGGGGCTTTTAGGGGGGCTGATCGTGATTCAGCTTCAGATTGCCCAGAAGCCATCTCTGGTGGCGATCCATCCTATGTTTGCTATGTGGGTGGCAGTTTTGCTGGCAATTCTGATTGGAGTGGTTCTTGCCACTGGTATCGGATACCTTTACGGACTGCTTTTAAACCGGGTGAAGGGCTCAGAGATGACGGTTACTACCTATGTGGGATTTTCCATCATTGCCTTTATGAACATGCTGTGGATGCTGATGCCTTTTACAGATGGTGAGCTGATCTGGCCCAATGCGGGAAAGGGGTTGAGAAACACCATTTCCCTGGCATCTTCCTTCAGCAATGTTATGAATAATACCCTGGCCTTTAAAATCGGGAATCTGACAATACCCACAGGACTTTTATTGTTCTTTTTCCTGATGTGCTTTTTGGTATGGTTGTTTATGCGCTCTAAGACAGGGATTGCCATGAGTGCGGCCGGAGCAAACCCTATGTTTGCCAAAGCGGCTGGAATCAATGTGAACAAGATGCGTCTGATTGGCACCACTTTGTCTACTGTTCTGGCTGCTGTGGGAATTTTGGTGTATGCTCAGGGATTTGGATTTATGCAATTGTATAATGGCCCTATGATGATGGGCTTTACGTCTGTGGCTGCTGTTCTGATCGGTGGGGCCAGTCCCAAGAGAGCAAGGATTCCCCATGTGCTGATCGGTACGTTTTTGTTCCAGGGAATCCTGGCACTGGGGCTTCCTGTGGCAAACCAGTTCATTCCGGAGAGCAACTTATCGGAGGTGGCGCGTCTGATTATCTCCAACGGCATTATCATTTACGCGCTCAGCCAGGTGAAAGGAGGCAGCGGACGTGAATAAAAAAGCGACAGATTTTCTTGTTCATAATATGGTGGTAATCCTGTTTGTGATCCTGTGTGTCTTGGCAACGTTTTTTTCCAAACAGCCTTTGACTTTTGTGGTCTCAGAGTTGTTTACCAGAATTGCCCGTAATTCCTTTATTGTATTGTCTTTGATTATCCCGGTTATCGCCGGAATGGGATTAAACTTTGGTATTGTTATTGGCGCTATGGCTGCGCAGCTGGCAATCTTTCTGACTACTTACTGGGGACTTACCGGCATATCAGGATTTTTGTTTACAGCAGGTCTGGCTACGCCCTTTGCAGTGTTCTTTGGTTTCTTGGTGGGGAAACTGTTTAACTATATGAAGGGGAATGAGATGATCGGCGGTCTGGTACTGGGATATTTTGCGGATGGTATCTATCAGCTTGTATTCCTGTTTATCTTTGGCGGTGTGATCAAGATGAACAACCCCACATTGATGATCCCTACGGGAATCGGAGTGAAGAATACCATTGATCTTAAGGATACGGTAAAGTATGCGCTGGATACGGTTCCTATGCTGACCATTGTGGAGATCGGTTTTTATCTGGTGCTGATTGGCCTTGCCGGGTCAGTGATCTTTAAGCTGTCCAGGAAGCAGGCTGTGGACTGGAAGCTGGTGATTGTGAAAGCAGCAGTGGCAGTGATCATCTATGCCCTGACCTTTATCGGGCCAGTGGAACAGTTTCTGGCAGCGGATCGTCTTTTGCTTTTGTCAGCGGTGGAACTGTGGTGTTTGGGGGTGGCGCTGTGGCAGTTGTATAGCTTTGTGAAATGGAAGCTGCAGACAAGAAACGGCGGGGAAGAGGCCGGGCCGAATTCTTTTAAACCCGTGAAAGCTATTGTCAATGTGATACTGGCTGCTCTGGTTTACGGGCTGACCTATGTGCCGTTTATCTACAATGTTCTTATCGTGGTACGGCTTCCGGTGCTGACCTACCTTTGTATCGGCGGGCTCTGCTGCTTTAACAATATTCTGATGAAAACCCGCCTGGGCCAGGATATGCGGACGGTGGGACAGAGCCGTACTGTGGCCAATGCGGCCGGAATCAATGTGGATCGAACCCGTATCATTGCCATGATCTTTTCCACAGTGCTGGCAAGCTGGGGCCAGCTGATCTTTCTGCAGAATGTGGGAACCATCTCTACCTACGGAGCTCACACCCAGGTGGGACAGTTTGCGATCGCTGCCCTTTTGGTAGGCGGCGCTTCGGTGCAGAAGGCAACCAATAAGCAGGCGCTTTTGGGTATTGTGCTGTTCCATACCTTGTTTATCGTATCGCCTCTGGCCGGCAAGGAATTGTTTGGCGATCCGGTAATTGGTGAGTACTTCCGGGTGTTTGTGTCTTACGGTGTTATTGCTCTGGCTCTGGCTATGCATGCATGGAAAAAGCCGGAGAAGGCAAAAGCAGAGGTAAAGGGACAGGATGATTCCAAGAGCTCTGGCGGAGAGCAGATAAAGACAGCATAAAATAAAAAGGATATTTTAAAAGTCGCCCTTCTTTGTGACCGTGTGTCATGGGAAGGGTGGCTTTTGTTGTTATATATTGTTTTCCGGTCATGCATAATACACTTGCACTGCCACCTGAAACAAGGTAAAATAAAGTTAATGAAAATTTTCTGATAAGGAAGGTAAAAGGCTATGAAGGATGTTAATTGTGCATATTGCATGCAGGGAGAATTGGTGGCTAAGTTTGCATATCCGATTTGTAAAATGGATACAGGATTCTTGTATGTATTTAAGGAGCAAAGCCACCCGGGGCGTTTGATTCTTGCCCATGACAAGCATATCAGTGAGATGATCGAGCTGACAGATGAGGAGCGGAATGCATTTTTTGCTGATGTGGCTAAGGCGTCTGGGGCTATTCATAAGGTATTTAAGCCCAATAAGGTAAATTATGGCGCTTACGGGGACACAGGCTGCCATTTGCATATGCATCTGGTTCCCAAGTACGAAGGTGGCCCGGAGTGGGGCGGTGTATTTGAGATGAATCCAGGGAAGATATTTTTAACAGATGAGGAGTATGAGGCGATTGCTGAGAAAATACGGCAGGCCCTGTAAGCGGAGGTTTTCATGAAGCTGGTTGATTTAAAATGTCCCAACTGTGGCGGGAAGCTGATACCGGTAGATGGGAATAGCAAGATTGTTATCTGTGAGTACTGTAACAGTCAGTATGTGCTGGAGGATGACAGGGTAATCAACTACCATGTCCATCAGCACATGGCACCGGAGGGCAGTCATAATACCGGGGATTCATCAGCAAATCGTTCCGGACTTTTGGCAGCCGCAGGGATTCTTCTTGGGCTGGTGATTTTGTTTGGAGTGGGGATAGCCACAGCAAGCAGGGACAAGGCAGATCGATATCATATCAGCCGGCCGTCCTACTCGGAAGGAGCTGATTATTCCGGAACTATGGAGGAAGATGTGGGAGATTCTCACTCGCCTTTTTATAATAGCCTGTTGGAGAATATCTACAATAAACCGTCCGATTCTCTGGGGGAAGCAGACCTGGAACGGCTGCAATATATCAGCATTATTACAGAGCGGGATGTCTTTTATGTGGATTACAGCTTTGAAGATCCCTATGAAAATCAGGCGCCGGATATCTTTCATCTGGAGCTGAAGCCGGAGGACTGGAATACAGATGATCTGGCTGAATTTCCTAAGCTTGTCAAGGTGGAGCTGTCTTACAGCTGGGCAGATGGGAAGGTCCTAGAGAAGCTTGAGAGCTTAAAAGGGCTGGCATGCCACGGGGCAACCCCTGGTGAGCTGGCGCAGTGGCTGGAACCTGGGCAGCTGATTGAATTAAGACTGGATGGACCAAAGGATCTGGAAGGACTTTCTGCATTTGAGAATCTGGAAATTCTGGTACTGGAGGATGTGGAGGCGCCGGACATCCGGCAGTTGGCGGCAATGAAAAACCTTCGCTCCTTAAAGATTGTGGAGGATGAACCGGATACGGATCCTTTTTCCGATGCGCCATATTCCCGCACATTGACGGATTACTCGGCTGTCTCTGTGCTGTCAGGATTAGAGTACCTGGAGCTGGAATCCTCTGCCATCCGGGATGTAAGCTTTTTGAAATCCCTGGGAAGCCTTGCACATCTGTCCCTTTTTGATACAGAGGCTATCAGCTTAGAGCCCTTGGGAGAGCTTTCTCAGCTTTCATCCCTTAGTATAAAGGACAATGCTTCGGCGCAGGATTATAATTTTATTTCAAAGCTGACAGGGCTTCAAAGCCTTACAATAGATAAGGACACCTCCCAGCCAGATCCGGATCTGTCTGGTTTGGAGCAGCTTGAGGAGCTGGACGCCAGCGGGATTATGTCTGTAAGCTCTTTGCGGAATTTGAAAAACTTGCGGACTCTTTCTCTCCACGGATGCAATATTGATGATATTCAGGCTCTCTCTTCTCTTTCTGGTCTGGAAAGCCTGACCTGCTATTCCGTGTGGACCTATGCAACGCCCCTTCGGAATGCCAGCTTTATCGATGGGATGACCAGTCTGAAATATCTTGATTTTTGTGGGAGCAAGGTGAAAGGCAGCTGGGGCGGATATGGAAATAAAATGGAGATTTACGGGGATATTTCCAATGTGTTTAATCATGAGGGACTGGAAGAGCTGTATCTGAATGAGTGTATGTTCGGCCTTGATTTTGACAAGCTTAAAGATAACCCGTCTTTGAAGGTGCTGCAGATGAAAGAGGCCAGCATTAAGAAGAATATTCGGGTGCAGGCCTACTCCGGTATGATTGATGTTTGGTATGACGATGTATCTATGGATGAAAATATCCGGTTTTTGACTCATTATCCCAGCCTTGAGGAGTTGTATCTGGATGGAAATCAATTGACAGATATCCAGTTTGCCACAGAGCTTAAGAGCCTGGAACGTTTTAGCATCAACAATAATTATGTGACGGATCTGGGCCCTCTCAACCAGGCAGAGAATTTAAAATACCTGGATGTACGGCAAAACCCGATCAATAATTCCATTGATCCGGGGGATTCGGTGGAAATTATCCGGTAACAAAGACTATGGAAGGGAGGTATGTACAGATGGGAGAGGACAGACAGGTCCCAGGGGCAGAGACCCGGATTGCTGTGATAGGAATTATTGTGGAAAAGATGGATTCGGTGGGAGCCGTAAACGAGATTCTTCACCAGTATAGTACATATATTATTGGACGGATGGGGCTTCCCTACCGGGAGAAGCAGGTGAATATTATCAGTGTTGTATTGGATGCACCTGTAGATATTATAAGTGCTGTATCTGGCAAGCTGGGACGGTTGCCGGGAGTCAGCTCTAAGGCACTGTACTCCCGGCAGACCGGATAAAAGGGATAAGGAATCTTAAAAAGAAACCGAGGTTTATTTTATAAGCTTCGGTTTCTTTTTTTGTGTGGAAATTGTTTTGTCCGATCAATTTCCGCCAGGGCCATCCCGGCGAGGGCGGGAGGATTCGGGGAGCGGTTCCACATTTTTATAATAGGGGTTAGTATCTTCCGCCGGGATATCGCCGTCACCATATGGGTTGTCTGCTATATTAGAAGGACAGGATTTTTTGCCGGTGTGGTGGCAGTTATTAAAATTTTGTTCCATCTGTAATTACCTCCGTTCTTATTGTTGGGTTCCCAGCATTATTATACCCACTTATTAGGAAGAATTTTCACGAAAGATTTTTCTTTTGGAGGCAGATAAGTATGGAAGTGCGTTGGAAATCCCTTCAGGTTTTGCCAAGGTTCTCCTAGTTATTTTCCATGAATTATGTGGTATGATGATTTTGTAACAGAAATGTAATATATTAGAAACATAAGGAGGAAATACCATGAGAAAATTACCATTTTATATGTGTACAGTTGCAGCTTTAGCGGCTGCCGGGGCTATGACAAGCACTGCGTATGCAGCTACTGCCAGTACATATAACATTCCAGGAGGAAAAGCGGTAGTCATAGGAGGCAGCAACCTGGATGATTTGAGAAATGTGTTAGGACAGCTGCAGGGAAATGCAGGGGAAGCCTGTTTTGGAAACCAGTTATCAGGAAGTGGAAACAATGCGTGCGTGGTATTTCCTGGGACTTTATTTCCCGGAAACGGAAATTGGGAGTGCGGAAATTGGGGAGGCGGGCAGGATAAGCCATGTATCCCAGACAAGCCGGGTACTCCGGATAAGCCAGATGTTCCAGACAAGCCGGACACTCCGGATAAGCCAGATATTCCGGACAAGCCGGATACTCCGGATAAGCCAGACACTCCGGACAAGCCAGACACTCCGGATAAACCAGGAAATGACAGCAGCCAGGATATCTTTGCGGCGCAGGTAGTGGAATTGGTGAATGCAGAGCGGGCGAAGGCAGGATTGCCTGCTTTAAAGCTTCACACCGGGGCAGAAGCAGCAGCCATGGTGCGGGCCCGGGAGATTGAGAGAAGCTTCTCCCACACACGCCCCAATGGCAGCGGCTTTTATACGGCTTTGCAGGAAGCAGGAATTACCTATCAGTCATCAGGAGAAAACATTGCCTATGGCCAGACAAGTGCTGCCCAGGTAATGAATGTCTGGATGAATAGCTCCGGACACAGAGCTAATATTTTAAGTGGAAATTATAGCGATATTGCAGTGGCCCATTATAAGAGCCCGGCGGGGGTAGACTACTGGGTACAGCTATTTTTGCGCTGAGAATACCAGCAGTGGTTTATTAAAGACCTACGAACGATTGCTTAAAATAATGCCACAGGCAATCTTTTGTCCGGAATCCCCGGACGGCTGTGTGGTAAAATCATCCCGGTTTTTGTGGATAACCACAGAGCGGTTGAGGATATCTTTAATCTGGAAGCGTTTGTCATAAAAAGCGTTCCAGGAATAACCCTGGTTTCCCAGAAGCAAGATGAGATCACCAGAATGGTATGGATGATTCTTACCATCTGGATTGTAATGTTCGCCGGTTCTGGAAAAATCCTGGGAGCAGTCACCATACTCGTGAATGTGAAGTCCGTAAAAGCTGGTGCTTTCCGGAGATGAAATATTGGGCAGATTGAAAATTTCTGCTTCGATCAACACACCTCCATAAGGGGTATCATAGAATTTAACCAGTCCGCTGATTTCAGGAAAGTTTTGGCCTCCCTTGAGCCATGCGGTAGCCTGAGGCTGATTCTCCTCAAGAAGATGGACAAAAGCCAGTCTGGGCGTTGGTTGTCGATTTGCCATAATGTTTGGATTCCTTTCGGTCATGTTTGATGTAATATATGCAGCGAAAAGGCGCAGCGCCCCAAAGACCGGGTGCAGCGCCTTTTAAATTGCACAATAAAAAATGTGCAAAAATTCTTTAGGATATTGAACGAAATGTGTTATACTAATAAACGCTGTAAGAATAAGCAGAGGATGGAAAAATCAGGAGTACAGACCAGGGAGAATTGAAATATAATTATGGAATTTTCACATACTGTTGTTAAAGATACGATACGTATAGACAAGATTATTGACCCCCGGGAAATGGTGGTAATTCCGGAAGCCATCGAAGAATTTCCCGTTACTGAGCTGGGGCCTTATGTGCTGGCAGAGAGCGAGGCAATAGAACTATGGCTGCCATCCCGACTCAAAAAAATCGGCGCCTACGGTTTTTATAACTGTGAAAAACTCGAGAGGATTCATATCAGCAGCAGAACCACAGACTTAGGGGCAGGGCTTTTTGCCGGTGCTTCCCATGTGGGGTTTTTGGATATTATGGTGTTTGAGGGGGAAAAATCCAACTTAAAGGAGTTGCTTTCAGAGCTGCGGCAGACTCTGCGGGTAAAATTACATTTATGTGAAGAGACAGGCAATGGCAGGTATGTAAAGAAAGCAGAGGCACGACTGATTTTTCCGGAGTATTATGAAGAATCGGTGGAGAACACACCAGCGCGAATTCTCTATATAGAGACTCATGGATGTGGACATCGTTATCGATATTGCTTTGCAGGAACCCGGTTTCAGTACGAAGGCTATGATGCATTGTTTCCCCATATAATGGTTCAGGAGAAGGAAGAGCTGGTTACGGAGCTGGCGCTTGGCAGGCTTAAGTATCCCTGGGGATTATCAGAAAAACATAAGGAGATGTATGAAAAATATGTCAGGGAACATTGGGAGATAGCAGGGCAATTGATGATTGAGGCAGATTTGCAGGGGGAAAGGGGAAACAGAAATGTGGAGGCGGGCGGGATTGTCTGGTTAGCAGAAAAGCTGTTGGGAAGAACGTCTGCCAATGGAGAAAGCTTGTTGCCATATGCCAGGATACAAAAACTGATTCAGATGGCCGGGCATGCAGGGGACACGGAGGCAGTCAGCAGGCTGATGGATTTTTGGCATCACAATCAGGGAGAAAAGAAAAGGCGGCGTTTTGAGTTGTAAGAGAGGAGCGGCATTATGATTGATCCAGTAAGGCACCGGCAGCTACAGGAGTATAACCAGGTGGAACTGTGCAACAGGATACTTTCCAATGCCCAAAATGAGCTGTATCTGAATCTGCGTTATCTGGATGTGGCGTTGGGAAGCCTGGGGTATGAGGCAGCGCCGGATAGCAGGGGAGTGGGTACAGACGGATTTGTGATCTATTACTGTCCGGATTTTTTGTGCAATCTATTTGGCCAAAGCCGGATTTTGGTAAACCGCAGTTATCTCCATATGGTGATCCACTGTCTGTTTTGTCATATGGACACCAGGCAGGGCAGGGAGAAAGGAGACTGGAATCTGGCCTGCGATATTGCAGCAGAATCCGTGATTGACGGGCTATATCTAAGCTGCGTTCACCGGCAGCCGTCCTTTTACCGGTTGGATTGGTATGGAAGGCTGAGAAAAGAGCTGCCTGTATTAAGCAGCCAGGGAGTTTATCATATTTTGCAGAAAATGGGGCTTAAGAAAAAGCAGAAGGAACGCTTGGCGGCAGAATTTTATGTAGATGACCATGGATACTGGGAACTTCAAAAGGATGGACCAAAAATCTCTGCAATGCGCCAGAATCAGTGGAGCAAAAACCGGGACAAGCTGCAGACAGAGATGGAGACTATGGGGAATCAGCAGGATGAGGATTCCAAAAGTCTTTTAGAGCATGTACAGGTGGAAAACAGGGAGCGATATGATTACAGGAAATTCCTGCGAAAGTTTTCCGTACTGAAGGAAGAGATGCAGGTGGATCCGGATTCTTTTGACTATGTATTTTATACCTATGGAATGGAGCTTTATGGAAATATGCCTTTGGTGGAGCCTCTTGAGACAAAGGAGGTCAGAAGGATTGAGGAGTTTGTGATTGTGATTGATACCTCTATGTCCTGTTCCGGGGAGCTGGTACGGCGGTTTTTGGAGGAGACCTATGATGTATTGTGTGAGGCAGACAGCTATTTTCGGAAGGTCAATATCCATATTATCCAATGTGATGAGCAGATGAGAGAGGATAGGCAGATTACCTGCCGGGAAGAGATGGAGGCCTATATGAAGGACTTTACCATCATCGGCCAGGGCGGGACTGACTTCAGGCCGGCTTTTGAGTATGTGGATCAGATGGTGAGGAAGGGGGAATTTCATCATCTCCGGGGATTATTATACTTTACGGACGGAGAGGGGATTTACCCGGTAAAGCAGCGAGTCTATGACACAGCTTTCGTGTTTGTAAAGGAGCAATATACGGATATTTCCGTACCGCCCTGGGCGATGAAGGTGATATTAGAGCCGGAACAGCTGAGGGAGGGGGATATGCAGGCAGGAGCAAAAAAACGATTCAGTGGAAGCCAAACAGGAGAAGGAGGAAAGGCTGATAATAATGAATATTAAACGTGCAAAGCAGGAGATCAAGGATACAATTCGTGCTTATCTGATGAAGGATGAGTATGGAGACTATGAGCTTTCTTCTATTCAGCAAAGACCCATTCTTCTCATCGGGCCGCCGGGAGTGGGAAAGACGCAGATCATGGAACAGATTTCCCAGGAGTGCCAGGTAGGGCTGGTGGCCTATACGATTACCCACCATACCCGCCAGAGCGCCATCGGCTTGCCGTTTATTGAAAGACGGCAGTTTGGGGGAAAAGAATATGCGGCCACAGAATATACCATGAGTGAGATCGTGGCATCTGTCTATAATAAAATAGAACAGACAGGGATTTCGGAAGGGATTCTGTTTATTGATGAGATTAATTGTGTGTCAGAGACCTTGGCACCGGCTATGCTTCAGTTTCTTCAGGGAAAGGCTTTTGGGAATCACAAGCTCCCCAAAGGATGGATTATCGTGGCAGCGGGAAACCCTCCGGAGTATAATAAATCCGTTCGGGAGTTTGATATTGTGACCCTGGACAGAATCCGGAGAATTGACATAGAGCCAGATTTTGGGGCATGGAAGGAATATGCAGCGCAGACAGGAATCCATCCGGCCGTGAGATCTTACCTGAATGTGCGACAACAAAATTTCTGCAGGCTTGAGACAATGGTAGATGGAAAAATGTTTGCCACGCCCCGGGGGTGGGAGGATCTTGCCCGGCTGATAGAGGTGTATGAGCGACTTGGACAGAGGGTGGACCGGGAAATTGTGTCAGAATATATACAGTTTCCCAAGATTGCCAGAGATTTTGCCAGCTATCTGGAGCTTTACCATAAGTATCAGGATGACTATCAGGTGGAAAGGATTTTGGAGGGAAAGATCCCGGAAGGCTTGTATGACAAGCTGGAGAAGGCAGCCTTTGATGAGAGAATCAGTGTGGTGGGACTTTTGCTGTCTGGCCTCAACAGAAGCTTTGGACAGGTCTGCCAGCTGAGAGACCGTCTCAGCCTTCAGCAGAAGAAGCTGAGAGAGTTGAAAGAGACAGAGGCTTTTGGCGTAAGAGAGCGGGAAAAAGCTTGTGGACAGGAGGAGTACGGGGAACCGAAGGCCTTGGCAGCTGCAGCGTTGTCTTTGTTTGCACATATGCTTGAGGACTTCCGCGGCCAGTGGGAGAAAAAGCAGGAGAACGGTCTGCTTTCCCGAATGGAGCTGAAAATCCATCAGGAGGTCAGCACATGCCTGGAGCAAGAGTTGCTTGATTTGCAGAAAAAAGCTTTTGATACACCACAAGAAATTTGGCAGAGAATGCAGCAGCTGTTTGGGGAGGAAAGCGACCGGTATGAAAATCTTTTAGAAAGCAGTGGACAAAAGCTGGAGAATGCTTTTGATTTTATGGAGGCAGCCTTTGTAAATGGGCAGGAGATGGTACTGTTTGTGACAGAGCTGAATACCGGATTTTACAGTCTGGGATTCCTCCAGGAATATGAATGTGACAGGTATTATGAATATAATAAAAAACTGCTGTTTTCCCAGGAAGAGCAAGAGATACTAAAGCTAATGAAAGAACAGAAATATTCTGATTAACGAAGAGAAAAAGAAATAAAAAAAGGGGAAACGGGAATATGATTGAAATGATAGATGGGAACGCCAATCAAAATTTCGTAATCCGGCAGCAGGCGCCCCGGCTGAATCTGGAACCCAGCTGGATCCTGGATACATTGAAAAACTGTTGGAAATCCGGTCTTGATGGGATTTTCTGGCGGATTTTGATTGCAGCAGTGATCGTGTTTGTGGGAATCCGGGTGGTTCGGATTCTTTACGGGATTTTGAAAAAAACCTTTGATCGGATGAGTCTGGAAGAAAATGTAAACAAGTTCCTTCTTTCGGTTATTCAGGCCGGCATGTATGCTCTGGTAATCTTTATCGCAGCAGAGAAGCTGGGAGTGCCATCTGCTTCTATTGTTGCACTGATGGGTTCAGCGGGTGTGGCCATTGGTCTTTCTTTAAAGGAGAGTCTGTCCAATGTGGCAGGAGGAATCCTGATTATGCTTACCCGGCCTTTTGTTCTTCAGGATTACATTGTCTGCGGTAATGTGGAAGGAACCGTGGAGGACATTGGCCTGGTGTACACGGCTTTGATAACTGTGGATAACCGAAAGATCACAATTCCCAATGGCATGGTGGCAAATGCCACGGTAATCAATGTGACGGCTCAGGATAAGCGCCAGCTTGATTTGGAAATCAATATTGGTTATGATTCGGATTTGAAGCGGGCGAAGGAGATACTTCTGGATATTCTGCAGAGTCATCCACAGGTCATTCAGGAGGACGGAGTGAAGGTGTTTGTCAAGGAGTTAGGAGATAGCGCAGTGGTGCTGGGGATTCGCGGGTGGATGTTCAGGGAAGAATACTGGCCCGCCAGATGGGATATTATCGAGTCCGTTAAGCTTCGTTTTGATGAGGAAGGAATCGTGATTCCCTATCAGCAGATGACCATACATATGGAGTCTCAAAAAAAGCAGTAACATGGTTGCTGCTTTTTTTTGTATAGGTGTGTCTGGCTGCATATGCTGCTGACCGCTATATTACAAAATGTTTCCTTGCTCACTGAGCGTGTTGTATGATTGTGATAATAGTTTAAAAGTTGGAAATAAAAAATACAAAAAGTATTGACAAGATATACTATTTGTTATATAAATGTATTGTGCAGAGGGGAGGGAAACAGCAGACGATGAGCAAGCAGATACAGAAAGAGACCTATAACATGTTTTGGGCTATTGTGGGAGTCGTGTTTTTTGCAACGGCTTATCGGTGGTTTTTGGTTCCGGCAGGGCTTTATAGTGGCGGTTTTACCGGGATATCTCAGTTGGTGAAGCTGCTTCTCACAGAGGTGTTACATATTCCCATGCCGGAGAGCATTGATGTTACAGGAATTATCTTTTGGTGTATCAATGTTCCGCTGTTTGTCTTGGGCTACAAAAGCATTGGTAGAAAATTTTTGTACCGGACGATTATTGCGGTCTGTATCCAGTCCTTTTTGCTGACAACCATTCCAGCGCCTAAGGAGCCCCTTTTGGATGATATACTGCTCAATTGTATTATTGGCGGTGCTCTCTCCGGGTGGGGAGTAGGGATTACCCTGCGGGCAGGGGGATCTGGTGGAGGAACAGATATTGTGGGAATGTACTGTGCCAAAAATTATCCGGAATTTGGGGTAGGCAAGCTTAGCGTTATGATGAATCTGTGTATTTACCTGATTACAGCAGTGCGGTATGATCTGGAAATAGCAGCCTATTCCATGGTTTTTTCCTTTGTGGCAGGGATTATGGTAGATCGGGTTCATTATCAGAATATTAAGGTATCTGTATTTGTCGTCACCAAGAACCGGGAGCTGGGGGAGAAGATTAACCGGACTATATCCAGAGGCGTTACCAGCTGGGATGGCTGGGGGGAGTACAGCCATTTGGAAGAGGTGGTACACATGGTGGTGGTCAATAAATATGAGCTGCAGGCACTGAAAAAGCTTATTCGCCAGGAAGATCCCAATGCTTTTGTGCAGATTATGTCGCCGGACATGATTATGGGGAATTTTGAGAAGCGCCTGGAGGTTTGATTAAAGAAAAACCCTTTTAGGGATTTTAAATGTCCAAAAATATGGACGAAAAGGAGGAAAAAAAGATATGTTTAACTTTGATGAGGCAAAGATCAGACAGGAGCATCAGAATGGGGTGGATATTATCCCCGTGGTGGAGAAGCATGTGGACCAGGTATGCGAGGCGGGATATTCCAGTATTTTTTACATTGGAATCGGAGGAACGGTGCTTTATGCCAATCAGATGATGCATATTGCAAAGCAGCTGGGTTCGAAGCTTCCCCTTTACATCGAGAATGCGGCAGATTTTAATCTGGTGGGGAATCCTTTCTTTGACGAGAAATCGGTTGTAGTGATCGAGTCCATATCCGGAGATACCAAAGAAGTGGTAGAAGCCGTAGACAAGGCTCATGCGGCAGGAGCCAGAGTGATTGGATATGTGGAGAAAGAAGGAACGCCTCTGTACGAGAAGAGCGATTATCTTGTGACAACTGTGGGAGGCGGCTATTATTTTTGGTATACGGTAACACTTCGTTTCCTGAAAAATGCAGGCCAGTTTGAGAAGTATGATCAGTTCTTTAAAGAGATTGTCCATATGCCGGACAACGTGGTGCAGATCTATAAAGATGCAGATGAGGATGCCAAGGCCTATGCAGAGAAGTACTGTGATGAGCCGATTACCTACCTGGTGGGCTCCGGCAATCTGGAGGACTGGGCTACCTGCTATGGAATGTGTATCATGGAGGAGATGCAGTGGATGCGGACAAGGCCTATTTCTGCGGCGAATTTCTTCCATGGAACACTGGAAGTGATTGAGAGAGACATTCCGGTTATCCTTATTAAGGGGGAAGATATGACCAGGCCTCAGATGGAGAGGGTGGAGAAATTTGTCAATACAATCAGTGCCAAGGTGATTGTATTTGACACAAAAAATTTCAAGCTGAATGGCATCAGCGATGAGTTCCGGGGAATGTTGGCCCCCATTGTGATGCGTTCTGCATTCCAGAGGGTTAATGTACATCTGGAGCATTGCCGCAGACATCCTCTGGCGATTCGCAGATATTATCGGAGACTGGATTACTGACAAGTGCTTGGCGATTTCCAGGAAAGGATTATATGGCAGAAGTGACACGGGACAAGACAAGTCCCCTTTACATCCAGATTGCAGAGGATATTAAGTCCAGGATAGGACAGGGAGCGCTTCTTCCCAATACCAGGATTCCTACGGAGATGGAGCTGGGCACCCACTACGGAGTCAGCAGAATCACGATCCGCAAAGCATTGGAGCTTTTGGTGGATGAGGAAATTCTCATTCGAAAGCAGCAGATTGGGACGTTTATATCAGATGAGAAATTATCCAGAAGCTTAAACAGCTTTATGGGCTTTTCCCAGACCTGTGAGGTGGCAGGACACCGTCCGGGAACCCAGCTTTTATCTGCGGAGCTGGTGAAGGCATCTTCCTCTCACAGGGAAGCACTGAAGCTTTTGGAGGGAGATAAGGCGATTCGGATCCGGCGCTTGCGGTATTGTGATGATTTGCCGGTGATTTTGGAGGAGAATCATTTTCCCAAGAAGTATGCCTGGCTTTTGGCGGAGGATTTGAATGAATCTCTGCATCAGCTTCTGCAGCGACATGGCGTTGTCCTGGGCAACGGAACGAAGACAATCGGGGTTTGCTATGCCACCAAAGAAGAGGCAGAGTGGCTGGAAATCAAGGAAAAAGATGCACTGATCGTGTCAAGGGATGTGGTTTACAATGTGGCGGGGGAGCCGGTGTACAGTGGTAAGGAGATTATTAATGCAGACCGGTATGAGTACAAAATATTGGCAAACCGTGTTTGGAAGGAAGGGTGAAAGGATTGCCTGCCTGGGAGCAAAGTACCAGGCAGGCTTGTTTTGCAGAATTTGGAGGATACTATGATTCGAGTGTTGGGAATTGGAGATAATGTGTGTGACAAATATCTTCATACAGGGATAGCCTATCCAGGCGGAAATGCTTTGAATGTTGCTGTTTTTGGGAAGTTTTTAGGAGCAGAGGCGGCTTATCTGGGGACCTTTGGGGATGATGAAATCGGCCGCCATGTATATTCGGTTGTCCGGGAGCTGGGGATTGATATTTCCCACTGCCGGATGGAGGAAGGGGAGAATGGATGTGCCCGGGTGCAGCTGATGGATGGAGACCGTGTTTTTTTGCCGGGGAATCATGGGGGAATTGCAGGAGAGAAGCCACCAGTTTTAAGCATGCTTGATCAGGAATATATCTCCCGGTTTGATCTGATCCATACCAGCATATTCAGTTATATGGAGACCGAGCTTCCTAAAATACGGAAGGCCGGGAAATTTTTGTCCATGGATTTTTCCGACCGGTATGACGAGGACTATTTGAGACGTTGCTGTCCGTATATTGACTGTGGGGAAATTTCCTGCGGTGACATGGATGAGCGGGAGATCCGTCAGGTCATGGGTCAGATCATGAAGTTTGGATGTAAACACATGGTGATTGCCACAAGAGGAAGCAAAGGAGCGTGTGTGCTGTTGGATGGAAGCTTCTATGAACAGTCTCCTTGTCTGGTGAAGGCGAAGGATACCATGGGAGCTGGTGATTCTTTTATTGCCAGCTTTTTGGTGAATTATCTGGATGGGATATCGATGGCAGTGGATTTTCCGGAAAAGTCTGGTGAGAGGGGGATTGTCACAGCAGAGGGATATAAGGATGCGCTGATTCGTGTGAGCCTTTACCGGGCAGCTGTATTTTCTTCCTATCAGTGTCAAAGAGATGGATCCTTTGGGTATGGAAAACCGGTGATGCAGGGACGGACTGAGGGGGAGACAGCTGAGGGATAGGAGCTCTGCGCATTACAGGAAAGGCAGAAAAATAGTATTTGTCTGGTTACAAAAAATGGAAATATTTAACAGTTTACATAGCAAAAATTCGGTCTGTATGATATGATTGTAACATTAAGTAAACAGTGCATTGCTGGCCGATCTTTTATTTATTAAGAACTGCTTGCTTTGGAAAGGAAGGTATGTATGTCAGAGGTAATGCGGGACACGGTAGTTCCTCTATATATCCAGATTGCCGGGGATATCAAATCTAAAATTGAGCGAGGGGAGATCCAGCCCAATACAAGGATTCCCACAGAGCTGGAATTGAGCAGTGATTACGGTGTCAGCAGGATTACGATCCGTAAAGCATTGGAGCTTTTAGTGGATGAGGGGATTTTAGTTCGC
>JAAWEL010000068.1 GCA_022794255.1 Lachnospiraceae bacterium
GGCTGTAATTTTCGTTTCCCGCGGCATCCCTTAAGATCGCGCTCCCGCTCTCATAGGCAAACTGGTCAAGCCCCTCTTTAAAGGCCTCGGAGATCTCATTCTCAGCCAAAAGCTGATTCCATCCCTCATAATCCTCCGGGGAAATCTCTGCCCTCTTTGGCTCCCCGGCTTCCCAGGCTTTCCCCCGGCTGTACTTCTCATTCTCCATGGATTCCTTTTCTTCCCTTCCTGGTATCTGGTTCTCCGCCTCAGAGCTTTCCCCGGCTTCCTGATTCTTTCCCGACAATCCTCCCGGTTGACAAGCGGTAATTGATGATGATGCCATAGCCGCTGCCATCACACAAGCGATAATCTGTTTTCTGTATTTCCTCATATTCCTTCCTCCCTCTGCTTTCTATCTATCATACCATACGCATGGAAAAAAAGAATTTATGGAAAATATTTCTTACGAATTGTTTACAGCTATTTTATCATTTGCCGCCTTCTGTTACAAAGCATCTGGATTCCATCCGGTTCCTTTTCCCTCTCTTTCTTGTTCATATAAGGAAAGTATCCTTTTTGTCTTTTCCTTTAACATGTCTCTTGCCTCCAAAGGTTCAATAATCTCCACATACTCCCCAAAGGACAAAAGATAGAGGAGTGTCCACTCACTTAGCTGGTAACGGAACCTTACCTCCAGTGTGCCATTTTCCAATCTTTTGATGTCCTTTTCCTGAAATTCATCATACACCTTATACCCGATCTTCTCTGAAAAATGCAGTACAAACAAAGGAATCTGATATTCTTCCCTGTAAGCAGGCGTAAGGGAAAAATCCCTTGGCAATTCACGATCAAACCGTTCATTTGTTATCTGAAGCTCCCTCATGCGGGACATTCTATAGGTGCGGGTCTCCTTTCTAAGCTGAGAATAAGCCACAAGATACCAGGCATGGGATTTGAAAACCAGTTTGAACGGCTCCGCAATCTGGCTGGTTACTCCCAGCTCTGAATTAAGATAAGTGAATGTAATCACATATTTATTAATGATTGCACGCTCCAAAGCCGCAATATTGTTCTGTTCCTTCTTAAGGCTTCCCCAACAGGAGAAATCAATCTCCAGCCATTCCGACTGTAAATGATGGCTGAACAGCCCCGCTACCTTGTTTAATACTTTATCAGCCGCAGGATAATGGGAGGACTTTAAAATCTGCAGCGCCTGTATAATATTGCTCTGTTCTTCTTTCGTAAAATAAGATTTGTCCAGAGAAAAGCCCTCCAGCAAAGACAAACCACCCCCATACCCCTTTTGTGAGATAATGGGGATACCGGCAACGGAAAGGATATTGATGTCTCTGTATATGGTGCGGGGAGAAACCCCCAGCTCCTCTGCAAGCGCTTTTGCCGTAATATTCTCATGGCTCAGCAAGAGAAAAATGATTTGAATCAGTCGGTCTATCTGCATAATCTCCCTCTGCGTTTCTGTACTCAACGGCAAACCGTTTTAAACTTTACAGGTTATCGGAATCATCCTCTAAATATTGCTTTCGCACAAGATAAGGAAATCCGGCATATAAGATGAACGACACCGTCCCTTAAATCCAATCCACAATATGCAATCTCCATTAAAACAGCTCCTCTCCTAAATATTTGTCATGGGGAACTACCAGGCATCTTTCCATGGCTTTCCAATAGCTGTCATACAAGTTTTTTTGTGCCTCCCCATAGTTTTCCTTTGTATCAAATTCCCAATAAAGTACATATTTCACACTTTTTACTATGCGAGTGAGCTTAAGAGGAGGAAGCCCTTCCCGAATCTGCTCCATATCAATATGATACCCCCTTCTCATAAACCGGAGCAAAAGCAGTCCCTCCTGTTCTTCCAAAAAATCTTTCGCTTCCAGCATAAGGGCCTCAAACTCCTCCACCTTTTGGGGCTTAACCTGATAAATACATGCTTCACTAAATGGCATAGGAAATTTCTCCTTCCTTTTGTTGTATTCTATTTTACCATTAAAAATATGACATGCAGGTGTCATATTCTTTTGTTTTTGGGAGAAAAACCATGGAAAAAATCGATCCTGTCTGTGAGAAAAACGTGAATATCTTTTATTATAATGGAAAATCTGTGAGATGTAAAACCAATATTTTTACATAACTATGGCTACTTTCATATACTACCTCTTTCCTTTGAATAGAGACAGGGTGGGCAGAGAATGTCTGAAGGAATTAAAAGTTTGGGTGGTCTGTTAACGTGGAATATGATACAATATGGATAAGATCAGGAGGTGAAGTCATGAATATGGATCCTGCCATAGCGAAGAACCTTTGTGTGACAGATGAGAAAGCAGATTATGATGCAGCCTGAAGCTGGCCGCTTTCAAAAAAATCCTCTTAGTATGGATCCTGAAAATCACTTAGAAAAACTAGGGTTGTGATGTGGATGAAATTGAAAAAATATATTTAAGGATAATACTAAAAATGCTTAAAAATCTACAACCAATAAAGAACCAAAATCAATGCTTTATAAAAAGTTTCAAATTAAAAAAATAACGGAGACAATGACTATGTACATCAAATGGATAACTATACAAGTAAAGGATATGGATGCAACAAAAGAGTTTTACAAAAACTTTTTGGGCTTAACAGAATTAAGGGCATTTTCCCCCTGTCCGGGAAAGCAAATTGTCTTTTTAGGTCTGGACGGAGGAGGACAGATCGAGTTGATTTGTGATGAAGCCAGGGAAAATCATGGGGAGCAGCAGTCTGTCAGTTTGGGAATTGCTGTCAGCGATTTTGACCGGCTTTATCAAAAAGCAGCAGAAAGTCAGGTTCCCCATTCCGAACCACAAATCTTAGGAAAAAACACCAAATGCTTTTTCCTTACTGACCCCAATGGTGTAAGGCTGCAGATCATCAAGGAGATAGAAGCCTGACAACTGGTATATGGCCTATCCATCTCAAAAGTCCATCCAAAGAAATCCTCCTTTCTTTCCCACTCTTACCGCTGACTCCTTAAGAGTAACTGGTAGCTTTGTTGTCTGGGGCATCACAGTCAAGTCCCTGGCTGCTTCACTGCTTCAAAAACAAAATGCAGACCGGAAAGCCAGCCTTTCCGGTCTGCATACCACTTAAGAAGGATTATCAGCAATGAATCTTAACCCCTGTATCAAACTTCTCGTCATCCACGATCACCCGCACATCATAGTCACCGGAAAGCCCTGCCTTGTTGACACTCAGCATGATCGCCCGCCCATCCTTATTGATAAAGGTGCCGCAGCAAAGAGCCTCAAACTTGTTGGCAGCTGTGGAGATATAGTAGCGGTGCTTCTCCTCTCCCTGCTCTAACATCAGCATTACCAGCTGGCCCTTCTCAAAAACTGCCTTGTAAGTGAAACGGTCATCCTCCTCAATCAGTTCTGAGCCATACTTTTCCGGAATCAGGACACCGGAGGTCTCTAACGGAATATCTGTATCAAACTCTTTGGTCACTCCCATAGAGCCTAAGAAACATCCTTTGCCCATAGTGAGGTTATCCTGGTCATGGTACAGATGAAGCTTCTCTGCCCGGTAGAAGTTCCCTTCCACCTCCAGTTCCATCATCACCTGGTCATCCAATACTTCCACCGTAATACTCCTGGTGGACACATCCGGGTCATCCTGCATCAATGCGGCAAACTGCTCAGAGGCTTCCCCCTTGTAATACTGAACACCGCCGGAATGAACCATATAATGGCCTTCCTTATAGTATTCCACATTACAGATGTAGGAAGAGAAGAATTCCTGTCCCCGCTCCTTACCATACTGCCATACCTGGCGGATGGTCATATCATCCGTATTGATCTTATAACGGACACCACGGGAGAAATTGTCCTTGTTCAGACGGTACTGCTCCTTAATCTTGGAACGGAAATGTCCATTGTCAAAGCACATTACATCCCCGTCCGGAGTGATCACGTTTGCATGCTGCTCATACTGCCAGTCAAATTCCCCATCCCCCACAGGAGTAAAGAAATACTTCTGATACTTCTCCGGCCATCCGGTGGGATCACCGATAATCCAGTTCAGTTCCCCGCTGTCATAATCGATATTTACCATAGAATCAATATGGCGCCCAGAGAAGGTCAGGGAATTGGTATTCTTGTCATACCACACCGCATTGTTGTGGAACCAGTCATGGGCAGACCAGCTTCCCGACTTGCTGCAGCCCGGTTCCAAAAACTTTTTGTAATCCCAGGTCTTTAAGATCTCACCCGTATTCCGGTCCACCAGGACACACATATCCTCCACGGTATCACTTCTCAGATCCTCCGTCAGAACCAGCAGGTTGCCATCCTCCATCTCAAACTGGTCATGGTGATAACCCCCAGGAATTCCAAATTCCTTATAAATCTTTCCTGTCATGCTCATCTCATAGATTCCCGACATATAGTAAGGGATCTGCAGCAGACGATCCGTACCCACACAAATATTGCCGTTCTTCAACCGCTTTAAGTCAAATACCACTGGAATATTCAGATACCAGCGGATCTCCCCCTGATAGTCAAAACCAGTTGCAAGCTGGGTCAGCGCCGGGGTGATAATGATGACCTGATCCCGCAGATAGCCAGCCGTGGTGTTCATATGTACCAGCTTCGGCACATCCTTGCCCAAAGGCTCTGTCTTGATATGGAGGGTTTTCTTGCAGCCCCGGTACAGCTCAATCTCCACGGTATTGTCATAATCTGCATACAGTCCCAGAACCGGCAGGATATGGGTCTTGGCCCGGGGGAAGGTATGGCTGATATTCCCCTGAGGCTGCTCCTTGCCCAGAACGGTCACAGTCACAGCCGTCTCCTTCTCGGTCTTAAACAGCACCACTGCCGCCAGAGGGTTGATCAGATACGGATTATACTTCACAAGAGGTTCCTCAATGGTATAATTTCCGGCCTCAAACTCCGCCAGCATGGCTGCTTCCGCCTCTGCCTGACGGGTCAGGATTGACGGCAGAAATGAATACTTAATGGATTCCATAACAAATTCCTCCTTTTAAGAAAATATAATAAATACTGCCCTCAATAGATGAGAGCATTATTGCTCAATGAATCATCGCTGTGGCAACAGGTATCCCCACCACAATCACCAGAATCAGCTCAATGGCCGCAAACATCATAGTATGCTTATAAATCTCTCCAGATTTCAGCCACTCCTTATTACCGTGAATCATGGCCGCAAAAGGTGAAGCCGAAGGAGTCACGGATGCGCTGGCCAGCACAAAAATAATTATCAGCGATGTAATCGGCGCCGAATTAATCCCGCTCGACAAGCAGAAAGATGCAATCACCGGCTGCATCAGCATACCTACCACTAGGCTGTTACAAATATTGGTCAGCAGCAAGGTAATCACCAGAAGAGTCACATAAAATGCCACCAATGACATGCTGCTGAAAATCGGGCGCAGAATGGTATTCAGAAATGCAGAGATACCTGTGCTCTCATTCGTCAGCACGCTTCCCAAAAGAATCGCTGCTGTACAGAGGAAGAAAGTTCCCCAGGCAAAACCATTTAACACCTTGCCAAAGGGCAGAACCGTCTCGTGCTTCTCCTTATCCAGGCTGACACAGCAAAGCAAAGCCGTATAGCCCAAAGCAATCCCATAATTGTTAACGCTCAAGAACTGCATAATCTTCAGCTTCGGCAGCATACTCGGCAAAAGCATGGTCAGAATATAGAACACAAAGGATATGGCCATAAACTTCTGATTGCCGTTTAAAGGCGGAAGCGGATTTTTCTTCAGCATCTCCACATCTAAGTCCTTCAGCTTGGACGCATCCGGCCGCAGCACATATTTACAGAACAGTACAATCACTGCGATAGACACAAAACCATACACCAAGGCAACCACCAGATATGCGGCACTGTTGATCATTACCTTGTTTCCCATGTTTTCCGTAATCCCGGCATAGTTGCCAATCAAAGCCAGGGAATTCCCGCTGTATGGCGGCACCGGAAAGCCCAGCAATGTGGCAATTGCCACCAGAATCAGCATAATCGTGGGATATTTCTCCCCCTTCTTGATGCCGATCTCCTGAAAAATATCATAGAGCACCGGCCAGAACAGAAAGATCGGAGAAAACGGCCCCACAAAAGCCGCCATCAGCATAGCACCTGTCATCAGCATAGCAGTAAACACCCAGGGACGCCCGTTGTTGATCTTCATGGTCAAAAAGAAACGGCCGATGTAAGCCGTCAGCTTGTTATAGACCATGGAATTCATAACAATCATCAAAAAGAACATCTGAATCACTACCGGATTTCCAAAAGCGGCAGACAGAACCTGGTTCATAGGCGCATAACTAGACACCCCGATCATAAAAATACTCAAAATACTGGACCAAACCGGATCCACGGTAGTCCAAAGATACAAAGTTCCGATAAATACCCCTATAATCTCCATACCAATAGGAGTAACTTCCGGAAGATGCAATGGAAGGTAGCGGAACAGAAGCATAATAGCCACTCCCACCAGAGAGTGAACTGCCCGGCGGCTGACAGACGCAGAAGAATTGCTCATTGGTAAATACCTCCATTCTTTTTGTAAAATCTGTTATTATTTTAACATCTCTTTAGCCAATTTAGCATAACATATGTTAAGTTTTTCAAAAAATATGGCAAAAATCTATAAAAAGTGGTATACTGTCCAAAGAAGCAATTTATCAAGGATGGTAAGATCATTATGGAAACAAAGAACGGATTATTTGATTGTTTTTTCACCTATGGAGAGAAGATTGTCGTAGAGAAAAGCAAGATCATATATGCCCCGGACAACAAAGCCCAGACCGATTCCCTCTACTATCTGGAATCCGGACTGGTCGCTCTGATGAGCTATTCCCGGGGAGGCGAGGAACGGGTATACCTTTACATGAAGGGACCCCGGATCATCTCCTTCATGACCCTTCTTTTAAGCGTCACCAACAGCCAGGAGATCACTGGCAATGTGGTTCCCAGTCATTTGGTTCAAATGACCAAGACCCGCTGTATCCTTCACCGGATGCAGGGCTCCACCTTCCGCAAGCTCCTGGATGAAGACTTAAGGTTTAACCGGCTGATGCTCCAAGCAACCGCTGCCAATTTCCAGGAGGTCTTAAGCCATTTTCAGCAGGCCTTAGAGGACAGCGCCAGCGTCCGGCTGTGCCGCCTCCTTCTGGACTTCTATGTTGTCAAGGACGGAAAAAAGGTTCTTCCCAAGACCATGAGCTTCTTGGAAATGTCCAAATACTTAGGCACCCATCCTGTGACCGTCTCCCGCATTGTAGCTATCCTCAAAAAAGACGGCTGCATTGTCAAGGAACAGGGCTCTGTGATCATACAGGATGAAAAACGGCTGCTACAGATGATTGAGAATGGCATTGACATCAAATGACCCCCGATACCCCAGTATCGGAGGTCATTCTTACTTTCCGGGCCTGTTTCTCAATCCAGCACCGTGTAGCCATAGCTGTTGACAATGGCATCCAGCTTCACTCCATTCTGGCAATCCGGGCACTGGTCAGGGTCAGAAAGCCTGAAGTCCGGCAGGTCGGATACGCCAAATACGGAATTCACCGGATAACCATCAATCGAATCCACTGCCGAGAATATCACGGAGATTCCTTCAATAATACCACCATAAGAATTAATGCAGCGAATACTCTTTGCAATCGTTCTTCCAGACATAGCCGTTGCCAACACAACCAGCACATGCTTATCTTTCAACATGGGACGGATATTGTCGCGCACCACCATCTGACCAGTAGAGTCAAACTCCGGCGTAATAATATAGCTGGTGTGATGGCTGTTCAGTGTGGTAATGCCCACATTGGAAAGCTCCTCTGCCACATAGGCGCCGATCACCTCACATCCATCCATACAAATGATGGTGTCAATCGGAGTCTTGGTTGCCAGAGAGGCCATCAGCTGCTGCATATCTGCACCAGCCAGAGAAATATTCCCAGGCATATCCAGGTTCACCCGGCTCACATAACGAGATACCATGGCCTTTGCCACTTCCTGTGCATCCTTGCGGCGCATCTTTAAAGAGGTCATGTCAATATAATAATTAATATGGAAACGATCAGAGGAAAAATGGCCCTTTGTTACCTTCAGTGCTACCTCTGGGTTGTCCTTTGCGTAAATTTTAGTTGGCTTTCCCATGCTCATAATCAATACCTCCTATGTGATTGATATGGTTATCTATCGCTTGTTATCATCAGAGTACCTTAAAATCAAAAAAAAATCCATAACCAAGGTTAAAAATAAGAAAAAATATCAAATTTCCACAAGAATTTCCTCCCACACCTGCCTGGGATGATCAATCACAAATCCCGGGTGAAATGCTTCCAGCTCCTGCCGTTCCCTAAATCCCCAAGTCACCCCAACGGTCTCCAGACCAGCTGACAGTCCGGTTTTCATATCCGTGTTAGTATCCCCAAAATACAGACATTCAGACTTTTTCATTTCCAAAGCCTCCAGAATACGCAATACCCCGGCCGGATCTGGTTTTTTGGGGATTCCCGGCTGTTCTCCGGCAATATAGTCAAAATATCCTTTTCCAAAAATAGTCTCAATATTCTCCAAAGTTCGTGCATGGGGTTTATTTGACAGCACAGCGATCCGTATATTCTTATCCTTCAGCCCTGCCAGCAGCTCTGGTATTCCTTCATAAGGCTTTACCTCATGCAGACAATGTCTGGCAAATAATTCTGTATAGATCGGGAAACTCTCTTGTAAATATCTCAGCTTTTCATCTCCACAAAAACGCAGCGCCCGCTCAAGCTGCATTTTATAACCATCCCCCACAAAGTTTTTCATATGCTCCTCATCTACCATCCCCAGTCCAAAATGCTTCATCACCAGATTTGTAGTATAAGTCAGTGCCTTTAAGGTGTCCAACAGTGTTCCATCCAGGTCAAATATACAGCAGCCGATCATTCTCATCCTCCATTCTGCAGGGTTTTTACAAGTTTCCCCTCATCTGTATTTTTCTATGATGTCTATAAATATATATCTTTTGTTACCACCCTCAGGGGACAAGGAAAACACGCTCCTTATCCACTGGGGTATGCTTTTCTGAATTATACATCTCTCTGTGCGTTACGGCAAGAACCTTTTCTGTTCATTGCAAACCAGTTCGTCCGAAAAAAGCATTTACTTTTCCTTTCAGTTACGGTATATTTAAATCACCAAAAACAAACATCAGAAAGGATTTTTTATGCTGACAATCGGATGCCACTTGTCGTCCTCCAAGGGCTACCTGGCCATGGGAAAGGAAGCTGTAAAGATAAATGCCAATACCTTTCAGTTCTTCACCAGAAATCCACGAGGTGGAAATGCCAAGGAACTAAACCCATCAGACATAGAAGCTTTCCTGGCTTACGCAAAGGACCATAAAATCCATCAAATACTGGCCCATGCTCCCTACACTTTAAACGCCTGCTCTGCTGACGAACACTTAAGGGACTTTGCCTGTCAAACAATGGCAGATGATTTAAGACGAATGGAATATACTCCCAACAACTGCTACAATTTTCATCCCGGGAGCCATGTAAAGCAAGGAGTGGAAACAGGCATTGCATACATTGCCGGGATGCTGAATAAGATTTTAAAGCCAGAGCAGACCACTACTGTGCTTTTGGAGACCATGTCTGGTAAAGGAAGCGAGGTGGGAAGGAACTTTGAAGAGCTTCGGGAAATTTTGGACCGGGTGGATTTAAGGGATCACATGGGTGTTTGCCTGGACACCTGTCATGTGTGGGACGGGGGATATGATATCGTCAATCATCTGGATCGGGTGATTCAGAAATTTGACCAGGTGATCGGTCTCCATCGTCTGAAAGCCATTCACTTAAACGACAGCTTAAACCCCTTAGGCGCCCACAAGGACCGCCATGCCAAAATCGGAGAAGGCCACATTGGAAAAGATGCCCTGATCCGGGTTGTAAATCACCCGGCCCTAAAGCATCTTCCCTTTTATCTGGAAACACCGAATGATTTAGATGGCTACAAAGAGGAGATTGCTCTTATGCGGGACAATGCTCCACAACCTTAAATGCTGCTTGAAATATTATGAATCATCATGGGAGGTAAAGATTATGAACCAACGCACAAACCCTTTCGAACAACGCTTTGACAAGCTGGGTCCCAGAGTTGTGGAGGCCTTAAAGCATCGCCATTTTGAAGCCTTTTATTGCCCTACCGGGCAGGAAGCCGCAAAAAAGGTTCTTTCCCTGATTCCTGCCAAAGATATCGTTTCCTGGGGCGGCTCTGCCACCTTGAACCAACTGGGAATTATCGAAAAGGTGAAAGAAACCAACCAGGTCATTGACCGGGCTGACGCCGCCACGCCAGAAGAAGGGCAGGAGTTAATGCGCAAGGCCCTTCTCTGTGACACCTACTTAATGAGCACGAATGCCATCAGCGAGGACGGGCAGCTCTACAATATTGACGGCAATGGCAACCGGGTGGCCGCCTTAATCTACGGTCCTAAAAGCGTGATCGTTGTCGCCGGAATGAACAAGGTCACCAAGACGATTGAGGATGCCCAGATCCGCGCACGCTCCATCGCAGCCCCGGTCAATGCCCAGCGCTTCCAAAATGACAATCCCTGCACCATCACCGGAACTTGCGCTGACTGCCTGCGCAAAACCAGTATCTGTGCCTCCATGGTTCGCACCCGGATCTGCCGGCCAGCAGGAAAAATCAAAGTGGTGCTGGTAGGGGAAGAACTTGGCTTTTAATCTTGAGAGCCGGCAAAGCCATTTCCTTCTGTTTTAGGATCTAAAGCAAACGCCCGGAAAATGTTGGCAGAACATCTCTTCGGGCGTTTTTATTTTCTTCTATCTTTTCTTGTTTGCCCCCAGGCAATCATTATTCCTTGTCTTATTTTTCATCTGTCTCCAAACATGCCAGTATCATCTCCACACAGCGCTCCACTCCCAGCCTTCCACTGTTAAGACTCAAATGATAATTCCTGGGGTTTCCCCATTCATTTCCGGTAAAATACTGATAATAATCCCGCCTTCTCTGGTCAATCTCACGAATACGGGCCTCCATTTTTCTGGTGCTCTCCTCCTTTAACTTCTGCATGCGCTCCACCCGTTTTTTCATGCTTCCACAAATAAAAACGTGAAAACCATCCTCCACGATAAGGTCGGAACACCTGCCGATTATCACGCAGGGACCTGCCTGCTCCAGCCTGCGGATAATCTGAGACTGAGCCATGAAAAGCTGATCCTGTACCGGAACCTCATACAGCACGGAAAAGGGATTCACTGACACATATTCATGGTTCACCCGCTCTTGCTCCCGAATCATCTCGTCATGGGCATGAAATACTTCCTCAGCTATGTTGCTGTCCTCTGCTGCCATGGAGATGATCTCCTTGTCATAAAAGGGGATTCCTAGCTTTTCCGATAAACGGAATCCGATCTCCCGTCCGCCGGTGCCAAATTCACGACTGATCGTAATTACCTTTTTCATAACCATGCCTCCTCTTTCTGTGAGCTCTAACCTCATCTGTGGTGCGAAATCAGTATACCATATCCTTCATCTTCATTCAAGAAAACTTTCCATATACCAAAATAAGCCAGCAGCACTTAAACCCTCCTAATATACAATAACTTTCTGTTATCTATTTACTTTCTCTTTATCCATTGCTATAATTGTACACACTGGATAAGCAACACGGACAAGGAGAACCCCATGGAATACATCCCCGCAAAAACCATTGTCACTGCCACAAAGAGCCGGGAATGGTTTGGTATTGACTACAATATGAATATCTACCGGGGCTGCTGCCATGGCTGCATCTATTGTGACAGCCGCTCTGACTGTTACCATATTGAAGATTTTGACCGGGTTCGGGCCAAGGAAAATGCTCTGCTTACCATCCGTAATGATTTAAGGCGCAAGGTTCGGACCGGTGTTGTGGGAACCGGGGCAATGAGCGATCCTTACAATCCCTTTGAGAAAGAGCTGCTTCTCACCCGCCACGCTTTAGAGCTTATTGATGCCTTCAGTTTTGGAACTGCCATTGCCACTAAAAGTACTCTGCTTCTTAGAGATCTGGACATTTTGCAAACAATCCGGGAACATTCTCCCGTACTGTGCAAGATCACAATCACCACAGCAGATGATACCTTGTCCAAAAAGCTAGAACCAGGAGCTCCTCCATCCAGCAAGCGCTTTGCCATGGTAGATGCCCTTAATAAGGCAAATATTTTTACCGGAATCCTTCTAATGCCAGTACTTCCCTGGTTAGAGGACAGTGAGGATAATATTCTTTCCATTGTCCGCCACGCCCATCAGGCAGGAGCCCGGTTCATCTATGCTGCATTTGGCATGACCCTGCGGGGAAACCAGAGAGATTGGTATTATAACCGGCTGGAAGAGCTCTTTCCCGGCCAGGGACTCTCCGATCTCTATCGCCGCAGGTATGGTTTTCAGTATGAATGTCACAGTCCCAATGCGGCCCGTTTGTGGAAGATTTTTTCCCAGGAATGTGAACGCTATAAAATCCTCTATCGGATGAAAGATATTATCCCTGCCTACCAGAAAAAGTACCAGATGACACAGTTGAGAATATTTGATACGATTTGATCCATAACTAAATAGCTGCCGTTTAAACAGTACAAAGAAATGAAACAGAAAGGTAAAATACAGATGGAAATACGAAAAACCACTATGGCAGACCTGGATTCAGCTCTGGATCTGTATGCCAAGGCGAGACAATTTATGAAGGAACACGGCAACCCTACGCAGTGGGGAGACCATCACCCGCCAAAAGAGCAGATCATTGACGACATACAAAAAGGCCAAAGCTATTTATGCATAGAGAACGAACAGCCCCTGGGAATTTTCTTTTTCTCCATGGGACCGGAGCCTGACTATGCACAGATCTGGGACGGTGAATGGCTAAATGACAGGCCCTACGGTGTGATGCACCGGGTAGCCTCCCCAGGTATTCGCAAGGGCACTGCCTCGTTTTGTGTCAACTGGTGCTTTAAGGAAAGCGGAGGCAATCTGCGTATCGACACCCATCAGGACAACCTCCCTATGCAGAATATGCTAAAGAAAAACGGTTTCCTATACTGTGGTATTATCCATATAAGAAACGGTGAGGAGCGGATTGCTTTTCAAAAAGCCAGAGCGGCACTTTAAATGTGCCGCTTCTTCTCTACTGTCACGTTTTTTGTGGCCACCCTTCCTTCAAAGGCTTCATCATGCTCCACCAGGATCATGGTAGGCTGAAAGTTTAATATCAGCTCCTCAATCTGCTTCCTGGAGTCCATGTCAATATAATTTAACGGTTCATCCCAAATATACAGATGAGCCTGCTGACACAGACTGCCTGCCAAAAGTACCTTTTTTTTCTGTCCCTCACTGTAATCTTCCACTGGTTTTTCAAACTGCTCTCTGGAAAAATCAAGCTTCCGCAAAAGAGTCAGGAACAAACTTTCCTCCACACCCTGAGTCTTTCCGTAATCTTTCAGGCTTCCCTTGAGAAAGGATGTATCCTGGGACACATAGGAAATCTTCAGGCCCCCTGCCCGCCAAATCTCCCCTTTGCACAGATGAATCTTTTCATCTCCCAATATCAATTTCAATAAGGTGGACTTTCCGCACCCGTTTTTTCCCTGTAAGAAAATCCGGTCTCCCTGACATACCTCCATGGAAACCTCCTGACACACAGGCTGAGAAGAACATCCATATCCCGGCGCCACCTGATTTAAGGTTACTAGCCGGCTTGAATGGTGGGAAAGGGCAATCAGCTTTAAGCTTTCCGTTGTCTCCACATTTTTCAGAAGCTTCTGCTTCTCCTCAATGGCACGGTTTTGCCTTCGCTCCAGATTTTTTCTCCGCTGCTGCATTCTACGGGACTTTTCCCCAATATAAGCCCGTGTCCCGATAAAAGTCTCCTCCTTTATGGGATGCCTCCCGATTTTCATGGACTCAATCTGATCCGCCCATCCCCTTGACTGACGAGCCGCTGCCTGAAGATGGCAGATCTCCTTTTTCAGTCGCTCATTTTCTGCCAGCTCAAAGGCGTCCTGCCTTTGCCGGTTCTCCTGCCAGGAAGAATAACTCCCCTTTTGCACTTGGATTCCTGCCCGGTTAATGGCCAGAATATGATCCACGCATCCGTCCAAAAATGCCCGGTCATGAGACACCAGGATAAATCCTTTTTTACCGTCCAAATATCGGCTCACCAGCCTTCTCCCCTCCTGATCCAGATGATTGGTAGGCTCATCAATCAACAGGAAATTCTTCTGGAGGAACAAAGCTGCCAGCAGCACCTTTGTCTGTTCCCCACCGGACAAGCTTTCAAACTGCCGGTAAAGCACTTCCTCTGGCATCTGAAGCTTTCCCATCTCCCGCAAAAGCTCCCAAAATTCATACCTGTCACTGCCTGGCAAATCTTCCAAAATCTCATAGGTCAACCGGCTCCGGTCTCCCACCGGGCATGGAAAATAATCAAACATTACGGATGAAGCTATAGAGCCTGTATATTTCATTTCCCCCTGCAGCAACCGCAGAAAAGTAGTTTTTCCCCTTCCATTTCTTCCGGTCAGTCCCAGCTTCCAATCCGTATCAATCTGAAATGACACATTTTCAAACACCGGATCAAAACTTCCTTCATAGGTGAAGGAAAGATCCGAAACCTGTATTAATGACATATCTATCCCTCCGTTGGCGGCTCAAAGCTCGCAAAAAAACAGCCGCAGGAATCCTTCCCACAACTGTTTCTACCGGAAGATTAGATACGCACTTGGAGATAACCAGCCCTGGTCTGTCTTTCTCCTTTTATCGCATCCGCGTCAGCACGTTCTTCACATAAACAGAGGTGAAAAATGAAGTATAATTCCTGCAAACAAAAAGCAACATAATACAGCCATATGCTGATCTGCACAGGCTTTAACTGCTATGCTGTTACTTTTACAGGAATTTTACTTCATCCTTTCACCCCTTCCTATTTTTATTCCTAAGCCTTAAAACAAATCGCCCAAAATGCTGCGATCATTCAACTCCTGGAACATGCAAATGCATTTAGAAATCTCTGCCGCTTATATTGCATTTCCAAGTACACACATGATACCATAAAGTGTTTCGTTTGTCTACTGCTTTTCACACCATGTATCATCGAATTTACCGAATAAAATTGGTCCGTACCTTTGCCTCCGGCTTAGGGCTCTCAATGCCGGCAGCCTTTCCTGCCTCAATACACTTGATTATCCATGCCATATTTTGCCCAATCCCCCGCATAACCTGCAGTCCCTCCAGATCCTGACACACCTGATCCGGTGTATTGCCATGTACCATATTCCAATAGTTTGAAGATACCACCGGCATCCGGCTGATCGTAAAATATTTGTTCAAGACATCTAATGACGCACTGGTTCCTGCTCGTCTGGCGGATGCCACAGCAGCTCCCGGTTTCCAGGCAAATGCACTTCCGCCGGAATAAAATACCCTGTCCAGAAATGACAAAATCCGTCCACTGGGGTGAGCATAATATACCGGTGTACCAAACACAAAGCCATCTGCCTCTCTGGCCTTTTGAACAAACAAATTTACCAGATCATCATCAAATACACAACGTCCCAATTCCCTGCAGCCCCCGCAGCCGATACAATCCCGGATTGCCTCCCTGCCCAGCTGGAAGATCTCTGTATTCACTCCTTCTTTTTCCAGGGCCCCGGCCACCTCCATCAATGCCGTGTAAGTACACCCTCTCTCATTACAGCTTCCATTTACCAATAGAACCCTTGCCATATCTGCTTCTCTCCTCCATCTTTTTATTGTCTTGCAGCAGCTAAAGCCAAATGCTTTGCCAGCACTGCCGTAGTCACTGCTCCCACTCCTCCTGGCACAGGAGTTGCCATAGATGCTTTTTCCTGAATGCTGTCAAAATCCACATCTCCGCATAAGCTCCCATTTTCATCTACATTAATTCCCACATCAATTACCACCGCATCCTGTCCCACATATGCATCGTCTAACATTTTTGCTCTTCCTGCTGCTGCCACTAAAATCTCTGCTCCCTGGCAGGTTCCTCTCAAGTCCCGCGTCCGGGTATGGCAGATCGTCACAGTAGCATTTTCCTTTAACATCAGCATGGAAAGCGGCTTTCCCACCACCATACTGCGCCCTACAATCACCACCCGCTTTCCTGTAATAGGAATTCCCTTCTGTTTTAACACTTCCACCACAGCCTCTGCTGTACAAGGTGCAAAGCCTGTGGAATCTCCTGCAAAAATCTTTGCCGAATTTGTGGGAGAAATTCCATCTACATCCTTTGACGGATCAATCATGCCTTCGATATCCTTCTCGCAAATCTGCTTCGGAAGAGGCCTGAGCAGTAAAATTCCATCCACATCCGGATCTTCATTGACTCTCCTGAATTCTTTCTTAAAATCCTCATCAGAAATATTTGCCGGATAGGGACAGGACTGCACTCTCAAGCCAAAGCTTTCCAGCTTTTTCCTGGCCCCCCTCTCATAGGACATGTCATCCGGATTCTCTCCAACCCGGACAATTGCAAGCTTAGGAGCCTGTTTTCCTGACCCGGCCAGTATCTGCTCCACCTCTTCCCGGATTTTGGCGGATACCTCCGCCCCTTTCAACACAATCATTCATTCCCTCCTGACAGTTATCTCTTTGCCAAACTATGCATCCAACCCTTTCAATACTTTTTTATAAATCTCATCTGCTTTCCTGGTGCCTGCTTCAATCAGTTCTTTTGCTTTCTTATTCAGCTCTTCTGCTTTCTCCCGATTCTTCATGGACTTGGTATTAATATAAACATTCATCACAGCCCCCATCAACGCTGCCCTGGCAAATTGGACCCCCACTCCCACATCAGATACTGCCATACGGCTTCCCTTTTCTCCCAGACATTCCAAAATATTTAACAGTTCCATAGCTTTTTCCATCATTTCCAAGGGAACCAGACTGGCTGCCAAAAGCCGTTCCTCCATGATCCGCTCCTTCTCCTCCCTCTGCTTCTCTGTGTCTGCGGGGAGTCCATAAGCCTCTGCAAGAGGAGCAAACACCTGTGCATCTGCATCTGCCAGTTTCAAAAATTCCGCCTGAAGTTCCTCTAATCTGGCCAGCTTCTTCTGAATCTCTTCCTCCACATCTCTGTAGCGCTTTTTCCCCACAGTAAGGTTGGCAACCATCTGCCCCAGAGCTGCCCCTATCGCTCCTCCCAAGGCCGAAGCCCCTCCACCTCCGGGCACCGGAGCCTTCGATGCCAGTTCCTCTGTCCACTCTCCAATTGCTTTTTTGTCAATCATGGCTTCCTCCTTCTATTTCTGAACCGTTCCAAAGCTATTATATACTCATATCGATTGTACATCAAGAAATTTCAAAAATAGCTTTTGACTTTCATTCTCTGAAATGCTATTCTGTTTATACACCTTCACGGATAAGGAAAACCTTTCCCCTTATCGGTTGAGGTCAGAATCAGAGGACATACCAATGGCATACGAAAAACCGATCCTGTTAATTATTGTACTTGCTTATACGAAAGGAGCGTGAATATGTCCGCTACTGAAAAATTGATTCTTGAAAAACTTGATTCATTAAGTACAGATATCCAGGAAGTAAAAGAAGAAGTTATTTTGACGCAGAAAGAAGCCCGGGAAGCCAAGGAGATTGCTTACCAGGCTAAAGAAGCTGCCCTCGAGGCCAAAGATGTTGCTTACCAGGCTAAAGAGGCTGCTCTCGAGGCCAAAGACGTTGCTTACCAGGCTAAA
>JAAWEL010000069.1 GCA_022794255.1 Lachnospiraceae bacterium
CCACCACCCTGCAAAAGATCATCAATGCAGATATGATTCCGGGCATTGCCATCAATCCGGGGACATCGGTGGAGACAGTGATGGAGATGCTGCGCATTGTAAAAAAGGTTCTGGTCATGTCTGTGAATCCGGGCAATGCGGGACAGATGTATCTGCCCTATGTGGGCAAGAAGATCACAAAGTTGCTTGCACTGAAAGAGGACATGGACTTTGAGATATACTGGGATGGGGCCTGCAGTGCGGACAAGATTTTGGAGTATGCACCGAAAGGGGTGCGGGGGTTTGTGCTGGGAACCACCTTGCTGTTTGGAAAAGAAAAACCTTACGGGGAAACTTTGCAGAATATACGGGATTTACAGTTTTAATTTAGGAAAAAGAAGAATTTAAGGAGTCTGTACGCATGAATATTGCATTGATTTTGTCAGGTGGAACGGGTATCAGAATGGGACTTGACCTTCCCAAGCAATATGTAAAGGTGGAAGGAAAAGCAATTATTTTTTACAGTTTAAAGACTTTATTGTCTCATGACCGGATCGATGCAGTACAGATTGTGGCAGAAGCTGTGTGGCAGGAAAACATACGGCAGTGGGTACAGGAATTTGATGAGAATGTGATAAGAGAAAAATGGAAGGGTTTTTCCCTTCCAGGTGAGAACAGGCAGCTTTCTATCTGCCACGGACTGAAGGATATGGCAAGCTTTGCAAAGGATTCGGATTACGTATTGATCCATGATGCTGCTAGGCCATTGCTTTCAAAGAAGCAGATTACCGATTGTCTGGATGGGGCCGCTGGCCATGACGGGGCAATGCCGGTTTTGCCGATGAAGGATACCGTGTATTCCAGCGCAGACGGAAAAAAGGTGGGGGCATTGCTAAACCGCAGGGAAATCTATGCAGGACAGGCGCCGGAAGTGTTTCAGTTTGGTGCATACTATAAAGCCAATCTTCAATTACTTCCTGAGAGGATCTTAGAGATTAATGGATCTACGGAGCCTGCGATTTTGGCGGGGCTGGATATTGCCATGATCCCGGGGGATGAGGAAAATTTTAAGATTACCACCAAAGCGGATCTGGATCGTTTCCGGGATATTATGAAAGAAAGGGTGAAAGAAACACAGTGAAATATGTACAGAATGAAGCAGCAATGAATGCATGGGTTTTGCGGGGAATCGGTGATATCTCCATGGAGACAGTGAAGAAGCCGGAATTAAAGGAAGGAGAGGTTCTGGTTGCAGTAAAGGCGGCAGGCATCTGTGGCTCGGATATTCCTAGAATATACCAGACAGGTGCCTATTCTTATCCATTGATTCCCGGACATGAATTTTCTGGTGTGGTAAAGGCAACAGGGGCCGATACAAAAGAAAGCAGCAGATGGCTGGGAAAGCGGGTGGGAGTGTTTCCCTTGATTCCCTGCGGCTGCTGTGTTCCCTGCAGAAAAAGGAAGTATGAGCTGTGCCGGAATTACAGTTATCTGGGCTCTCGCAGGGATGGGGGCTTTGCGCAGGCTGTGGCAGTTCCGGAAAAAAATCTCCTATTGCTCCCTGACTCTGTCAGCTTCCAGGAAGCCGCCATGTTGGAGCCTATGGCAGTGGCAGTTCATGCCATGAGAAGGGTGGAATGGTCTTTTTCCCATAAGATTGTGGTGTGCGGCTTAGGAACGATAGGCCTGTTGCTTGTAATGTTTTTGCGGGAAGCAGGGATAAAAAATCTTTTTGTGGTGGGGAATAAGGAATCCCAGAGACAGCAGATACTTAATATGGGGCTGGAAGAGGATTCCTACTGTGATGGAAGAGCCAGGGACGTGGTTTCGTGGATTTTGGAGCACACGGACGGCGCTGGGGCGGATGTGTTTTTTGAATGTGTGGGAAAGAATGAGACTTATGCATTGGCGGTGGACAGCGTGGCTCCCTTAGGTCAGATCTGTCTGGTGGGAAACCCTTATTCGGATATGAGGCTGGAAAAAGCGGTATACTGGAAGATTTTGCGAAACCAGCTGACTGTAACAGGCACATGGAATTCTTCCTTTACCGGTGATAAGAGTGATGACTGGCATTATGTGATGGAGCGGCTTGCACAAAAAAGGGTTCATCCGGAAACGTTAATTTCTCATAGGATTCCTTTTGAAAGGTTGGATCAGGGATTATTGGTGATGAGGGACAAAAAGGAAGATTATTGTAAAGTCATGGGGTGCTGGGAGAGCTGAAAAGGTACCAATTTACAGTGCTGCTTTTGCATTGCCCGGGCCAATCCGTCAGGGATTGGCCCGAAGTCGATAAGAACCACTTAATCGTTTTATTTTTTTATTTTTCTTGCTTTAGCAGGATATTCATGGCAGACATGGCCTGCTCGGGCGTCTATTTTATGTCAAGCATCGGACTTCTAATATTTTCTCATAAAATTTCCTGAAATTGTTTGGCTCTGGCTTCAAAATTTTTTCTTGACTATAAGGAGATGTTGTTTTATTATATAGTTATGAAACTATATAATAAAACATGAAAAGGAGCATACCGTATGAAAAGAAGAGCAGGATTTTTTACAATGACAGTGTTTTTCACAGCTGCGGCCATATCTGGATGCAGTCCGCAGCGCCAGTCTCAACCCAAACCTACAACTCAGGCAGCGCTTCCCCCAGAGCAGGAAAGCACGGGAAATGCTTCCCCGGCAGAGGAGACATCTGCTGTAAGTTCCTCCTCCCAGACAGACGGAAAGCCCCTTAACTTCTCCCCAATCAAGCTGCGGATCGCTTATATGCCCAATATGGGAAGCGCTTCTGCGATTATTGCTGCCAGGGACGGGGGATTCTTTGCGGAAGTGGGGATAACGCCTGAACTGGTGCAGTTCCAGGGAGGCCCGGCAGAGATAGCGGCCATGGCTTCCGGGGACATAGACATTTCCCAGATCGGCCATGGGGCACATGCCTTGTGTATTGAGGGACAGGCGCAGATATTCGGGCTGGATCTGTACGGAAAATCGGATGAGGTTATAGCAAACAAGGAAAAGGGGATCGAAAAGATGACGGATCTGGCAGGAAAGCGGGTGGCAGTGACAGCGGGAACCTCATCGGAGATTGTTTTGGATTTGGCGCTGGAAAAGGCAGGTATGAGTCGGGAGGATCTGGAACTGGTGGAGCTGGATGCCAATGGGGCGGTGACAGCCATGATCAGCGGCAATGTGGATGCTTGTGCCAGCTGGTCTCCCAGCACCAATATTATCCGTGACCGGATGGGAGAAAAGGCAGTTACCCTGGCGGGGAATGAGGACTTTTTTGACAAGGTGGCATTTCCGGGAAGCTTTATTGCCACAGATGGCTTTGGGAAGGAGAACCGGGAGTCCTTGGTACGGTTCTATGCAGCGATTTTAAAGGCCATGGATTACCGGAAGGAGAATGTGGAGGAGGTGTGCCGGTGGCTGGCAAAAGAGATCGAGGCAGAGCCGGAGGATATTCTGGCAACCAAGGACAATTACGAGTGGCTGGTTGCACAGGATATCCGGGATAGTCTGGATGACGGATCTTTAAAGAGATGCTATGAGAGCCAGCAGCAGGTGTTTATTGATTCTGGAAGAATTACGGATAAGGTGGATACCGGGGAATATGTGATGTTCTCTGTCATGGAGGACGCCCTGGCTTTATATGAGGATTTGCAGTGACATAGAAGGGATGAGATATGGATCAAAAAGAACAACTGCTTTTGGAACGAAAAAAGTTTTACAGCAGGACCCTGGTGGAGGAGATTCTTCCTTATTGGTTGAATAAGATTGACAGGGAGAACGGAGGGTTTTATACTTGTTATAATGTTCTTGGTGACCGGCTGGTATCAAGGGACAAGTATGTATGGTCCCAGGGAAGATGTGTATGGTTGTATGCCAGGCTGGCCCTGGCCTCTTCCCTGAACATGCCAGAGGAGATCCGGAATATCTGCAGAGAACGGGCCCTGTGGGGATGCGATTTTCTGGAGAAATATTGTCTGATTGAGAATCAGGGGGCCGCTTATGTGCTGAATGAGAGGAATGAACCCTACCGGACGGGGCCGGAAAATGACTTTTGTGCCAGCTCCTTTTCTGACTGTTTTGTAGCTATGGGAATCGGGGCAGCAGGAAGGCTTGACAGGGATGAGGCCAGGGTCAGAAAGGCTTTTCATCTGTTAAGGGGGGCCAAGGAAAAGCTGACAAATCATTCCTTTCGCACAGCGCCGGATGTTTTGCCTAAGGGGTGGAACAGTCAGGCGCCTTATATGATTCTGATCAATACGGCCCAGGAGATTGCCCAGGCTTGTCATGAGTTGGGACTGAAGCAGGAGGCCTTTGGCTGTAAAGAGATATTTTGGTATGGGGCCAGGATGGAGAGCCGGTATTTTATGGCAGAGGAGAGACTTCTCTATGAATGCCTGGATGAGAATTTTCAGACAATGGAGAGTCTTTATGGCAGGCATATTCATCCGGGACATACAGTGGAGTGTATGTGGTTTCTTATTCAGGCATCCAGATATTTCGGATTTGGGGGAATTGAGGAAAGAGCCTGGAAAATTATCAAATCCATAGATGATCTAGCCTGGGACAGGCAGTATGGCGGCATGTTTTATTACCTGGATAAGAAGGGCGGAATGCCTCGGGGAGAGCAATGGGAGATGGAGCAGGCTTTGTCTGAGGGAGTGGTGAGAGACTGGGACAATAAGATGTGGTGGCCTCAGCTGGAAGCCATGTATGCTAATCTGCTGGGATATTTGTACTATAGGGATGAGTTTGGCTTTCAGGAGTATGAGAAATATCATCAGTTTGCTTTTCGCACATTTCCCAATCCGGACAAGGAGACAGGGGAGTGGATTCAGATTCGGGATCGGAAGGGAAAGCCGGTGACCGGAGAGGTGGGCGGACGTCTCCCGGTAAAGGACCCGTTTCATCTGATGAGAACATTGTTGCTTTTGGTGGAAAGCATTGATGAAAATATCAGGAAATGAAAGAACCGTTCTGTGTGTCTGAGCTGTTATCAAAATAAAAGGAGCGAGTAAATCCATATGCAGAAAAAAGCCGCGTTGCCCAGGGATCTGAAACGGAAAAACAGAAATGAGATTTTGAGGGTTTTTCAAAAATCGGAGAAGCAGGAATGGTCTCTGGCTGAGGTTTCCGAATATACGGGAATCAGCAGGGCAACCGTCAGGAAGGCTGTGATGGATTTTGTGGAACAGGGGATTGTTCTCTGCACAGGTAAGGGAAGCTCAACAGAGATCGGTGGAAAGCGGCCGGAGGTATTTGCCTTTCATAAGGAGTATCGATTTTTTGCTTATCTGAATATTGGAATCGGCTGGCTGTCTGTGGCTATATTGGATTTAAAGCTAAAGGAACGGGGGTGGGTAAAGGCCGGGCTTGCCCTTGATTCGGATCCGGAGGAGTTAGTCGCTGTCAGTAAGGCCTGCTACCGTCAGGCAGTGGCCGAGTCGGGTGTTTTGGAAGAAAAGATCTGTGGACTCTGTATCGGAACCAGCGGGATGGTGGATCAGGAGACAGGAACCTTGCGCCATATTCTTTCCTATCCCAGGTGGGGGAATGAGTTGCCTATAAAACAGCTTTTTGAGGATGCATTTCCCGGATTGATTGTGATGGTGGAAAACGTGGCAAGGGCAGCGGGAAGGGCAGAGCTTTATTTTCACAGAGAATTGGAGATGAAGAAGGTTTTTACTATTTTTACGTATCGGGGAGTCTCTGGATGTCTGATGAAACAGGGAAGGGTTTTTAGCAGCAGCAACAGCCTGATCGGGGAGATCGGGCATATGATTCTCTGTCCCGATGATATGGAGATCTGCCGGTGCGGGAGCAGAGGCTGTTTTGAAAATATGGTGGCGGAGGAACGAATTTTAAGGGAAATGAGGGCAGAGCCCCAAAAGCTTGCCAGTTCTGTGCTGGGGGGAAGGCCAGAGGTTAGCTTAGGAGCGATTCTTGAGGCAGCAGAGGAAGGAGATGCCTATAGCCGGGAGCTGACAGATAAGGTGGCCTGGCTGTTTTCTCTGGCCATCCGCAATGTGATTCTTACCATTGACCCGGAGGTGATCGTGATTCAGGGGAAGTATTCGGCGGGAAAGGGGTATTTCCATAAAAAAATGACAGAATATCTTTATAATGAAGCCTATTTCCCGAACCTGTCAGCGTGGGAATTTTTGTATGATGAGAGAAATGTCTTTGAGCTGGCAAGAATCGGGATGGCATCCGCCATGGCAGAAGAGTTGTGTGCGTTTGGGGATTAGCATAAGGGATGGATTGTCAATGGCCGGCTTTTGTGTTATACTAGCTTACATATTATGGCCGGATGGCTGACAAATGGTGATTACTTGGAAGGAACGAGGTGCTTTATGGCGGGTAGGGAGTCAAGGGCTGAGCTGATCAGCTATAATATAAATAATACAGAGATCTGTGCCAGTGCGGCGCGGATATCCACCACACAGGGGGATGCTGTTGAGATATTTGAGAAGGCAAAGGGAAATGAGAAAAATGAAGGGCTGATCAAAAAGGTTCTGGCTTCAGGACATAAATCCATCATTGAGCACATGGTCTTTACCATTGCACTGAGAAATGTATCGGTTTTTGTGGAGCAGTTTTTCATTGAATACCGTTTGGCTTCCTTTACCGTCAAGTCAAGGCGATATGTGGATTTTGGCGGTTCCGGCTATCACATACCAAAAGAGCTTAAGGGGGAGGACCGGTCCTTATACTGTGAATATATGGACAGTCTGTTTGAGACTTATAAAACCATGTTAGATGGCGGGATTCCAAAGGAGGATGCCCGTTTTCTCCTCCCCTATTCCTTTAACAGCAATTTTTACTGCACCCTCAATGCCCGTGAGCTGATTCATGTGCTTGAGGATATACGAAACGGCCGGGGGCAGAGGGTTCCTGAGCTGCAGGTTTTGGCAGATCAGATTGTGGAGCAGCTTAAAAGGATGTGCCCTTGTATCATTGCAGAGATGGAAGCCTTAAGTATATCGGGCGATTCTTTTGTGAATCCGGTGGGGGCGTTTAAGGAAAATGTCCGGTTCCAGGATTTCATATCCTTTGTGGGGACAGAAGATGCAGGAGCTGTAAATATGCTGAATAAGCCATCCGACCCCTTAAAGCTTTTGGAGGCGTCCTGGCAGGCGCAGCATCCTGGCAGGGACAGGGCTGGCTTGTCTGTGATAGACCAGATCCTTCATTCATCACGCCCAAGAGAGCTAGAGCAGCTGTCCTACACCTTTTTGATCTCAGATATTACGTTGTCCGGGATCACTCACATGGTCCGTCACAGGATGCAGTCAGTTATCATTCCTCCCATACAGGGGCTCAATCATAGCAGATTTATTCTGCCAGACACCATAAAGGGAGATGAGCGCCTGTTTGAAATTTATAAAAGCACTTTGGAAGCATCAAACTGCATGGTAAAAGAAATGGCCCGGAATGATGTTCTGAAAAAATACAGTTATTATTATGCCTTAAGCGGTAATGTGATGGATGTTATGACAACCATCAATGGAAGAGAGCTGAAGCATTTGATTCAGCTGAGGGCCTGCAACCGGGCCCAGTGGGAGATCAGAAATATTTCTATTAGTATGTTAAAGCTTTTGCGGGAAGCTTTTCCTCAGCTGTTTGACTGTTTCGGACCCAGCTGCTATGTGAGCGGAGGATGCCCGGAGGGAGGGCTGAGCTGTGGGAAGATGGATGAGGTAGTGGAACGGTTTGCTGCTAATCGGATTGTGTAAGATGTGACAAGGACAGATATCCGCCTGCCCTAAAGTAACATCTGCAGATGAACGATATAGCTATGAAAGGAAGAGAACTATGGAGAAATATTTGATCGTAATCGATATGCAGAAGGATTTTATTGATGGAGCGCTGGGCAGTGAGATGGCTCAGGCGATTGTCCCCCAGGTGATCAAACGGATTGAAGCGTATAAGCCGGATCACATCTATGCCACCCGGGACACCCATTTTGCCAACTATTTGGACACCCTGGAAGGGAAAAAGCTTCCAGTTGTCCATTGTGTGAAGGAAAGTGACGGATGGCAGATTGAAAAAAGGATTGCAGCTGCTATGCCGGAGGCCCGGATCTTTGACAAATATACGTTTGGTTCAGAAGAACTGGCCCAGGAGATGTATCGGCTCAGCCTGAAAGATGAGATGGAGATTGAATTGGCGGGACTCTGCACAGATATCTGTGTGGTCAGCAATGCCCTGCTTCTCAGAGCAAAGCTCCCGGGAACTGTGATCAAGGTAGATCCGTCATGCTGTGCCGGTGTTACTAAAGAAAGCCACAAAGCAGCTCTGGAAACAATGAAAATGTGCCAGATTGATATCCTGTGAGAGCAGTGCGGCCCATTGCCCATTTAAATAAAGACAAACAAAATCGAGGCAATAAAATGACAATAAAAATTTATATGCTGGACACCACCTCCTTTTGGAAGGATTACGAGGCAGGCAGACAAAAACCAGAGCTTTTATCCTCTTTTCTGTCTGTAAACCGCCAGCAGAAAATACAAAGGTTTCGTTATGCGCAAGGCAAGGCATTATCCTTGGGAGCCGGGCTTTTGCTCGATTACGGACTGCGTGAATACGGACTTAGGGAAAAGGATGTGGTTCTATCCTACGGATCGGATGAAAAGCCTTATTTACAGGATTATCCCATGATTCATTTCAACCTTTCTCACTCTAATTCCATGGCCATGGCCGTTTTTGGAGATCAGGAAATCGGCTGTGATGTAGAGCAGATAGGAACGCCGGACTATCGGATTGTCCGGCGTTTTTTTGCTGAGGAGGAAGCCGAAGTCATAGAAGAGCAGATAAATGACAGGGAAAAGACCCGGATGTTTTACCGCTTCTGGACCTTAAAGGAAAGCTTTTTAAAGGTTACAGGAAAGGGGATTCGTATGCCACTCAACGATTTTTCTATTTTACTGGGCTCTGCTATACAGGTAAAATATATTGGAGAGATCAAACCATACACTTTCCAGGAATTTTTCCTTCCGGATTATCAGGCAGCGCTGTGCATAAAAGGGATTAGAAGAGAAATCCCCACAAAAATCCAATTTCTTGCCCCACAAGATATCTTCTAACCCTCCGGCCGCTCCTTTCCTATGATTACCAACCGAAAAATCTGAACGCACATGTTCCTCTTTTCAAAATCCTTCGAATGTGATATGATATCCACAGAGTGAAATACAACAGGAGAAATCATATATGAACAGAAAGCGTGTATTTTTAAAGCTAAGCGGAGAAGCCTTGGCAGGCCCCAAAAAGACCGGCTTTGACGAAGATACCGTAAAAGAGGTAGCCAGACAGGTAAAGCTCTCCGTTGATGCAGGCGTACAGGTAGGCATTGTGATCGGTGGCGGAAACTTCTGGCGGGGGCGTACCAGCGAGGCCATTGACCGGACCAAGGCAGACCAGATTGGTATGCTGGCCACAGTGATGAATTGTATTTATGTATCAGAGATTTTCCGCAACGCAGGGATGATGACGCAGATTCTCACCCCCTTTGCCTGTGGTTCCATGACCAAGTTGTTTTCTAAGGACAGGGCTAATAAATATTTTGAAAAGGGCGTGGTGGTATTTTTTGCAGGAGGCACAGGACATCCCTATTTCTCTACGGATACAGGCATTACTTTGCGGGCGGTGGAGATGGAGGCAGACTGCATCCTTTTAGCCAAGTCCATTGACGGTGTCTATGACAGTGATCCGGCAAAGAATCCGGAGGCAAAGCGGTATGATACCATTTCTATTCAGGAGGTTATCGACAAAAAGCTGGCGGTGGTGGATTTGACAGCATCTATCATGTGCCTGGAACATAAGATGCCCATGGCCGTATTTGATCTGAATGAGAAGGATGGCATAGCCAATGCAATGCAGGGAAAAATAAATGGTACAATAGTGACCGTATGATAACAGGAGGGGAATATGCAGGAACAATTAAAGGTGTATGAGGACAAGATGAACAAATCTCTGGAGGTGTTGCTTAGCGATTATTCCACGATCCGTGCCGGACGTGCCAATCCTCATGTGCTGGACAAGATCAAGGTGGATTATTATGGGACACCTACACCGATTCAGCAGGTGGGCAATATCAACATTCCGGAGGCCCGGATGATCGTGATTCAGCCTTGGGAGAAAAGCCTTTTAAAAGCCATTGAGAAAGCTATTAATATGTCGGATTTGGGGATTCATCCTACCAATGACGGCAATGTGATCCGCCTGGTATTTCCGGAGCTGACGGAGGAGCGCAGAAAGGATCTGGCTAAGGATGTGAAAAAGCGAGGGGAGAATGCAAAGGTGGCAGTACGCAATATCCGCCGGGATGCCAATGAGACCTTTAAGAAATTGGAGAAATCCGGGGAGATGTCAGAGGATGATTTAAAACTTGGCACAGAGAAAATTCAAAAGATCACAGACAAGATGATCGAGAAGATTGATGCGGCTGTGGAGAATAAGACGAAGGAGATCATGACAGTCTAAGAGATGGTATAAAACATTCCGGATGGTCACAGCAGCGGACGGACAATAGGAGACAAGGGGGACAGGGGTATTATCTCCTGTCCCACTATTATATGATGCAGGATTTTGATACCTGAAAAACAGAAAAAGAGCAGGAAAGCGCCAGCATACTTTCACAAGGGAGGAAACAATGGGACAGAATCTGGATGGGATGTTGATCCCCAAACATGTGGCGGTCATTTTAGACGGAAATGGCCGGTGGGCAAAAAAGAGGGGATTGCCCCGAACTGTGGGTCACAAGGAAGGCTGTGTAACAGTGGAAAAGACTGTGGAGATAGCGGCCCGGATGGGGATTGAATATCTGACCGTGTATGGCTTTTCCACGGAGAACTGGAAGCGGTCGGCGGAAGAGGTAGGGGCATTGATGCAGCTGTTCCGCTATTACATGGTCCGCCTTTTGAAGATTGCCTCAGCCAATAATATACGGGTGTGTATGATCGGGGACAGAACCAGGTTTGACCAGGATATTATCCAGGGAATCAACCGTTTGGAGAGTGAGACCAGGAAGAACACAGGACTCACCTTTGTGATCGCAGTCAATTACGGCGGACGGGATGAGCTGACCCGTGCCGTGCGTCATCTTGCATCGGATTGTGCTGCCGGAAAAGTCCGGGCAGAGGACATAAAGGAGGAGACAGTTGCATCCTATTTAGACACGGCAGGTATGCCGGATCCGGATCTTCTGATTCGCACCAGCGGGGAGCTTCGTCTTTCCAATTATCTTTTGTGGCAATTGGCCTACACAGAGATCTATGTAACGGATTGTCTTTGGCCGGATTTTAATAAGGAGGAATTGGAAAAGGCAATCCTTGCGTATAATAAACGGGAGCGAAGATTTGGGGGCGTAGTTAAGTAAGGCGGCTGTTTCGTCATGGGAACAGCAATGTGATTTTGTGTCAGACAGAAAAGGGAGGGATCGGAATGTTTGGAAAACGTCTGGTTAGTGGTATAATTTTGGTTGTTCTCGCCATCCTGATTGTGGGAAGGGGAGGGCTGCTTCTTTATCTGACGGCAGGGGCGATCTCTCTGGTGGGTCTGTTTGAGCTGTACCGGGTGATGAAGATTGAAAAGAATCCTTTGGGATTTGTGGGCTATCTGACAGCTGCTGCCTACTATGGTCTGGTGTGGTATGACGGACAGCAGTATGTGATTCTTATGGCCATTGCGGCTTTGATGGTTTTGATGGGGATCTATGTGTTTACCTTTCCGAAATATCGCACAGAGGAGGTGACGGTGGCTTTCTTTGGTGTGTTTTATGCGGCAGTCATGCTTTCTTATCTCTATCAGGTACGGGCTATGGCGGACGGGATCTATCTGGTATGGCTGATATTTTTCAGCTCCTGGGGGTGTGATACCTGTGCCTACTGCGTGGGAATGTTGATCGGCAAGCATAAGCTGGTGCCGGTTTTAAGCCCCAAGAAAACCATTGAGGGGGCTGTGGGAGGGGTGGCCGGAGCCGCGCTTTTCGGATATTTGTTTGCCTGTTTGTATGGAAGCAGGATGCTGGAGGTGGGCAATCCCCGGGTGGCCTGTGCCCTTGCCTGTGCCATTGGGGCCGTGATTTCTCAGGTGGGGGATCTGGCGGCTTCAGCCATTAAGCGGAATCACGATATTAAGGATTATGGTCATTTGATTCCGGGGCATGGAGGGATCTTAGACCGGTTTGACAGCATGCTTTTTACGGCGCCGGCGATCTATTTCGCGGTGACATTTTTGCGGTGAGATTGAAACTGGTAAGGGAAAGATTGGTTGCAGGAGGATAAAAGGTGAAAAAAATAGCGATTCTTGGTTCTACCGGGTCAATTGGGACGCAGACCTTGGAGGTGGTGGAGCAGAACAAGGATATTCAGGTGACAGCCCTGGCAGCAGGGGGAAATGTGCAGCTTTTGGAGCAGCAGATCCGCCGGTTTCGTCCATCTTTAGCCTGTATGGGAGATGAGGAGAAGGCTAAGGATCTCCGAAACAGGACAGCAGATCTGAATGTGCGGATTACTGCCGGTATGGAAGGTCTTTTGGAGGTGGCCAGGGAGCCACAGTCAGAGATTCTTGTGACAGCGATTGTGGGAATGATCGGGATCCGCCCTACCATTGCAGCTATAGAGGCAGGGAAGGATATTGCCCTTGCCAACAAGGAGACTCTGGTGACTGGTGGACATATTATTATGCCTCTGGCAGAAGAAAGAAATGTACGGATCCTTCCGGTGGACAGCGAGCACAGTGCGATTTTCCAGTGCCTGAACGGGGAAAACAAAAGAGAGGTTCACAAGATCCTTCTGACTGCCTCCGGGGGACCGTTTCGGGGATGGAATAGAGAGCAGTTATCCAAGGTGCAGGTGGAGGATGCTTTAAAGCACCCTAACTGGGCTATGGGAAGGAAGATCACCATTGATTCTTCCACTATGGTTAATAAGGGGCTGGAGGTGATGGAGGCCAGGTGGCTGTTTGGCGTTGCCATGGATCAGGTGCAGGTGGTGATCCAGCCCCAAAGTGTGATTCACTCCATGGTGGAGTTTGAGGACGGGGCGGTGATGGCCCAGCTGGGGGTGCCGGATATGAAGCTTCCGATTCAGTATGCCCTCTATTATCCTGAGAGAAAATATCTTCCGGGAGAACGGTTGGATTTTACAAAGTTAAAGAGTATTTCCTTTGAGACACCGGACAGAGAGGTGTTTTACGGGCTGGAATTGGCTTACAGGGCCGGCCGGCAGGGCGGTTCTTTGCCCACGGTGTATAATGCGGCCAATGAATATGGGGTGGCAAAATTTTTGCAAAAGAAGATTCCCTATCTTGCGATTGTGGAGATGATTGAGAGTGCCATGGAGCACCATAAAACCGTGGAGCAGCCAGGAGTGGAGCAGATCCTGGAAGCAGAGCGGGAAACCTATGAATTTTTAGAAAGCAGGTGGTAATTTGCTGTATATTCTGGCAGGGATATTGTTGTTTGGCGTCATTGTGCTGGTTCATGAGTTTGGACATTTTCTGTTTGCAAAGGCAAATGGGATCGGTGTGGTGGAGTTTTCTATCGGTATGGGGCCGCGGCTGTGGAGCTTTTCCCGGGGGGAGACCCGGTATTCGGTGAAATGCCTTCCCTTTGGGGGATCCTGTATGATGGTGGGGGAGGATGTGGATAATCCGGATCCCACAGCCTTTAACAACAAGTCTGTGTGGGCGAGGATTTCGGTGATTGCGGCGGGACCGGTATTTAATCTGGTCTTTGCCTTTTTGTGTGCTATGGTGATCGTGGCTCAGGTAGGCCATGACCTGCCGGTGCTTTATGATGTTGTGGAGGATTCACCGGCGGCTAGGGCAGGACTTTTGCCAGGGGATAAGCTCACCAGGATCAATAACCGGCGTGTCTTATCCAGGCGGGATGTGTCCTTATATCTGATGTCCCATCCCGGGGAGCCTTTGACGGTCCATTTTGAGCGGGAATCGGCAGGGCAGCCATCGGCTCAGGTGACGGAGTTGGTGCCAGAATACAGTGAAGCGTATCAGTCCTACATGATGGGGGTCAGCTTTCTTGGGAATTATAAAAAGGCGGAGAATCCCATCGAATTTCTGAGTTATAGTCTCTATGAGGTCAAATACTGTATTGTCACCACCATTGACGGGATCCGTATGCTGTTTCAGGGACAGATGAAGGTGGAGGATTCTGTGACCGGGCCGGTGGGGATTGTGAGCATGGTGGGAGAGACCATTGAGGAGGGGCAGAAAAGCGGCGCGGCGGTGCTCATCAATATTATTGCTACCTGGGGACTGCTTCTTAGCGCAACCTTGGGAATCATGAATCTGCTGCCCATTCCGGCGCTGGATGGGGGGAGGCTTTTGTTTTTGCTGATTGAGCTTTTGCGGGGGCGTCCGGTGGATCCGGAGAAGGAAGGAATGGTTCATGCGGCGGGAATGGCATTTTTGATGATGCTGATGGTGCTGGTTTTGTTTAATGATATTCGGAAGCTGATATAAAAAGGACAGTGGATTGCAGGCTCCAAACTTATCGGCTGTTTTTTGCAGAAAATTTTGAGAGGCAGAGGATTAAGTTAAGGAGCCTGCTTTAGAATTAAAATGGTGAATAGCTGTGAGAAAGGGAGCGATCAGAATGGACCGGATGAAAACAAAGGAAATACGAATCGGCAATCGGGTAATCGGAGGGGAGAGCCCGATTTTGATCCAGTCGATGTGCAATACAAAAACAGAGGATGTAAAGTCCACCGTGGAGCAGATTCTCCGTTTAGAGCGGGCCGGATGCGAGATCATCCGGGTGGCAGTACCTACTATGGAGGCAGCACAAAGCCTGAAAAAGATCAAAACAAGGATCCATATTCCGCTGGTGGCGGATATTCATTTTGATTACCGGCTGGCCATAGCAGCCATCGAGAGCGGAGCAGACAAAATCCGGATCAATCCGGGGAATATCGGTTCGAAAGAGCGGGTGCAGGCAGTGGTAGATAAAGCAAAGGAGTATCAGGTGCCCATCCGGGTGGGGGTTAACAGCGGCTCTCTGGAGAAAGCTTTGATTGAGAAATACGGAGGGGTCACGGCGGAGGGACTGGTAGAAAGCGCCCTTGACAAGGTGGCCTGGATCGAGAAAATGGGGTATGACAATCTGGTGATCAGTATTAAGTCCTCCAATGTTTTAATGTGTGTGAAGGCTCATGAGCTGATCAGCAAAAAGACCATTTATCCGCTCCATGTGGGGATCACGGAGGCTGGAACGATTACTTCAGGAAATATTAAATCAGCTGTGGGTTTGGGACTGATCCTAAATCAGGGGATTGGAGATACGATCCGGGTTTCTCTGACCGGAGATCCGGTGGAGGAGATCAAATCGGCAAAGATGATACTGCGGACCTTGGGACTTCAGAAAGGGGGAATTGAGGTGGTTTCCTGCCCTACCTGCGGGCGGACTCAGATTGATTTGATCGGTCTGGCCACTCAGGTGGAAAACATGGTGACAGAGTTTGATCACCTCAATCTTAAGGTGGCAGTCATGGGCTGTGTGGTCAATGGGCCGGGAGAAGCAAGGGAAGCGGATTTGGGGATTGCCGGAGGAATCGGAGAGGGACTTTTGATCCGCCATGGTGAGGTGGTGAAAAAGCTGGCGGAGAATGAGCTTTTGCCTGCTCTCAGGGAGGAGTTAGTAAAGCTGTCCGATACAGGGAATGGGCCTAAATGATAAGGTTGTCAGAAAAAATGCGAAGCAGTAGAAAAGAAGTCTTAAACGATCAGTGAAGGTCAGGGAAAAATGAAGAGATTTTTGGAGGTATTTCCAGGATTACATATGACAGAGCAGATGACAGAGCTTCTAGGGCTGGTGGAAGTGGAGAAGGTTTCCATGAGCCGGGACAGAGGCTCTATTCGTGTTTATCTTGTCAGCCCCAGGCTGATTCACAAAAAAAACATTATGGATTTGGAGAGGGGAATCCGGGATCAGCTGTTTCCAGGCAAGTGTCTGCAGGTGAAAATATTTGAAAAATATAAATTGTCAGGGCAGTATACACCGGAAAAGCTTTTGAAGGCATATAAGGACAGTCTGTTGATGGAGTTAAAGCATTACAGTATTGTGGAATACACCATGTTCCGCAAGGCAGAGTTTTCTTTTCCCCAGCCGGATCTGATGCGGATGACCATTGAGGATACTATGGTCAACAGGGAGAAAGCAGGGGAATTGAAGCGGGTTCTGGAAAAGGTGTTTCATGAGCGGTGCGGTATGCCGGCGGAGATTGTTTTTGATTATGTGGAACCGGTCCGGGCCAAGGCATCTCTGGAGAGGGAGATGTATGCCAGAGAGGAGGCCCGGCGGATGACAGAGAAGGTGGCGCCGATTTTGGGACTTCGTTTTGGGACAGGTGAGAATGCGGATGGCGGTGGTAAATGGGCGGCCAAAGCGGATGTGGCAGGGGAAGATAGGACCGGAGAAAACCGGATTCGTGCCATGTCCGGGGAGATACCCTGGGAAGCAGGCACTGAGGCTTTTGTCCCCGGTGCAGGGAATGGACATGCCGGATATGGTCAGGCGGCTGGCGCAAATGACAGACATGCCGGTTTGGCGGAGAAGCATGGCAGTTTTAAAGAAGGAAATGCCATGACGGCAAAAAAAGGCAGCTTCAAAAAGGGAGACTGGAGTAACGGCGGATACAGGAAAAAATCGGACAACCCGGATGTCCTCTACGGAAAAGATTTTCCGGATGATTTTATTCAGCTGGATAAAATTGAGGGAGAGATCGGCGAGATCATTATCCGGGGAAAGATCCTGGATCGGGACAGCCGGCTTTTGCGAAGTGGAAAGACGATTTTTATTTTCCATCTCACGGATTTTACAGATACGATCACTGTGAAAATGTTTGCAGATGAGTCGGCTTTAGAGGATATGGAGAAAGCCACCAAGACAGGCACCTTTATCCGCCTGCAGGGAATGACTGCCATTGACCGTTTTGACGGGGAGCTGTCCATCGGTTCCGTGCGGGGCATCAAAAAATATGAGGATTTCACAAGCAAGCGGTCAGACAACAGCCCGGTAAAGCGGGTGGAACTTCACTGCCATACAAAGATGAGCGATATGGATGGGGTTTCGGAGGTGAAGGATATTGTGAAGCGGGCAAAGGCCTGGGGGATGCCTGCGATTGCGGTGACAGACCACGGCTGTGTCCAGTCCTTTCCAGATGCCAGCCATGCTCTTGATAAGGGGGATGATTTTAAGATCCTTTACGGGGTGGAGGGCTATTTGGTAGATGACATGAAGGAGCTGGTGGAAAATTCCCAGGGACAGACCTTTTCTGATTCCTTTGTGGTGTTTGACATTGAGACCACCGGTTTTAGCCCGGAGAAGAACCAGATTATTGAGATTGGTGCGGTGAAGGTAAAGGACGGGAATATCACGGATAAGTTCAGCACCTTTGTCAATCCGGATGTGCCCATTCCCTTTGAGATTGAGAAGCTTACAGGAATCAATGACAACATGGTTTTGTCCTCCCCGGGTATTGATGTGGTGCTGCCTCAGTTTTTGGAGTTCTGTGAGGGATGTGTACTGGTGGCTCACAATGCCTCTTTTGATGTGAGCTTTATTTCCGGTAAGGCAAAGAAGCAGGGGCTTTTCTTTTCTCCAACGGTTCTGGATACAGTGGCCATGGCCAGGCATCTTCTTCCCAATCTGAACCGTTTTAAGCTGGATACAGTGGCAAAGGCGCTAAATATTTCTCTGGAAAATCATCACCGGGCGGTGGATGATGCAGGGGCTACAGCAGAGATCTTTGTAAAATTTGTGGAAATGCTCCGGGCCCGGGAAGTGGAGAATTTAGATCAGCTAAATAAAATGAGTGTCTTAAATCCTGATATGGTGAAAAAGCTTCCTACTTTCCATGTGATTATTCTTGCAAAAAATGAGGTGGGGCGTACCAATCTGTATCGGCTGGTGTCATGGTCTCACATTGATTACTATGCCAAAAGGCCCAGAATCCCCAAAAGCGTGCTGAGCAAATACCGAGAAGGACTGATCATAGGGTCTGCCTGTGAGGCAGGGGAGCTGTACCAGGCTATGCTGCGGGGATTGCCGGAGGCGGAGCTAATGAAGATTGCCGGATTCTATGATTATCTGGAGATTCAGCCTCTGGGAAATAATGAGTTTATGCTGCGGGATGAGAAAAGCACAGTCAAATCCATGGAGGATTTAAAGGAGCTGAACAGGAGGATCCTCCATATGGGGGATACACTGGGAAAACCGGTCTGTGCTACCTGTGACGTGCATTTTCTGAATCCGGAGGACGAGGTATACCGGAGGATTCTCATGGCAGGTCAGAATTTCAGCGATGCGGACCAGCAGGCGCCTCTTTATCTTCGTACTACCGAGGAGATGCTAAAGGAGTTTGCGTATTTAGGACCGGATAAGGCGGAGGAGGTGGTGATCACCAATACCCGAAAAATTGCAGACATGTGTGACCGGATCGCACCAGTGCGGCCGGACAAGTGTCCGCCTGTGATTGAGGATTCAGACGAAACCCTGCGGAGGATCTGCTACGACTGTGCGCATGAAATGTATGGAGACCATTTGCCGGAGATTGTGGTGGAGCGGTTGGAGCGGGAACTGAATTCGATTATATCCAATGGCTTTGCTGTAATGTACATTATTGCCCAGAAGCTGGTGTGGAAGTCCAATGAGGATGGGTATTTGGTAGGATCCAGAGGGTCGGTGGGATCTTCCTTTGTGGCAACTATGTCAGGGATCACAGAAGTAAATCCTTTAAGCCCCCATTATTATTGTCCTAAATGTCATTTTTATGATTTTGATTCGGAGGAGGTAAAGAAGTTTGGAGGTATGGCCGGCTGTGACATGCCGGACCGGGAGTGTCCGGAATGTGGGACGCTGCTTATGAAGGCTGGCTTTGATATCCCTTTTGAGACCTTCTTGGGATTTAAAGGAGACAAGGAGCCGGATATTGACCTGAATTTCTCAGGGGAATACCAGAGTAAGGCCCATGATTACACAGAGGTGATCTTCGGAAAGGGACAGACCTTTAGGGCCGGAACCATTGGCACTTTGGCGGATAAGACAGCCTTTGGCTATGTGAAGCGGTACTATGAGGAGCGGGGGATCCACAAGCGGAACTGCGAGATCGACCGGATTGTCCAGGGATGTGTGGGGGTGAGGCGGACCACCGGACAGCATCCGGGGGGAATCGTGGTTTTGCCTATCGGGGAGGAGATCTATTCTTTCACACCAGTACAGCGGCCGGCCAATGATATGACCACCAAGACCGTGACCACTCATTTTGATTACCACTCCATTGACCATAACCTGTTGAAGCTGGATATTTTAGGTCATGATGATCCCACTATGATCCGAATGTTACAGGATCTGACCGGGTTGGATCCAGTGAAAGATATTCCGCTTGATTCGCCGGAGGTTATGTCCCTTTTTCAGAACACCAAAGCTTTGGGAATCACTCCGGAGGAGATCGGCGGATGCCAGCTAGGGGCTTTGGGGATCCCGGAGTTTGGAACGGATTTTGCTATGCAGATGTTGATTGACGCTCAGCCTAAATACTTTTCCGATCTGGTACGGATCGCAGGTCTGGCCCATGGTACGGATGTATGGCTGGGAAATGCCAAGGATCTGATCTTAAGCGGGCAGGCCACCATTCAGACGGCGATCTGCTGCCGGGATGATATTATGGTGTACCTGATTCAGCAGGGACTGGAGGAGGGGCTTTCTTTTACCATCATGGAGAGTGTGCGAAAGGGAAAGGGATTAAAGCCAGAATGGATTGAGGAGATGAAAAAACATGATGTGCCTCAGTGGTATATTGATTCCTGCTTAAAGATCAAGTATATGTTCCCCAAAGCCCATGCAGCCGCCTATGTGATGATGGCGTGGCGGGTGGCTTACTGCAAGGTCTTTCATCCTCTGGCATACTATGCTGCGTTTTTTAGCATCCGTGCCAATGGATTTTCTTATGAGCTGATGTGTCAGGGAAGAGACAGGTTAGAGTACCATCTTTCTGATTATCGGAAGAGGGGAGATACTCTTTCAAAGAAGGAGCAGGACACCCTGCGGGATATGCGGATCGTTCAGGAAATGTATGCCCGGGGATATGAGTTTATGCCCATCGATATTTACCGGGCTCAGGCTCACCATTTCCAGATTATTGACGGAAAGCTGATGCCATCCTTAGGAAGCATTGACGGCATGGGAGAAAAGGCGGCAGAGGGCGTGGTGGAGGCGGCGGCAGAGGGAGCGTTTTTGTCCCGGGAGGATTTTCGCAATCGGGCCAAGGTCAGCAAGAGTCTGACGGATCTGATGGCGGATATGGGGCTTTTGGGAGACTTGCCAGAGAGTAATCAGCTGTCTCTGTTTGATTTTGGGTGAGAATATTGAAATAGGAAAATTGCAAAAATTTTATTGACAATTAAAACAATTTATATTATACTATCAAAGGTGTCGAGGCGTGGCTCAGTTTGGTAGAGCGCTGCGTTCGGGACGCAGAGGTCGCAAGTTCGAATCTTGTCGCCTCGATGTACTTTTGCAAGTATACACCATAAATGTGGCCTCATGGTCAAGCGGTCAAGACGACGCCCTCTCACGGCGTAAACCCGGGTTCGATTCCCGGTGAGGTCATCGAATGCTTTGGACAATGTCCAAAGCATTTTTGGTGCTTCCGTAGCGCAGTTGGTAGCGCAACGCATTCGTAATGCGTGGGTCGCCGGTTCGAGTCCGGCCGGGAGCTTTGAAAATAAGGGATTTTAAAGGCAAAAAAGTGCGTAAACATTAATGTTTGCGCACTTTTTACGTTATTTCTACTTAAGCCTTACATAAGGCTTAAGTAAATATTTTGTAAGCAAAATTGGGAGGCACAAAAAGAGGGCTTTTCCAAAAGATGCATTGGAATTTTCATAATTAGGACAAGGAGGAAATTTTTATGGCAAAACGGTTTATTACTTATGGTGATCACAAAGGAGGAGTCCGTGCCAGAATGATAGTGGAGTATATTGATGGCTTCAAAGGACAACTGGAAACCTATGGAGGAAGCAAGAGAGAGGCAAAGATAAATCTGGAGGAAAAAGGCAAAGATATCACGAAGCTGATAGGAATTTCTATCATGTAACTAATATTGAAAACAAAAAGCAATATATTTTGAGATTGATAGAATGTTCCTAACATAATCTTAAAAAGGTCGAATTTGTTTGTTACATCATTCAGGCATTTTGGGATATATGGAAAATTAAAGGATTTTTGGCATCATATTGCCATAGACAGACTTTTTATGGTAAAATAGCATTAGGACAAGGAAAATCAGGGATTCCTGCCAGACTGGGAGGTCTATTTAATGAAAACAATCAACAGTAAGATAGTCAATACCCCCTATGATGATGTATTCCGCACTCTATTGAATGACTGCAGCAGGCTGATCATTCCTGTCATTAACGAAGTATTCGATGAATTTTTTAGCGGGGATGAGAAGGTGGTATTCTCTCCGGAAATACATTTTATGAACCAGCAGGATGGGGAGGAAGTGAAACGAATTACCGACAGCAGTTTCACAATCGTGGGTAAGGAAGAAAAGAAATTTCTGTATGAGTGCCAGAGCACTGCGGACAGCAGCATGCTGGTAAGAATATTTGAATACGCAACTCAGATTGCATTAGATCAGGGGGAGATTATCAAGAATACTCTTAAAGTAGAAATCCCCCGTTCAGCAATCTTGTTTCTCAGAAGTACTGAGTCAACACCGGATAAAATGAAAATTGAGATGGTAACACCTGGTGGTACTGTTTCTTTTGAGATTCCGGTGATGAAGGCCCAGCGATATGGGATAGAGGAAATATTTGAGAAAAATCTGCTGTTCTTAATTCCTTTTTATATCTTTTCACATGAAAGCCGTTTTGAGGAGTATAATAGTGATAAAGATAAGTTAGAAATTTTGAAGGCAGAATATGCAGATATTATGGCCCGATTGGATCAGCTTCTGGAGAATGGAAGCATCAGTGCTTATACAAGAAAAATCATTATGGAAATGTCGGACAAAGTACTGGAGAATATTGCTCAGAAATTTGAGCATGTCAGGGAAGGAGTGAAGTCAGTTATGGGCGGAAAGGTTCTTGAACATGAGGCGAAAACAATTTTGAGAGAGGGCTGGAAGCAAGGACGTGAACAAGGCCGCAGAGAAGGGGAGGGTTATGGCAGAATGGAGCAAGCGAAAGAAACAGCTTTCAATCTGCGAACCATAGGATTGGAAGAAGAGACCATTGCTAAAATGGTGAATGTTCAGGTTTCTGTTATCAGAGAGTGGTTTACTGAAGGTGTTTCGTAAAAATGTACTCTATTTAACTTAAAGGATACATGCGCCCAGCCATTTCCAGCATTATATTTTGTGGGAAATAGCTGGGTAATATTGTAAGAATGGCATATTTAAGATCAGGTTGATGATAAGACTATAGACAAGACTGAAAGAAAACGAAGCTATGGCAAAGAGGAACAGGTATAGGAAATATCTTTGGCCTGTATATGTAGGAGGAATGAAGATGGATGCAATAACATCAAAAATGGCAGAAAAAACGGAGGAGGTAATTTGGCAGGCTGCAGAAAAGATTGTTGCTTTAAAAGATGAGGCTGAGGCGCAAATAGAAAGAGCAGAAATTTTAGTAAGTGGATTGGAAAATATTTAAGAACAAAAGATATTTTATAGTGAAAAGGTCGGCTAGAGATAGCCGGCTTTTTGATTTATGAGAGGAGAAGTTATCATGCTCCTTTTTTTCTTATAATTTGTTGTCATATCATGTTGACATTGTTTGCAGGCAGGCATTATAATTAAGGGAAAATTTACAAACCTGTGGGAAATTTTTGACTATGGATCAAAATGAATTGCAGTGGGAGAAATTGCTGAAGATAAAGACAACAGGACGTGATGATTCAAGTTCAGATCAGCACCATTATCCATATGAGCCAACCCCATATTGTGTGTTGGAAAGGCTGGCTAAAAGCGGTTATTTTGGAAAGAAGAACTTATTTCTTGACTATGGCACAGGTAAAGGCCGTGTTTGTTTTTATCTGTCTTATCAGAGTGGGTGCAGATCGATTGGAATAGAATATGACAAGCGCATTTATACAGGGGCAATGAGCAACAAAGAGACAGCTGTATCTGGTCAGAGGACAGAGTTTGTTCTGACTGGCGGGGAACAGTATCTGGTTCCCGCAGAGGTGGACCGATGTTATTTTTTCAATCCGTTTTCTGTAGAGATACTAAAAACAGTACTGGCAAAGATTATGGATTCCTATTATAAAGAGCCCAGGGAATGTTATCTGTTTTTCTATTATCCATCTGATGAGTATATGGGATATCTGATGACACAGGATGAGCTGATGTTTGTTGATGAGCTGGATTGCCGGGATTTGTTTCCAGGCAATGATTTACGGGAGAGGATTTTAATATTTGAGGTGGGATGAAGGCCGCCTTTGGCGGAAAAAGGAGGGCCTTATCATATGATTGGCAATAAGGTGATTCTCCGGAACATGAAAGAAGAGGATCGGGAATTGGTGATGAACTTGATTCGGGATCCGGAGATTATTAAGGTGACAGGAGGATATTCTGGTCTGGCATCCTTTGAACACCAGAGGAATTGGTTTTGTTCCCTTTCGGATTCTATCCAGGGAGTGCGAAGGGTTATTGCAGACAAGGACAGACCGGAGGTCGGTCTGGGAATCATTATACTTTCAGATCTGGATTTGAAAAGCGGAGCAGCAGAGATTTTTATTAAGATAATGAAAAATTTCCGGGGAAAGGGATATGGGCAGGATGCGGTCAATGTTCTGGTGGCTTATGCTTTTCGGGAGCTGGGACTGAGCTGTATTTACTCCAATATTCTGGAACATAACATGATATCCAGGCGATTATTTGAAAAATGTGGATTCAGGCAGGAAGGCATCCGAAGAAACAGAAGCTTTAAAGACGGGCCTTACAGGAATGTATATTCTTACAGCATAAGCAATATGCGGTGAAAATTTGCAAAAAATAAAAATTTTCATTGACAAATGTTTTTTTCAGAGTTATTATATGCAATAATTTTACATATTAATGTGTTGATAAGGAAGAGTACTGATTACAGGGTCTGCAGAGAGCTGCGGGGTGGTGTGACGTAGTGACAGAGTTTTCAGGAAAATCGCCTTTGAGCAGTCCGGCTGAAGGAAGAGTATTTGGATCTGTGTAGGCCAGACCGGCAGGTGTCCGTTATCCCCACCGCCTGTTATGCCGTTTCTGTGGCTGACGGGAATGAGAGACTGTCCTTTGACAGTAATAAGAGTGGTACCGCAGAAGTTTTCAGCTTTTGTCTCTTGGGGAGATAAGGGCTGTTTTTTATTGCAGAGAAGCGGGCATGGCGAACCCCCGGTTCTGCTGCAGGAAAATGAAAAAATATGGTCAAATCTGCTAAAAGATACAGCAGTTGACAATACATCTATTTTTCGTTCAAGGAGGATGAACAATTATGAAAAAGAATTTGAAAATCATGGTTCTGGCTTTGTCAGCAGTTATGGCCTTTGGCATGACTGGCTGCGGTTCTTCTGACAGCTCAAATGGCACAGCCCCAGGAGCGGCAGAGACTACAGGGGCAGCAGCAGAAAGTAAGGAGGCCGGTGACAGCACAGAAGCAGCAAAGACAGCGCCAGAGGGGGCTACTGTATTCAAGCTGGGTACTACGGTCAATGAGCAGGACAGTTTCCAGGTGGCAGCAGAAAAGTTTGCGCAGCTGGTGGAAGAGCGAACCAACGGCGCTTATGCCATTGAAATTTATCCGAACGGAACCTTAGGCGGAGAGCGGGATATGTTAGAGAGCATGCAGATCGGCACTCTGGATATGGGGATTATCACCAGTGGTCCGTTTATCAATTTCTCTTCTGCCATGGGAGTTTTAGATATGCCCTATCTGTTTGCCAGCAATGAGGAGGCTTATACAGTGCTGGATGGTGAGATTGGCCGAGAGCTTTTGGATACCCTGGAGGATTCCGGTCTGAAGGGCCTTGCTTACGCAGAGAGGGGGTTCCGCAACCTGACTAACAGCGTAAAGCCGATTCAGTCAGCGGCAGATCTCTCTGGCATGACGATTCGTATCATGGAAAATGATGTTTACACGGCCAGCTTTCAGGCGATGAATGTAAATGCCACTCCGATGGCCTGGGCAGATGCTTTGACAGCATTGCAGCAGGGAACTGTGCAGGGACAGGAGAATCCGATCAATGTTATCTATTCCTACAGCTTATGGGAATCTCAGAAATATGTGACCCTGGATCGCCATTCTTATTCTACAGCGATTATTACCATGAGCGCGGCATTGTTTGATTCTCTGGACAAAGATACCCAGCAGATCTTTTTGGAGGCAGCCCAGGAGGCAGCTGAACACGAGCGTGCATGGGTGGCTGACCAGGAAAGCTCCCAGCTTCAGGCATTGAAGGACAATGGCATGGAGGTTATTGAGGAGCCGGATCTGGCATCCTTTAAGGAGGCAGTGCAGCCGGTTTATGACCAGTACAGCGAGTACAGTGACTATGTGGCAAGAATCCAGGAAGTGATTGCCAATATGAAGTGATTGGGATATGTTCCCGCCAAAAACGAAAGGGGAATCCTATTTTGATTATTGTTCATGGTATTCATAAACTCAGCGATCTTTTGGATAAGATTATGGAGGTCGTGATTGTATTCATGCTGGGGGCGATGGTGGTGATTACAGGAGCGCAGATTGTGTGCCGTATTTTCTTTACCTCATTGGCCTGGAGTGAAGAGGCAACCCGGTATCTGCTGATCTGGAGCACATTGCTAGGAGCCGGCTGCGTGTACAAGCATGCCGGCCACATCTCCATTTCTGTTGTCCAGGATGTTTTGCCGGACAAGGCAAAGAATGTACTGCAGATTGTGATTCATAGTCTTTGTGCGGTTCTTTTTGTGTTGATTGTATATTATGGAATCCAGTACTTTGGCAGACAGGGAAAGCAGCTGTCTCCTGCCATGCGCCTGCCTATGCGTTATATCTATACCTGTATTCCGATTGGATGCGGGATCATGGCGTTTCACGCTCTTGACGCAGTGATCTGGAATCTTCTGAAGCTGTTTGGAAAGGAGGAGAAATAATATGGCAGCATTATTGTTTGTGACCTTTATTGTCCTTCTTCTTTTGGGAGTTCCGGTGGCGTTTTCCATTGTGCTGTCCTCGGTGGCGGTCATGGTAAAGGGAGATGTGCAGCTGCTGATGATTGTACAGAGAATGTTTGCCTCTACAGACTCTTTTTCCCTGATTGCTGTGCCATTTTTCATTTTTGCCGGGGATCTGATGGCCAAGGGGAAAGTGTCTAAGGTATTGGTGGAGTTTGCGGAAGCTTTGCTGGGAATGATTAAGGGCGGTCTCTCCATTGTGTCTGTGCTAGCCGGCATGTTTTTTGCGGCGATTTCCGGTTCCGGTGCGGCAACCACAGCTGCCGTGGGGGCTACTTTGATTCCGGAGCTGAAAAAGAGGGGCTATGATGAGGCAAAATCTGCGGCATTGATTGCTGCGGCGGGAACGATTGGTGTTGTCATTCCTCCTTCTGTGCCCATGGTGCTCTATGCGGTGATCGCGGAGCAGAGCGTCAACACATTGTTTAAAAACGGCTTTTTGCCGGGGGTGCTGATGGGAGTGGTTCTGATCGCGATTTCTCTCTATGAAGCACATAAGAAAAACTATCCCAAGGGGGCGGCCTTTTCCTTTAAAAATGTGGCAAAGACTTTTATGCGGGCCATCTGGGGGATCCTGATGCCTCTGATTATACTTGGAGGGATTTTCTCCGGGTATTTTACTCCTTCTGAGGCGGCAGACGTGGCAGTGATCTATGCCATATTGGTATCTGCCTTTGTGTACCGGGATATGGGACCTAAGGAGCTCTTTAATATCATGAAAGGAAGCGCGAAAACTTCCGCCGTTATTATGATTATTATTTCCTGCAGTGGTCCTTTTGGATGGGTTTTGGCTAACTGGAAGATTCCGGAGGCCATTTCCAGTTCCGTCCTGAGTGTTTCCAGCAATCCCTATATTATCATGCTTCTGATTGCAGTCATTATTTTGATTGCTGGTGTGTTTATGGAGACTTCATCGGCAATCATTATCCTGACTCCGGTATTTTTGCCTCTGGTGAAAGCCATGGGGATCAGTCTGGTACATTTTGGCATTGTGTTTGTGGTGGGAATCGCCATTGGCATGATCACACCGCCGGTAGCTATCAATCTGTTTGTGGCTTCGGGGATCACAGGACTGCCTATTGAGAAGATTGCCAAAGCAGTGGTGCCTTATCTTTTGGGACTGATTCTGGTGTTCTTTATGATTTTGTATGTGCCAATGCTGGTGCCGGGGTTGATGTAGGATTTGGCAGTCACTCTGCAGGAGCGCTTTTCTTACAGAGTGACTGTCCGATATGGTTTGGATGACCGGAGGGCATACGGAGCTGGTGTGCAAAATTTGGATTGTAACCAAAATATAAAGAGAATTTTGAAAATATTGGTTGACAAAAAACGGGATTCGTATTATAGTATAGGAGATGTCGAGGCGTGGCTCAGTTTGGTAGAGCGCTGCGTTCGGGACGCAGAGGCCGCAAGTTCGAATCTTGTCGCCTCGATGAGTTTCATCGTCATTTATAAGGCCTCATGGTCAAGCGGTCAAGACGACGCCCTCTCACGGCGTAAACCCGGGTTCGATTCCCGGGG
>JAAWEL010000070.1 GCA_022794255.1 Lachnospiraceae bacterium
TCGAATCTGCTCCTTAGCTACTGCCATAAAAATACTCCTTTTCGATAAGAATTGTCATATCTGAATTCTTACCAAAAAGGAGCCATTTTTTTCCAAAGACACAAACTATTTTACACTACCATCAAAAAAGCAGGCTAATGAATTATTTCATCCATCATCCTGCTTATAAAACTAATCACCAGATTAATTATCTACTTTCCTATCTACCTATCAAATAACCCCCATCACTCCCCCAATCCAATAAATCACCCCAAGCATCCAACTGCTTAAAATCCCATAAAGTATCACCGGCCCCGCAATGGTAAAAATCTTACATCCGATTCCAAACACCTGTCCCTCCGCCTTATACTCAATCGCCGGCGCCACCACAGAATTGGCAAACCCCGTAATCGGCACCAGGGCGCCGGCGCCGCCCCACTTGACGATCTTGGGATAGACATTAAGCCCAGTCAGCACAATGCTGAGCAAAATCAATTCCAGCTGCATCCACGTTACGGCTGTCTCCTTCTCCATCCCCCAAAAATGCATCATACTCATAGTAGAAATCTGGCCCAGAAGACAGATGGTTCCTCCTGTCACAAATGCCCGAAGCATGTCTGCTCCCAACGGATGAGTTGGTGTAACTTTCTTCACATATTTGTCATATTCCTGTTTATTTAATTCCATATCATTTCTCCTGGTATTTTTATTTTTCCTGTATGGATGTTTTAAAACTTCCGCTTTCCAATGTCCTTAAAATAAAATTTGGAAATTGATTGATTTTAATTCTTTCAATTTTCTCACAGACACATCCCTCTGGCAAAATACACCAAGGATCCGGTAAGTTTTCCCAGAGCAACGGAAAGGATCACATATTGAAGTCCTACAGCCAGGCCGATTCTCCGGTTGATAACTGGCAGAGCCTTTAAGGTTTCTGCCAAAGACATAACCAGACAGCCCACAAATATTCCGGATGCTATCCCAAAAATTCCCAGTATCAAATTTCCTCCGATTCCCAGGGGAATAGGAATTTCATAGATATCGGAAATATTTCCCAAAATTCCGCCTGCAATGATCAAGGTTTCATAGAGCAGAATCTGCCTGGTTTTTGTTCGTCCCATGATTCGGGGAAATATGCCGATTATGGCAAGAAAAGCAAATACCCCTGCTGCAATAATCCCACCAGCGCTTAGTCCCAGAAACCCTAAAATGACATTTTGCCAAAGAGGTATCCCAAAACCCCCAGGCATTATGCTACTGAACGTCAATTCCCTGCTCCTTTCTCCCATCATTCTGAATCAGGGTCTTGCTGATGTTGTCCTCGTACAGACGCATCTCTACCTCCAATGGAGTGGGATCTGTGTTTATCTTCCACTTGGCAAAATGGTTGAAGAATATGATGATTCCTAAGGCCAGGCCAATGGAATAGGTTAAATCTAAGATAGTAAAGCCATCAGCCTCATTTCCAGTTACCAGACGATAAAGCTCCTGAAACACGTCCCGCACATTGGCATCGTTGTTGAAGGTCATAATGGCAAATGCCGCACCAAAAAAACAGACAACGCAAACAAAGATGGTTTTTGTCCATTGCCACAGATACTTCGGGGGCTTAGGCGTCTGATAATCGATAATATACTCTACTTTGCCAATATTATTCACCTGAATAGAAGTGTCCAGTGCCTCTAACTTTTCAATTACATCCAGGGCGTTCTCCACATATCGGTGATCCTTATCTTCTTTGATATGTTTTACCTTTACGCACTCACATTTATTTTGGATATTGGTGTCACTACAATAAATTTTCGCTACATCCTTCACATAAACATCCTGGGAGTGAACCTCTGTGATCTCGCTTAAGTTCAGATAAACGGTTTTTGTCGTGCTGCTCACAGTATCACCTCCCGGGACTCACATACCAGAGTACCTCCTGGTTCTGTCTGCGTGACTGCACCGAACAGACAATACCAGGCAATCAGGGCTGCCACTGACAAAAACAAGAATATCAAAACCAATCCGATTAAATGTCTCAAAAAATCCATATATTCACATCCTTTTCTTTTGTCTTAGTATGTGTGATTATAAGCTTAGATATTCTCTCATTTGGCGAAGAATCCTTTTTTCAAGCCGTGACACCTGAACCTGGGAAATATTTAAATCCGCGGCAATTTGGCTCTGAGTCTCATTTTCAAAATAGCGCCGCATAATTATCTCCCTATCCTTTTCTGTCAGTCTTTTTAACAATTCCTCTAAAACCATCCGATTCAACAGTTCCTCCTGCTGCTCCCGCTCATCGGTCAGCTTATCTAAAAGCCGAAGATTCTGATCCTCTCCGGAACCAACTGTTTTGTAGATAGACTCCACCTCTGTGGCTGCCTCCATGGAAGCAGCCACTTCTTCACGGCTGGCTCCGATCCGCACTGCCAGCTCCTCCAGCCCTGGTTCCCGTCCCAGCTCCCAAATCATCTGTTCTCTGGCGCTGCTGACTCTCATTCCCAGTTCTTTTAAAGACCGGCTCACTTTGATCATGCCGTCATCCCGAAGAAAACGTTTGATTTCCCCAGTAATCATAGGAACAGCATAAGTGGAAAATTTCACATCAAAATCAAGATTAAATTTGTCAATTGCCTTGATCAATCCAATGCAGCCGATCTGGTACAAATCCTCCAGTTCATGTCCTCTTCCGGCAAAGCGGCGCACAATACTCCACACTAGACCTACATTGTCCATCACCAATTGGTTTCTGGCTTCCTGGTCTCCGGCATGAGCCTGGCGGATCAGTTTCGTGGTTTCTTCCATGCTCCATCACCTGCCGATTTTCTTTTTCATTGTCACCAGAGTTCCCCGCCCTGGCTCTGATTCCACCTGCACCTGATCCATAAATGCCTCCATAAAGGAAAAACCCATACCGGATCGTTCTCCTGATTTATCCGTAGTATACATAGGTTCCATGGCCTTTTTCACGTCCTGTATCCCCACACCTAAATCTCTCACCACGACTGTCAAAAGCTGGCCTTCTGTCTGCAGCTCCATATAGATAATGCCTTCCTTTTCCTGGTATCCGTGAATCACTGCATTGGTGACAGCCTCTGATACTGCTGTTTTCACATCATCCAGTTCCTCCAAAGTAGGATCCAGACGGCTCATAAAGACTGCCGTCACCACCCGGGCCAACTCCTCATTTTTTGATAAACTCTCAATTTCCATCCGAAAGCGTTCCATTCTTATCCTCCAGCGGCACATTTTTGCGCCATTTATTCTGCTCTCTGTTATTTTGTCTCCTGCAGTGCGATCTCTCTATTTTACCTTCTGTTCCTTTATCCGCTACCTCTTCATCCTCTATTCCCCTTCTTCCCGTTACCTCATCCTTTTCCCCATTACCTCATCCTCTTTCCTCTGTTCCCTCATCCCCTTCCCCCTTTCCCTGTTCCTTTATCTCCTACTCTCTCATCCTTTGCTCTTTCATCTCCTTACTCTCTCATCCCTTGCTCTTTTATCCCCTTCTCTCTCATCCCTCGCTCTTTCATCTCCTTACTCTCTCATCCTTTGCTCTTTTATCCCCTTCTCTCTCATCTTTTGCTCTTTCATCCCCTTACTCTCTCATCCCTTGCTCTTTTATCCCTGGCTCTTTCATCCCTTACTCTTTTATCCCCTTCTCTCTCATCCCTTGCCCTTTCATCCCTTACTCTCTCATCCCTCACCTTTCATCCCTGCACACCAGACTCCCCATTTGTGCTTTATCTGCGTCTGCCCCTTATATCTTTAACCAATCAAAGCCGCCTCTTTTGTATCATAATGTTCCATCAATTTTCCGATTCCTCCAATCGTAAGGATCCGGTGAACACGGGCATTGACACCGCACAAGGCCACCTCTCCTCCATTGGCCGTCATCTGCTTATACCGGTTCAGCAAAACTCCAATTCCTGAAGAATCCATAAATTCTGTTCTGCTAAAATCAAAAATCACACGGTTAATATAATTTTCTGCTAAAAGCAAATCCGTCTCATATTTCAAATTCCTGCAGTTGTGATGGTCCAGCTCCTTGGGAAGATGGATGATCAGCACATGCCCCCGTGCCTCGTATGTAAATGACTGTTTCATAAATATCACTCCTCACGTTTATTTCTGTACAACCGTTCAATCAGCCAGGACATTTTGACTTTTTCCTGGATTCAGAATCCTTTAATCTTCTAAATCTAAATCTTTAAAACCAAAAAAAGACACAACAAGCCCTGAATTTCTCTTGTCGTATCTTTTTTTATTTTCTCAGATTGTAATTTTGTAAAAGGGCATTTAATACCCTCTCTGTTCCTTAGCCTGAGAGGCATATTCCGAACTTCCATGATTCATAATAATTTCTCCGAAATACTCATTGGCCTTGTCCGTATCCCCTGCATTTTTATAAGCCAGACCGATCTTGTAGATAACGCCCACATTACCTCCGTTAATCTGCAGGCTTTTCTGAAAATAATCCACTGCTCGGGCATGATTGCCCTGGGTCACTGCCTCATCTCCCATCTGCTCCAGCACCTGATAGCCATTCTGTGTCATATCCTGCTGCAACCATGCCACAATGTCATCCAAAACTCCGTCTGCCAGCACAGAAAAATCTGTCTCCACATAAATCTGAACTGCACTTTTCATATCTTCATTTCGATATGCTTGAAGGATCTGTGCCAGTCTCTGGTACTGGCTGATCACGCCTCCGCTGTTATTGACCATGGTTTCCAGACTGGATTCTGCCTCCTCCTGAGCTGCGTTAGCCTCCTGAAGCTTTTTATTCAAATCATCAATCTCAAGACTTTTCTGATTTACCAGCTCCAGATTCTGCCGCATTTCCTCCTGATGCCTGCTGACAATCGAATCCCGGATAGTGGGAGTCACCAAAAAGAAAACCACCACCACTCCCAGCACCAGACCAGCCAGAATATTTAGCACAGACTGCAGACCGGTGTTCTCCTTGTAGCTGGGTGGCAGAATAATATCATCGTCCTGCATCTGCCGATGAGAAAAAGCATTGTTCAGCTTTCTTTTTTCCACCTCTGCCCGTCCTGTGTTCTGCTTGGCAATGGCCATATAACGCTGTGTGAGAGGATTGTACCGATCCACCTTGATAGCCTGAAACAGGCAGCGCCCTGCCTTCGTATAATCCTCGTGGTGAATATACAAAAGCGCCAGAAGCTGCTGCGCTCTGACAAATCTCGGCATCTCCTCTACCATCCGCATCAACAGCAAAACAGCCAAATCTTCATTATCATTCCGGGCGTAATGCAGCGATTGGTTGTACTTTTTTGCAGCCTGGTCGGCCATATCCAGATATCCTGGCGCCTCCTGCAACTCCTTTAAATATTCTTCTGCCAGATTGTCCGCTTCCTGAAGATTCAAACTGATAATCCATTGAGCCAGGGCAGCTCCCACCTCTCCTGTCTCATGATATATGAGCCCTAAAAGATTCCTGGCATCTGTCTGATATTTATTAAAACGAAGGCTTTTTTTCAGAGCATCCACAGCACCGGTCAAATCCCGGTTTTTTGCTTTAGCAAGCCCTGTATTGTAATAAGCATTGGAAATCTGACGATTTCTCATTCCTGCATTCATGCCTTATTGACCTCTAATTCTTCTCTCTGTATCCCTTTGGTATATTACAGCTGTCTTTTTTCATTTAACAGTTCCACCATCAGATCTGTCATATCGGTCAGATCTTCTTTTCCAATGGCATCCTCCACATTTCCAATCTCCGGGCTGGGCCGGAAACGTTTTAATTCCTCCTCAAAATCCAGCAATCCTTATCCCTCCTCGTCTCACGCTTGCGCAATCCCTGTTTGTATTTCTAAAGCTTTCCCTGCTTCTCCTCTCCCGCAAAACCCTAACCCCTCATACGTATTCCATCACCTAAAGGACTTCCTCTCAACAACTCCTTAATCTCACCGATCAAGTACAAAGAGCCTACCACATACAGCCTGTCCTCCTTTGTCTTGTGGCTTAAAGCCACCTCCAGAGCCTGGCTGACTGTCTCGCAGGACTCTACCACTTCACAGCCTTCCCTTTCAAACTGTTCTGCCAGTATCTGTTCCTTAAGTCCCCGGTCACTCCTTAAGTGTACCACAGTTACCCGTTCCAAGGGAAGTGCTTTGCACAACAAATGGATCATTTCTCTGTAATCTTTATCCTCCACTGCTGCGAACAATAGCTGAATATTCTTCTTTTTCCCTGAGAGCTGTCCATGCACTGCCTGGATAAATGCCTCTATTCCTCCTGGGTTGTGGGCACCGTCCAGCCAGATATCCGGAGCTACCTCTTCCATGCGGCCGGGCCAGTATACCTTTTTCAGGCCTCTTTGACAAACTGCTTTATCTGCTTTGGGAATATTTAAGACCTGCAGCGCTTTTTTTGCCAATGTTGCATTCATAGCCTGATAAGGAGCAGCAAAAAAGGCTTTGTCCTCTTCTGTCACATCCATCTCTCCTACTGGAAAAGCCGGTGAGCCCATTTTCTCTGCCTGCATACCGATCACCTTTGAGGCAGACGGATCATGATTATCGTAAATCACCGGCACACCTGCCTTGATGATTCCAGCTTTCTCTGCCGCAATCTCAGGGATCGTATCTCCCAGATACTTGGTATGATCAAGACTGACAGAGGTGATAATACACCCAATCGGACGTGCTATCACATTGGTTGTATCCAATCGCCCGCCCAGGCCCGTCTCCAGAATCACATATTCTGTTTTCTTTCTGGTAAACAGAACCATTGCCATGAGAAATACAAACTCAAAAAATGTGGGATGACAATAACCTTGCTTTATCATTTTCTTTGTCACAGACAGAACCTGGCGGAAGCAGTCCTCAAAGTCTGCCTCCGCTGCCAGCTCCCCATTAATCAGGAAACGCTCCCGGATATCAATCAAGTGAGGTGAGACAAATGTACCAACCTGATATCCGGCTTCTCTTAATATGGAAGTCAAATCCGCACACACAGATCCTTTTCCGTTGGTCCCTGCCACATGAATGACAGACAGGGACTCCTCCGGGTTTTCCAACTCCCTTAAAAAATCTTTCACCTGTTCCAGAGTATTTTTCCTCCTGGCCCAGAATGGTATTTTTAAAATATAATCTTTCGCCTGTTCATACATAACTATAATATATGTGAAATTTTCCTGTTTATGAATCCGATTTGCAGCTTCTTGCCCAGTTCCGGCGGGCACAGGCTTTTAGCCGGGCCACTCTACAGGCTGCTGACATTTTTGTCAATGCTGCAGCTGCCCCAGGCGCTCCTCCACCTGAGCCATCATCTGTCTGTACTTCTCCTGCTTTGCCTTCTCCTCATTAATCTTGGCCTCCGGCGCCTTGCTGACAAAGCGCTCATTGGAGAGCATCCCATCCACCCGGGCCAGCTCCTTTATCAGCCGCTCCTTTTCCTTAACCAGCCGCTCGATCTCCTTTGCCACATCCACCAGTTCCGCAAAAGGCATATAAATAGTGGCCTGGGAGATCACCGCAGACACTGCATCGTCATCAATCCCGCTCTTGTCCGGCTGGATGCAGACCTCGCTGGCAAAGCCCAGGGTGGCAAAAAATACCTTGCTGTGCTGAAAGATTTCCAGCACCTTCTCCTCCTGGGACACCACATATACCTTGGCCTTGCGGCTGGGCGGCACATTCATGGAGGTGCGCACATTGCGGATCGCACGAACCGCATCCTTAATCCGTTCCACCTCCTGCTCCTCAGAGGCAAAATCCCAGTCCTGGCGGTATTGGGGCCAGGAGGAAACCATGATCGACTCCTCCTCGTCCTGCAAATTGCAGAAAATCTCCTCTGTCACAAAGGGCATATAGGGGTGGAGAAGCTTCAGGGACTGAATCAGCACCGTCTTAAGCGTCCACAAGGCAGCCCCCCGGGTCTCATCCTCCTCGTTCCACAACCGCGGCTTCACCATCTCAATATACCAGTCACAAAATTCCTCCCAGATAAAATCATACACTTTCTGGAGGGCAATCCCCAACTCGTATTTGTCCAGGTTCTCCGTCATCTCCCGGGCCAGGCCGTTGACCTTGGAGAGAATCCACTTATCCGGCATCATAAACGGCAGTTCTTTCCCGCCTGGGTTTTCGCCTGCCATCTCTGCCTGCCCCCATCCCCTTCCCTTGCCGAAGGCCATTTCATACTCCTTCATCTGCGCAAGAGGCGCCTTTTCCATGTTCATCATGATAAAACGGGAGGCGTTCCATACCTTGTTGGCAAAATTCCGGCTGTTCTCCACCCGCTCCCAGTAGAAACGCATGTCATTTCCCGGGGCATTGCCGGTGATCAGGGTCATGCGCAGGGCATCTGCGCCGTACTTATCAATCACTTCCAGCGGGTCAATGCCATTGCCCAAGGACTTGCTCATCTTGCGCCCCTGGCTGTCCCGCACCAGCCCGTGAATCAGCACCGTGTGGAACGGGCATTTCCCCGTCTGCTCCAGGCCGGAGAACACCATGCGGATGACCCAGAAAAAGATGATGTCATACCCTGTCACCAGCACATCGGTGGGATAGAAATATTCCAGTTCCTCCGTATTCTCCGGCCAGCCCAGGGTTGAGAAGGGCCACAAAGCAGAAGAAAACCAGGTGTCCAGGGTGTCCTCATCCTGGACAAAATGACTTCCCCCGCATTTGGGGCATTTCCCCGGCATCTCCTTGGCCACCAGAAGTTCCCCGCAGTCCTTACAGGTATAGGCCGGAATCCGGTGCCCCCACCACAGCTGCCGGGAAATACACCAGTCACGGATCCCTTCCAGCCAGTGCAGGTAAGTCTTGCCAAAGCTTTCCGGCACAATCTTTAAATCACCGGTCCTGATCGCCTCAATGGCCGGTTTTGCCATCTCCTCCATGCGCACAAACCACTGGGGCTTCACCATAGGCTCCACCGTGGTCTTGCAGCGGTCATGGGTGCCCACATTGTGGGAGTGGGGAACCACCTTTACAAGCAGACCCAGCTTTTTCAAATCCTCCACAATGGCTTTCCTGGCCTCATACCGGTCCATGCCGTTATAAGGGCTTCCGGAAAAGTCAATGGTGGCATCGTCATGCATGATGCAGATTTCCTCCAGGCCATGGCGCTTTCCCACCTCAAAGTCATTGGGGTCATGGGCAGGGGTGATCTTCACGCACCCGGTTCCAAACTCCTTATCCACATACGCATCTGCCACCACCGGAATCTGACGGCCCGTGAGAGGCAACTCAAGCATCTTGCCGACCAGATCCTGATAGCGCTCATCCTCCGGATTCACCGCCACCGCAGTGTCTCCCAAAAGAGTCTCCGGGCGGGTGGTGGCAATCTCCACATACCGCCCCTCCTCCCCCACAATGGGATAATGGATATGCCAGAAAAAGCCGTCCTGCTCCTCATGCTCCACCTCGGCATCCGAGATGGAAGTCTTACAGACCGGGCACCAGTTGATGATGCGGGAACCCTTGTAGATATAGCCCTTTTCGTATAATTTGACAAAAACCTCCAGCACTGCATCCGAACATCCCTCGTCCATGGTAAACCGCTCTCTGTCCCAGTCTGCGGAGGAGCCTAATTTGTAAAGCTGGTTGATAATCCGGGCGCCGTATTCCTTTTTCCAGTCCCAGCACTTTTCCAAAAATCCGTCACGGCCTAAATCCTGCTTGTCAATGCCCTCGGATTTCAGCTTGTCGATCACCTTGACCTCCGTGGCAATGGCCGCGTGGTCGGTTCCCGGCTGCCATAAGGCCTCATAGCCCTGCATCCTTTTGTAGCGGGTTAAAATATCCTGCATGGTATTGTCCAGGGCATGACCCATGTGCAGCTGCCCGGTGATGTTGGGCGGCGGCATCACAATGGTAAACGGCTTTTTGCCTTCCCGCTTCCCCCTCCGGGCATCAGCATGGAAATACTTGTTGTCCAGCCATTTCTGGTACAGCTTCTCCTCGATCTGGGATGGGTTGTAGTTTTTCTCCAGTTCTTTCATGATGTTTGACCTCCTGCTATTTTCTGTTTCAGAATTGGCATCAGCCGAGAGGCTTTTCCCTCTATCGGGCTTTGTCCTGATAAATAAAAACGCCCTCTATTCGGCCAGCTGCCGGATAAAGGACGAAATAAAATTCCGCGGTACCACCTTTATTATGCCGTTCATCGCCCATATGCTACCCTGTCTGGAAAAACCAGACAGCACACTTATGCTGTCCACACTGGTCAGGCTTTCCCTTAAAACGGCATCTCTTCATCAATCCTTAACGCGGACCATACGGGGAATCTTACTCTTTGGAGTTTCTGCCCCGGCATAGGAAAACATGCCCGGACACATCCTGCCCTGTTCGGACTCCCGGCTCTAAAGCTACCTTCCAATGGCTTCCCCCAAACCGCCTTTCAGCCGGTGAACGGTTCTCTCTGACAGGTATCCCACTGTACTCCTCTTTTTCATCGCCTTTTTTGTATAGTCCTTATCATAGGGGATCTGAGGTGGATTGTCAAGCAGGAAAATCATCAGAGGAAAATTTTATCTATTCACTCTGTACCAGCCTGGAAAACACTTTGTCATCCTCATACGTCTCACAGGCCTTTGCCGCCATGGCAATCCTTCCATAATCCAGATCCGGAGGCAGGGTGCAGTCACTTCCCAGAATAAACCTTCCTGGCTCCATCTGGCAGATAATCCCGTGAATCTCCCGTTCCAGCTGCTCATAGGTCCCTTCCATCCATGCCCCATGCCGATTATTCAGGCCGCCTAAAACCACCTTGCTTGGGAACAGTTTCTGTCCCTCAGACAGAGACACCCCGCTCTCCTCGATTCCCCAGTTCACCACATCGCAGGGATAAGCGGCAAAACGCTCCAGCTTTACCTTTGGCTTACACATATGTAAAATCACGAATTTTGCTCCTGCCCTGTAGGCTGTGTCAATCACCATCTGGTCCTGCTTTGCAAGATACTCTGCATGCTCCTCATCCGTAAATCCGTCCCTTTCCCCTCCTAAGGCCGCATAGTAGATTCCCTCTGCCCCGGCCTTTACCGATGCCTCTGTAACTGCGCACAGGGTAAGGGCAATCTTCTCATAGGCATCCTTCATGGTCTGAGGGGAGGTCCGAAGATGGTACAGCTGGGCAAAACGCCCGATGGTATCATACCTGGGAATGCCCAAAAGCGTGTGGGATGCAGAAGCCACCACCCCGTGAATCGTGGCAACCGCAACTCCCTCGGGGCAATGCTCCACCACCTGTTTTATCACGTCTGCCTGCCGCACAATAAAGTCTGCTTCTCTCCCATACACCTTTACCTGCTTCCAGTCTGATGCTGCCTGGATATTATGCTCACAGGGGTAAGTACACTCATTCATAATCTTACAGATATCGGTCCGTGTCTCCCTGAAATACTTCATATGCATAGCCACCGCTTCCTCTCCATAAAAAGCTTTGGGCGGAAAATGCATCCAAAAGCCCACAGGAACCCGATCCGGCCGTTCTCCCGCCAGGACGGCTAAAACACGTTCTCTTCCATTCATTTTCAATCACCTCATCCATTTTTATCTGACACCTGCCGCAACGGCGGCTTTACTGCCCTGGTCCGCCGGCTTTCCCTCCCCATAGCCAGAACACAGATTCTGCACAAGCAGAAATCTCAGCCTCCCAGATAAGAAGCAAGGATCTCCTGGCTTTCCAAAAGTTCCTTCCCCGTACCGCTGCCTGTGATATGTCCCACTTTGAGCACATATCCCCGGTTGGCAACAGACAAGGCGGACACTGCATTCTGTTCCACCAGAAGAATGGTGGTTCCCTGGTTTCGGATTTCCAATATTAACTCAAAAATCTTTTCCGTCAAAAGGGGAGACAGTCCCAGAGAAGGCTCATCCAGCATCAAAAGCTTGGGGCTGCTCATCAGGGCCCTGCCGATGGCCAACATCTGCTGTTCCCCTCCTGACAGGGTTCCTGCAGGCTGGCTCCTGCGTTCCTTCAAACGGTCAAACAGGCAGTAAACCCGGTCATATCCCGCAGACAGTTCCCCTTTTTTGCGGGTATAGCCGCCCATCTTCAGGTTCTCCTCCACAGTCATCCGGGGGAAAATATGGCGTCCCTCCGGGCAAAGGGTCATCCCCAGCTTTACCATCCTGCTGGCCTTGCGCCCGTATCCCGGCCCAAAGCTTTCTCCGTCATAGACAATGGTTCCCCGTTCCATGGGAATGCTTCCTGCAATGGTTTTTAATAAGGTACTCTTCCCCGCTCCATTGCTTCCGATCAGGGCCACGATCTCTTTTTCCTCTACCTGAATATCGATATCCCAGATTGCATGAAGGTTTCCGTAAAATGTATTCATCCCCTTAACTTCCAGCAGCATACGTTTTGCCCCCTTTTCCTATATAGGCCTCAATCACCTCAGGGTTTCTCTGCACCTCCTTTGGAATCCCCTGGGCAATCTTTTTTCCGTAATCCATCACATAGATGTAATCCGAAATATTCATGACCAGGCTCATGTCATGCTCAATCAGCAAAATGCTGTAGCCCTTCCCCGGAAGCCCTTTGATAAATGATGCCAGCTGGTCCGTCTCCTGAGGATTTAATCCGGCGGCAGGTTCATCCAGAAGCAAAAGCTTTGGCCCGCTGACCATGGCCCTGGCAATCTCTAACTGCTTTTGTACGCCGTAAGGAAGGTTCATACAGCGTGACTGCGCATAACCATCCATCTCAATATCCTTTAAGATTTCCATGGCCCGCTCCCTGGCCGCCTGCTCTGCCTGCCGTTTCTTTCTTGTATGAAAGACAGCATCCAGCCTTTTGTAGGAGATACAGGACTGGTAGCCAATCAATACATTTTCCAAAACCGTCATCGCTGGAAACAGCTTCAGATTCTGAAAAGTCCGGGTCAATCCCCGCTCCACATAGGTGTAGGGGGGCATATTGGATATCTCCTCTCCGTCAAAAAGAATGCTTCCCTCGTCACAGGTATAAAAACCGGTCAGAAGATTAAAAACCGTGGTCTTGCCTGCCCCATTGGGGCCGATGATGCTGACAATCTGCCCCTTCTCCACCGCAAAGCTCATATGAGACACAGCTGCCAGACCTCCAAACGATTTGCTGACATCACACACTGTCAATAAACTCATCCTTTACCGTCCCCTTCCTTAAGACCCTTTCTTTGACGTATTTTCCCCCAAACTCCTGTTCCCCATCTGCCTAAGGCCGTGGTCTCCCAGGACACATTTTTCCCCAGCATCAGGCCGATCAGCAAAAATCCATAGATCAGCATCCGGTATTTGTCAAGCCCCCGGAGGGTCTCCGGAATCACCGTCAAAAGAGTGGCCGCAATCACGCTGCCAGGCATAAAACCCATGCCTCCCAGCACCACCATACTGAGAATATTGGTAGAAAAATCCCCCACAAAAATCGTGGGCGATATAAAAAGCATATAATGGGCCAAAAGAGAGCCAGCGGCTCCTGCCATGGCGGCAGCAGTGGCAAATGCAATCACCTTTTCCCGGTGTACGTGGATCCCCATGGTCTCTGCCGCAATCTCATCCTCCCGGATCGCCTTCAGATTCCTTCCGTACTTGGAGTTGAGAATATTGTGAAGAATCAGATAAATCAGAAGAAACAAAGTCAGAGCCACCACCATATACTGGCTTCCGCTTTTGATTGTCACCCCAAAAAGCACGGGTCTTGGGATATTGACCAGTCCCATGGGCCCTCTGGTCAGGGACACCCAGTTTAAAAGAATCAGCCGCACCAGCTCCCCAAAGCCCACTGTACAGATAACCAGATATCCGCCGGAAAGCTTTAAGGCCGGTATCCCGATAAGCGCCCCGATCACGCCTGCTGCCATTGCCGCCGCGATCACACAGACCACCCAGTTGATTCCAAAATGGATTGCCGCCAGGGCAGATGCATAGGCGCCAATGCCGTAAAAAGCCGCATGGCCCATGGACACCTGGCCGCAGACACCGGAGATCAGATTCAGGCTACAGGCCAGAATAGAATAGATGCATACATAGACCCCAATCCGAAGCATATACTGATTCTTCACAAAAAGCGGTATCCCATACAGGGCTGCTATCAGCAATAGAGGCAGGATCCTCTTTTTTACTTTCTGTATTTTCATAAATAGCCACCTCCGAAAAGTCTAAACCTTTTTGATCACCTTTTTGCCCAGCAATCCTGTAGGCTTTAAAAAGAGCACCAGAATCAAAATAATAAATGCAGTAATATTGCGGTAATTGGATCCGATATATGCTGCGGTGTACACCTCCGTCAGGCCAATAATCAGCCCTCCAAGAACCCCTCCCAAAAACACGCCGATCCCACCCAAAACCGTGGAGGCAAAAGTCTTTGTCCCGATAGCCGCCCCAATGGAGCAATCCACACTCCGGTAGGACATACAGCCCATGATTCCTGCCACTGCTGCCAGAGCCGAACCGATAAAAAAGGTCATGGAAACCACCTGGTCAACCGACACCCCCATCAGCTCCGTGGCCTCCGTATCCTGGGCACAGGCCCGCATGGCCATCCCCAGCTTTGTCCGGTTTATAAAAAAGGTAAATGCTGCCAAAAGAAGCACAGTGGAAACTACAATGACAATCTGGACCACCGTCACATGAAAGCCCAACACCAGAATACTCTGATTTTCAGCAATGGTGGGATATTGCTTTGTCTCAGACCCCATAAGAAGGAAAAAAACATTCTGCAGCACAATAGACGTACCGATTGTGCAAATGAGCATAGCAAACTTGGGGCGATTTTTCGCCCGCAGAGGCCGGATGGTAAGCCGCTCATTCAGCGCTCCCACTGCCCCTGTAGCCAATATGGTCAAAAGGAAAGAAAGGGGCATGGGGATATGCAGCAGAGTCACAAAGATATAAAACAAATAGGCTCCCACCATGTAAATCGTGCTATGTGTAAAATTCACCAGCTCCAATATGCCATAAACCATGGAATAACCAATGGCTGTCAGAGCATAAGTACTTCCCAAAACCAACCCATTGATCGTATAAGCAAGAAAACTCTCCATACCCCGCTCCTTTTTATTGATATGTTCCGGGTATTTTGCCCGTTGTTATCTGTCACATGGTTTCTCCCTTGTGCCTGCGGGCAGGTATTGGCCCTGAACCCAGACGCCTTTTAGACTGTCCCGATAGGCGGAGAGATTTTCCAGAGGATTTTCTCCAAGAAGAATCAGATCCGCATCTTTCCCCCGGGCAATCGTCCCGGTCTTATCAAGGATTCCCAGCAGATCCGCTGCATTTTTTGTGGCGCTGTGAATAATGTCTACCCTTGAGATTCCGGCCTTCTCCATGTAAAGCATCTCCTCCACAAAATCCCCCTGGTCCATCATAAAACCTCCGCTGTCCCGGCCAAATGCCAGCTTCACCCCCTGGCAGTAAGCCTCATACAGCCTCTCCTTCTTTTCCTCCACAATTGCCCTTGCCGCCAGCACCGTATCCATCATTTGTCCGTGTTTTTCTCCCAAAAACGCATAATTCATATAGGGCTCAAAGGTTGGAACCACATAGATCCCTTTTTCCATAATCTTTTTATTGATCTCCGGATCCAGATAGGTGCTGTGTTCAATGGAGGCAGCGCCAGCATGGACTAACAGCTCCATTCCTTCCCGGCTGTGACAGTGGCAGGCCACCTTTCTTCCATGTCTGGCCGCCTCGGACACAATGGCATCCAGCTCCTCCTGTTCCATCTCCACCCTTCCAGGCTTCTCCCCGGGCTTTCCCAGCCCTCCTGTCACCATAACCTTGATAAAATCCACCCCCAAGTGAACCATCTCCCTTACCTTGGCCCGGGCTTCATAAGGTCCGGTTATATCCGTCCCCGGCTCATGCCCGCCAATTACCTTGATGGGAGTGCCAGAGCAAAGCATACGGGGACCAATCAGCTTTCCTGCCTGAACAGAATCCCGCACTGCCAGGGTTTCCATCCACCGCCCGCCGCAGTCCCGAATCGCTGTGATGCCGCACCGGGCCATTTTTTCTGCATGGATTACACTGTTGACCGTCAGCATTGATTCATTAGCAGCAAAAAATTCCTGCATATGTCTGGTCCCGCACACCATGGTGCTGTGGGCATGGCAGTCAATCACTCCCGGAAGCAGATATTTGCCCCTGCCGTCAATGACTTGCTCCATGTCTGCATCCCTGGAGCCACTTCCTAAGGAAACAATCTTTTTATCTTCCACGACCACATCGTTGATCTCAAAAATCCCCGCCTGCCATACATGGACAGACTTGATCAGAGTTTTCATTCCCGTGCCTTTCCTTTCTCCATCCCAAAGAATGATTTTATTCGCTTTTTAACATTTCCCACAGTCCTTCTCCTTTATACTGGAGAATCAGATATTCTTCCTCTGACTGACGGTTTATCCACTTATTTCCACCGGTCTTTCCATCCCAGTGCTCCATGGAAGTCATCGCTTCATAGAGCTCCTGTCTGGTGGTTGCCCCGTCCTCTAAGCACTGGGCAATCATAGCTGCACATTCATAGGAATTTCTCTGATAGGCATTGGGTATATTCCCGTCAATGGCTTTGCACTGACGGATAAACTCCTGGACCCCTTCATCCGGATTGTCTGCATAAAAGCCTGTGCTGACGTAAAAGCCTTCCCCTGCATCTCCCACCAGATTGGTAAAGTCCTCTGTGTACATAGACTGATTCCCCAGCCATTTCACATCTGTAAGTCCCGCCTGTTTTGCCTGGTTTAAAATGGCGGCACACTCCACATAGCCCATATTTACCACAATGACATCCGGCTTTGCTTCCTTGATCTTTAATACCATGGCGCTGTAGTCCCGAACCTCCCCCTCATTGAAGGTCTCCGATGCCACCATCTCACAGTCTGTTCCTGACCCCTTCAGACTCTCGATAGCGCCGGAGGCAAATTCCATAAACTGAAGGCCGGCATCATTGTTCAGAGCAATAAAGGCAATGCGCTTTCCGTCCAGCTTTTCCACCGCATAGCGAGCCATGAGTGCGGACTCAATGGGAATGGTCATCCCTCTCTGGAACGTATAGTTATATTCTGTGGCAATGGCGCTGTTCCCTGCGCAGGGAACCATAACCGGCATCTGAGCCTCGTCAAAAATCGGTCCAAAAGCCAGCGTACAGGTGCTGGAATAGCTTCCGATTGCTGCAATATATTTGTCATCCTCCGTGACGATCTGAGCCATATTGGTGCTCTGCGCCGCATCCGCCCCATCATCAAATACTTCAAACGTAAGCTCTGCCCCATTGATTCCCCCTGCTGCGTTGACCTCATCGCAAAGGGCGGTTACCCCGGTTTTAAAGGCATTGCCGTATTGGGCGTTGTCACCCGTGAAAGGGGCAATCAATGCAATGGTATAAGCCTCTCCTCCCTGCCCGGATGCAGAGGTGTTTTCTGCGGCCAAGCTCTGCCGGGCCGGGCCTGAAGAGCCCTGAGGTACGGCCGGATTTTCTCCTCCGGAGCAGGCGCTTAACATTGTGGCTGCCAGTAAGATTCCCAGTCCAATCCTTCTTTTCATCTTGTTCCCTCCATTTTCTTACAATGTGCTTGTGATTGATCGCTCTCCTCTTTTATATACATCAATTTTTATTTTTAATAATTGATGTATACATTATGAATTATAACAATGAAATCGCAGTTTGTCAATTTATTTTCCGTTGTTTTTTATAATTTATTTGGCATTGTTATTTTCTTTTAAGACAACTATGACAATCGGATCTGATATTATTTTATCCAATATATTTTTTCATCGCATAGTTTTTGGCATTTTTTATGTGTTCAAGCATGTGTTTTGCCGCAGCCGCGTAATCATTTTTCAACAGTTCCTCTATGATCTTTATGTGCTCTCTGATCCCTTCCCGCACTCGTTCATCATTACTTTTGTATACGCGATTCCGGTGATCCATCCCTTCCACCATTCGCAGTACCTCCCGCAGATATCGGTTATCGCAGGTCTGGTATAGCAGCTCATGAAATTCTTCGTCCAGATGGATCTGTTTTTGTGTGTCAGTTTCTTCCTGGCAGCGTTGGAGGTAGTCTTTCAGAAAACTTTTGCTGATCTGCTGGCCGTATATTTGTAAAATCTGTGGCTCGATTATGGCCCTGGCGTCAAATACCTCTGCTATGTCGTCAATGGTGATTCCGCGGACAATGATGCATTTTTTGGGAATAATCGTGACCAGGTTTTCTTGCTCTAACTTGTTGAGCGCTTCTCGTATGGGCGTTCTGCTGGCTCCGATTTCTTTGATCAGCTCGGCTTCGTTTAATATGCTTCCGGGGATGTATTCACATTCTATGATTTTTTGTCTGATGATTTCGTATGCTTTGTCTTTTAAGTATTTGCCTGCCATGGCGGTTCTCCTTTCGGCTGGGGGTATGAGAATTAGTTATTGTTGTATATATGTGTTGCTAAAATGGATTATAGCAGATGTTGAGGGGAATTGGTAGAGGGGAATTTTTTTGAGGAGAGAGGCCGGGTTTCGTCCTATGAAAATCGAGGTAGGGGAAGCGGCTTTTGTGCAAGCACAACACCGCTTCCCTTACCTCGATTTCTCCACATCTCATGCCTACGCCATATTTCGATACTCTTGTTTCCATTGATAGATTCGCTCTGCTTCTCCTGCCTGGCGTTTTACAGGATCTTTCTGGAACAATGCCTCTAGTTCCTTCACCTGTTTTGAATCCCTTGCTTTTTGGCGGGCCCGGATTAATCTGTCATCCCAAAGCTTTTGCTGCTTTTCTGTGATCTCTCCCTGGAGCTCCTGGCTCAATATAAGACGACTGTCGATTCTGCTTAGATCGTATAAACGCTCTAAAATCACTTCCTGCTGGCTTTTTTTATAGGCATTTTCAAAAGCCTCAAAGGCTCTATCCAACTGAAACATCCGGGCGTAACAAGACCCTAAATTATTCCACACTCTTCCAAAAAACAGATCATCCACATGCTCACTGGAAGGCAATTCTAAAAGTTCCTTGTATAATTTTACTGCCCGGCCATATTGGCGAAGGGAAAACAGCTCGTCTGCCTTCATCCTCATAAAATCTGCCGGATGCTTTTTCCTGAGGGCAGCGGCCATCTGGCGAAAACGGCCTACCTCTGCCATACTATAGTAATCACATTCCTGCAAAATTATCATCAGGGCTTCATCCGGATTCTCCCCGCTCTTTAACCACCGCTCCACCTTCAGTGCGAGAAAACCTTGATTGAGCTCCTCTCTGAGAAAGGTTAAAAGCCTCTCGTCCACAAAACCGTCCAACACCAGCATGGGATGGTTAAATATTACATAGGACAACTCCTGGGAGGAATAAAGATGGATTCCCATGGATTCCATAAAATATGGCCGTTTTACATGCTCCTGCCTGCACAACAGTAAACTCATAGCATAACCTCTTGTCTGATTTGTGTACTGGAGGCAGGAAACAACTCCCCAAAGCCCCGATCCTTTAACGTTACTTCCATTGTCCGCTCATCCAGAAATAGTACCTGTATCTGCACTCGTGTGGTTTTCTCCGGCCTCTTGGGAAATCCTTCTAAGGGAATGGAGATCAGCCGCTTCTTTTTGGAATCCACGGAAGTCACAATAAAATCTACCGTGTTTTGCCGGTCCGGAATCACATCAATCACTGACACCCGGTCATACCAGCAATCTCCGGCTGCTGCCACTGTCACATTGTTTTCCTGCCCCCGATGAAGCACATTCATAGAAACCGTGGTTTTCAGCCTTCCGTCACAGATGCAGGTAAAAGAAGCATTGTTCCCTGGCTCCTCCCCGGCACGGCATGCCGCTCCCCGGGCCATTAAGCCCTGTTCCATATACACCTTTCTCTTGGAACACAAAAATTTCATAAGCCCTTCTGCCCACTTCTGATCTGCAAACCCTTTCCCTGTAAGGAATATTGCTGAGTAGGCTTTTTTAGCCATGATCTTTTCTGCACAGCTAATCATAATCCGATCTGCTAAACGGCTGCCGGAAAGGGTCTTTAAAATATCCAGGCTAAAGCCCTCCTCCCGATCCTCATACTCAGCCACCACAGTGACCTTTTTCATGCCCCGCTGCACTTTCATCTCATAATACCGGAGCCCGGCTTCCGCCAAATCAAACATACCTACTGTGTTGTTCCATATCTCTTTTTTCTGGCTTAAAGTATAATAAATAAAGCTTTCTGAATGACTGATCACCTGAACTTGTTCTTCCGAAATTCCCAAGCGCACGCCTAAATCCCGAAGCATCCGGTTCATCTTTGGATCCAGCCTTTTTACAGTAAACACCACTCGGTCCGTCTTTGTCTTTTGATACTCCCTTTGAGGAAGCTTCAAAATCCGCTCAAGAAACAGAAATAAAAGCTCCTTTCCCCCATAGCGAACCTCCCCTAAAGTGGCTGTCCCATCCCGCATGGCAAGATTCAGCAGCTTATCCACAATAATTCCGTCACCTTTTAGCGTGTGAGCATAGGCCTCCTCCCCCACATACCACTCATCTGCATTTTTATTCCGGCAGATCACTGTGGGAATCGTCCACAACATCTCTTCCTCCGGGCAGTTGATCTGCGTATACTCGTCACACAAGTCCACTCCTACCAAAAGTCCGTCCATAATCCATCCTCTTTCTTGTCTATATCACCCGAAACAGTTCTTCCATAGCCACGCTGTCTTCCACATACCTTTTCATCTTCTCCTTAAGCGCAGCCTCCTCCTTAAGCGTCAGGCAGAGTCCCATTTCATTAAGCGCCGCAAAACGGCTCCCCTCTGCTTTTTCCCGGCCTGGCTCCCAGGAGAGACTCCCCTCTTTGGCCAGGGTCAGCTTTTCTTCATTTTTTTCATACACCCGGTATTCCAGGATCTCCCCTTCAAACAATACCTTCTGCCGGATAAATATGCCTGGATATACCCGGCGCATCTCTTCCCAATGATACTCTTCCTCCTCCGGAAGAATCCGGATCTGAAGAGCCGGTCTGGCATCCCTGTTTCCCTGGTACTCTATAATCACCTGATCCATAATGGAATCTGGCATGGAAACCCATCTTCCCAGCTCCTTAAACCAGGAGAATACCATCCCTTCTGCCAGAAGATGTCTGGTAATCACCTGACAAAGCTCCTTTCGCTCCCCTTCCAGCACTGGAAGCGTGGAGTAATATCTGGACAATGCCAGCAGATAGACAACAGGAATCTTGTCATAATCCGTGATTCCCTGGATCGCTCCCTCAAGATAAGCAAATACCCGGTCTCCTGCAGGCTCTCCTTTCAAAAAATATTCAGAGGATTTCATGGTAAAATAAGCCTTCACCAGATTCTCTCCTGTTTTCTTTCCTGCCACATACCAATCAAAAACGGAATCCATCCGGTTGGTCTCCCCGGTAAACAGCATCTGAGCCAGAAGACGCTCCGGCATATCGTATACCGTAACCCGTTCCCGTACTGCCTGATTTAAAATCCGAAACATCTGTTTCCCTGAGCCATTAAAATGCTCACACAGATAGTCTAGCAACACACTGTCATATTTGCCGGCAGAAAACAGATCACAGCAAATCAGTAGCAGCAGGTCATCTTCATCAGCCACTTGCTGTAAAATCATCTGACTGCACAGCTTTAAAAGCCGGGTCTTTTTGATGTCCTCCGCCCCATAGCGGCAGATCCTCACCCAGGCCTCTTTCATATAATCCTGCTGGATCAGAGTCTCACAGATGCCTGCCCGTTCCTTTCTGGTGAGCTGATCCATATTAAGGCCTAAAAGATACTCGGCTCCCCCTGCCGCATCGCTTCCTTCTGTCTCTGCCCGGTTCTGGTAATACTGAATCATACGGGAAAGAATTTTTTTCCGGTACATAGGTTTCAGCTTCAGATCCGCCGCGATCCGCCGCAAAGTCACCACATCCGGCTCCCCGGATATTCCGCAATCCACGATCTCGCCGCACTTTTGCAGCCGCAGCATCTCATGGCTCGGGTAGACTTCATAGCATCTTTCCTCCAATTCCCGAATATTGTCCTTTTTCTCCATAGCCGGAAACTTCCTAAAGGGAATATTAGCATAGCGGTTTCCATAACCATCCTGAAACAAAAGCACCGAATGTTCTCTGAATAAAGGCACATAGACCATGCCATCCCTCACCAGAAATGCATCCTCCTCCTCCAACTCCTCATAGCTGACCACCACATATTTTATATTGGAATTGTCAAGCTCAATCCGGCAGGATTTAAGAACAGCCGGTAATACACGGGCTACCCTCTGATCAATCATTTCCTTATAAACCATATGCTGATAAAGCACCACCAGCCTCTGATTGACCCGGGCATTCAAAAGCTGTTCCATAGTAAACTTTTCGATGTCCCTCTCGTACTGCCGATACAAATCTGAGTCTGGCTTCATATATTTTAAAATATTCATGTAAATGGTAGAACGGCTATGTTCATCCAAAGACTTCTCATAGGAAAAATATAAGAGAACCTCCTTGGGAAGTAAATATGGATAATCTGCCGGCAGGGAATAAAGATAGTATTCATACAATCTTGTTAAGCTTACCCCTTTATCCAATGCCTTCTGATACCAGGGAAAATATTTTTCATTGCGGCAATCTCCCTTGATCAGCATGCCACAGACCGCACTGAGAAATTCCTTCTCCGGATATCGCTCATAAAGCGCCATCAAAAGCCGGCATCCGGATCTGGTATAATGCTTGACCGTTCCAGCCAGCTCTGCCGCTCTCTCAGCCAGCTCCCGCTCCATAATCCCCTGTTTTACAGAAAAATTAAGCACCTGGATCTCAAAGCTTCCCAAACGGTGCATTAATGCAGGGTTTTCCCGGTATATAAAAAATGCCTGAGCATACACAAACGGACTACAAGAGCCCTGATCCGCCAACCTGCCCATTTTCCCCAAAAGCTCTGCCGGATTTTCCTTAAGTCCCGGATCCACCTTCATCCACAAAAGAAACAAATAAGGGTGGCGGCTATTCTCCTGAATACATTTCCTCACCAGGCGGATCAGTGTATCCCTCTGCCCTTCCTTTTTTCCCAAAAGCTGCAAAAGATACTGATAAAAGCAGTATAGCTGAGGCTGATCCCGGCGCAGATCCAAAAGCTCCCCCTTGCGCCCTTCCAAAAGCCCATCTGCCCGGTCAGTCTGGCCGTCAAGAAGGGCTAACTCTGCCTGTAAAAGCAGGTTAAGAGGAGTCTCCCCGCTTTTTTTGCGCAGATTTTCCACCTCCTGCTTCATCTGATCAATCAGAGTTCTCTCTTTGGAAAGTCCCAGCTCATACTGAAGGCGAAGCTTAAGATAATGTCCCAAGTTCTCCCGTTCCCTGCTGCGGGGTACCCGAAACTCCTCATCTCCGCCCAAAACCTCCACCTCCACCAAAACAGTCTCCCGAATTGTGGAAATCAGAAGCGCCCCCAGATTCCTTCCGCCGTGAAGCCTGGCCGGATTCACCACATACCCAACCTGACACACCCCGTCCTTAAAATCCGATGGACCAAAAGATCTTCTGGTAAGATCCAGAAAGTCACCGTCTGCCGCCACCTGGAACTGCACATGTCCCCAGGTGCTTGCATGGATCTCCAACCATTCTTTTACCGGCTTTTCCAGCTTTCCAATGGAAATATGGTTTTTCTCCACCTCCAGCTTTACCGGTTCCTTCGCCTTTAGAGCCACCAAAAACTCCTCTAACAGATTCTGACGGTTCCCCCTGTTTTTAAGGCCATCATATAATGCACGGATATGAATATCCTGCATAAAAGGAGCTTTGGCAAAATCCTGATATTCAAACAACCGCAGGGCCGTCTCCTGATCCTTCTTTGCAAGCCCGGCAAAGTCTGCTGCCGTTTTCAGATTCTCCAAAGTCCTGTCGGACACCTCCACCACTATGGAAAAAGAATACGGCACCTTATATTCCCCTGCATTGGTCACAAGATAAAGGGCCCCCGTAATCACATCCTTCTGGCTCAGATACGTACTGTCGATGTCGAATGTAATGCGATTGCGGACGCCGCCGAATGCGTTATTGGCAACGCGGACACGTATATTGGAAGAATATACTAGGCCTTTAATAAAACGGCCTTTTTCATCTGCCACGGATATTATCTTTCTCGTCACTTCCCCGGCATGTACCGTGTCCGTCAATTCTGCCGGGCTGATAACCAGCCTTAAAGCTTCTGGTTCAACAATCCCCTTCGCCAGCCGGTTGATTCTTTCTCTCATAGTACCACCTGTTTTGGTTTCTCGGTTGCATTCAATGGCAAACAGCCAAAATACAGCCTTATCTGCCATTTTAAATCGTATTTCATCTTATCTTAGCATATTTTCACTTGATTTAAAAGGTTTAAATTGGTATGATAGAAAAAAAGTTATAATGGAAAGAGACTCCCATCTGTTATGACTGTTTCAGACTCTTATTTAGACAGAAAGAGGCGGCGCTATGTTATCGGACCCAATGACACTTTATAAACTGATGAATCTCTACATGCTCAAGCAGGTGAATTTTCCCCTGACCAATGCCCAGCTTACGGAATTTTTCCTGCAGCATGAATATACCAATTATTTTACTCTTCAGCAGGCCTTAAACGAGCTGCAGGAATCCGGCCTGGTCCGTGCCGAATCTTCCCACAACAGTACCCGCTATGAAATCACCCGGGAAGGGGAGGATACTTTAAGCTTCTTCGGCAGCAACATATCTCCTGCCATTGTGGAGGACATGGACAATTATTTGAAGGAAAATCGCTTCCGCATGCGCAATGAGGTCAGCACCATCTCCGATTATTACAAATCAACCGCCCAGGATTACGTTGTCCACTGTGAGGTGCGAGAGGGAAAAAGTTCCTTAATCAGCTTAGAGCTCTCTGTCCCTGACAAGGATCAGGCAGAGCTGATGTGTTCTCACTGGGAGGCCCGCAGCCAGGAGATCTATGCCTTTGTGATGCGTACCCTGATGCGGGACCAAACCGAATGATAAAAGTAGTTCATAGCCAAAGAAGGGGAGGCAGGAAGCGCTCCGTTTCTCTCTGCCTCCTCTCCTTTCTGACAAACTTTCTTATTTTATTTGACTGCCCTACTCCTCATATCCGTTCGGATTGTTCTTTTGCCATCTCCAGGAATCCTCACACATCTCCCGAATGCCGTATTTGGCCTTCCAGCCCAACTCCTTCTCAGCCTTTGCAGGATCCGCATAACAGGCAGGGATATCACCAGCACGGCGATCCTTGAATACATAATTGATCTTTAAATCATTGGCCTCCTCAAAGGCATTGATCACATCCAGCACACTGTAACCGGTACCAGTACCCAGATTGTAGATCCACACGCCGCCCTTCTCATCAGCCATCTTGTCCAGGGCCTTCACATGTCCATCCGCCAAGTCTACCACATGGATGTAGTCACGGACACAAGTACCGTCCGGTGTATCATAATCATTACCAAAAACACCAAGACACACCAGCTTGCCCACTGCCACCTGGGTAATGTAGGGCAGAAGGTTGTTGGGGATACCTTTGGGATTTTCACCGATCCGACCAGTCTTGTGAGCGCCGATGGGATTGAAATAGCGCAGCAGCATAACCTTCCACTCCGGATCTGCTGTGTGCAGATCCGTAAGAATCTGCTCCAGCATTCCCTTCGTCCGCCCATAGGGATTGGTGATTTCTCCCTTAGGGCACTCCTCGGTGATGGGAATAAATGCCGGATCTCCGTAAACGGTAGCGGAGGAACTGAACACAATGCTCTTCACCCCATGGTTTCTCATGGAATCACAGAGAATCAGGGTTCCGGTAATATTGTTATGGTAATATTCCAATGGCTTGTACACAGACTCCCCCACAGCCTTCAAACCTGCAAAATGGATCACGCCATCAATCTTCTCATTATCAAATACATGGTCCAGAGCCGGCTTATCCAGCAAATCCACCTCATAGAAGGTCACCTTCTTTCCGGTGATCTCCTCCACCCGCTTTAATGATTCCTTGCAGGAATTGCACAAGTTGTCCACCACAACCACGTCATAGCCTGCATTCAGAAGCTCCACACAGGTATGGCTTCCAATGTAACCGGCGCCTCCTGTAACTAAAATAGTAGCCATGTCTCATTCCTCCTTCTCATACGGCCTTCCCTCCGGCAGGAAATTTCCTCTGTTTGCCGACATTTACAAGAAAAGCCTTTCTTACTTATTATAAACGGAAAAGCCTGATAAAACAATGACAAAATCTTCTCATTTCCTGTTTTTTTGTGACCACTTTTAAAAGCTGTCTTTTATTTTCTCATCCTCTTTTTGATTCCCAGACCTTTTTTCTCAGAAGGCCAGCTGTTCTTTTATGAACTTTTTCACACATAAAAAGCTTGACCCATCATGTTCGGATACAGTATAATAAAATCTACAAAAAAACATCATATCACTATCATTCAGGAGGTATTTTTCATGAGCGTATACCAATTAGGAAATCTGAGAATCGTTGATTTGACCAAGATTCTGGATCCCAAAACGGAAAGCCGCCGTTGCGGGCTGACTCGTTTCAACACCGGCGGCCCCATCCCGGATTTCCACACAATCATGGATTTGACCAGCCATCTTGGAACCCATTGTGAGTGCCCCTACCACCATGACGATAACTGGCCCAGCGTGGCGGATCTTCCTCTGACCACCTTCCTGGGGAGAGCCATCTATGTGGATTTCAAGGATACGGTTGCTCCCCGCACCCACATCTCGGCGGCAGATCTGGACCGGGCTACTGCCGGCAAGATTCAGGAGGGTGATATTGTTATCATTGATTCCTCCTACAAGATTCCTCCCTTCACTCCTAAGACCAACACGGAGGAGGACAAGCGTCTTTTGGTCAATGATGAGAGCGCTAACTGGTTTAAGGATCACAAGGTGAAATGTGTGGGCTTTGGGGATGGTGTGTCCATTGAGAGCTGCAATGAAGATGTAAAGCCTTTCCACGATATTTTGATGGCAGAGAACATTGTATTTCTAGAGGTTCTGCAGAATCTGGAGGAGCTTCAAAAGGATGTATTTTTCATGTCCTACAGCCCTCTTCCCATCAAGGGATTGGATTCCTGCCCCATCCGCGCCTATGCCATTGAAGGACTGGCTGAGTTTTCATAAGCCCTGTTTTTCATTATAACCGGAAAGGAAATGACATGATGAGAATCGCAGTTATCGGCGCCGGGGCCATGGGCTCCATTTACGGCGGACATTTATCCCTCCACAACCAGGTTTACCTGATTGATACCAATCAGGCAGTGGTTGACCATATCAATCAGAACGGCCTGATTTTACAGGAAGATGGCAAGGATGTGGCCTATCATCCCACTGCTGTTACCTCCACCGAAGGCGTAGAACCGGTGGATTTGGTGATCCTGTTTGTAAAATCCCTGTTCTCCAAGGCTGCTCTTAGCAGCAACAAGGGCATTATCGGCCCTGATACTTATCTGATGACTTTGCAAAATGGTTCCGGCCATGAGGATATCTTAAGCGAATTTGCTCCGGAAAACCGCATCATCATCGGCACAACCGAGGATAACGGCGCTGTTCTTGGTTTGGGCCATGTGTCCCGGGGCGGCTGTGGCAAAACCAACATCGGAATGTTGACTGAGGATACCAAAGGCTTTCTTCCCAGGCTGAAGGAATGTCTGGATTCCTGTGGTTTTCAGGGTTACATTCACGAGAATATCCGCCAGCTGATCTGGAACAAGCTGTTTACCAATGTCTCTCTAAGCGCCGTCACCGGCGTTTTGCAGGTTCCTATGGGCTTTATCGCCGGCAATGAGCATGCCTGGGCTATCACAAGGCAGCTGATCCATGAGGCTGTTGCCGTGGCCCACGGTCTGGGCCTTACGGCAGATGAGGAGGAGATCACTGAAAAGGTGCGCCAGACCTCCTTAGGCTCTCCGGAGGGCATCACCTCCATATGTGCAGATCTCCGTGCCGGACGTAAGACAGAGGTCAATACCATCAGCGGTTCTGTGGTCAGAGCATCGAAAAAATGTGGTGTGCCTGCCCCTACCCACGAGATGATCGTGGAGCTGGTTCATGCCATGGAAGAGCGGGACAAATGATATAATTTATCATGATTTGCAAAAAAGCAGGAAGCAGATTCCCACATGCATCTGCTTCCTGCTTTACAATACATCTCTTTTTTGCTTTTGGCCCTTACACAGCCACCTTCACTACAACCTTCTTTACCTGCTCTGCCCCCTCTGCCTGGCATCTGGGCTTGTGGGCATCCTCCGGCGCCACCACAATCAGATCTCCTTCCTGCAAAAGTACGGTTCCAGAGAGAGCCGGCTCCTCATAAAAGATCAGGTCGTTCTCCTCGATCCGCTCCTTCACCACCAGGCCATCCCGCTTGCAAAATCCAAACTGTTCCTTTCCAGACACCACATACTGAATATCGAAGAATTTCTCGTGAGTCTCAAAAGAACCCTCCTCCGGCTTAATGGTTGTATACTCCTGGATATTTGCCACCACCTGGTCTCCAAGAATCGGATAGCTTCCCACAGACAAAGCTCCCAAATCCGTCTCCTCCAGCCACTTGTAAGCGGCAAGGAACTTCTCCTCCAGATAATTGTACTTCTTTGCGATTGTGATGTTTGAGAAAAACATTGTTGTGTCCTCCTTTTTGTTTTGTTGTAAGGCAAACTGACCCAAAAACGTTCCTGATATCTGCCTTGTCTTGTGATCTCTATATACAAAATACCATATGGATGGAGGATTTGCAATGCCTTTTCCCCCAATATCAAAGGCTGTGCCATGATCAGCACAAGTACCATTGATTTTTTCAAAAATCCTGATAAAATAGAATAAGAAAGCCATAACATCATGAAACAAAGGAGAATACCCATGATTTACGGAAATGTGCACAGCCCCATGATCGACCAGCAAATTGCCATGCTCCCGGGGGCTCTTCAGAGCGCTATTCGTTTTTTAAAGGAAACGGATTTGGCTGTCCATGAGCCGGGAAAATTTGATATGGAATTGAACGGAGTCCCCATGATTCTGCAGGTTTTAGACCTTTCCACAGCCCCCAGAGAAACCCTCCGCCCGGAGATTCACCGGAAGAATATCGATGTTCAGTTTCTTGCCTCCGGCGGGCCGGAACGGGCCGGATACTACAGCGATGACGGCAATGGCCAGGTGGATGAGAATCTCTTAGATACTCCCCGGGATATTTTGTTTTATCACAACAATCCTGCTGCTTATGAGGGAACCATTGAGATGACAGTGGGAACCTATGCTATCTATTTTCCCTGGGATGTACATATCCCGGCTATCCAAGTGGGGGACTCCCCTGTAACCATTCGCAAGATTGTAATAAAAGTTCCCGTGGATGCCTGCTAAAAGCAAATTCTGTATCATCCGGCTTTTAGTCTCCACAAAAAACCCCAGAAAAAAAGGGAGCTCATCCCCGGACGCGCTCCCTTTTTTGTTGCTGTTATTCCAGCTCCTTCGCACTGGCAATCAGATAGTGTCTTGCATTGGCAGATGTCATCTGCCTTGCCCGTCCAAGTAATGCTTCTTTTTTCAGTTCTATACAAGCCTCCCAGTCCCCGCAATCCGCCAGCTCCAAAAGCTGCAATGCCAGCTGATACGCTTCCTGGTCCAGGCAGGCCCTGATCTTTCCCATCAGTTTCTCCTTGCCAATCAACTCTCTTAATACAGCCTGGTACTCCCGGTCACTGACTGGCAGCAAATTGGCCGCATTGCCGTCAAACCACCCTACATATCCGCAATAGATGCTCTTTACCGACCACTCCACTGTACCGTAATACTCTCCCAGATAATCCTTATTCAGATATTTCTCCGGAAGCTTCACCTTCTCCACCGTCTGGCTCATGGTCATTCCCTGGTTCATACAGTCCAGAGTCTCCAAAAGTACATATGCAATGGCATCCCGGAAGGTTCCAATCTGCTCTTGAACCAATTCCTTCCCGATCAAAGGCCTGGTATGGCCCGGAAGAAGGGCCTCTGCCTCACAGGCGAGAATCTCATCCAGGGCCTCTATCCATGCGGCAATATCCCGGTACTGAGTTCCCCGGATAGCATAAAGATTGGGCCAGCAGCCATAGTAATTGTCGCCGGTGCAGATAACCTTGTCCTCCTCCAGCCACACAAAAATCTGATCATCCGTCTCCCCTGGTGTGCTGACCATTTTAAGCTTTACCCCGTCAATGATCCGCTCCACTTCTTTCTCCCTGTAAAGGGTTGTGGGAGGAATGGGGTCAAATTCCCCCTTTCCCACCGCCCTTCCTTCACGGATGCCGATTCCCTCACTGATGGCTTCCTCATCGGTCAGTTCATATCCAAACTGATACATTCCTCTCTGATTCAGCACATGGTTCAAACGGTCATAATATTTCAGCAAAGACTTTGCCGGTGCAAAAGCAATGACCTCCTCCACCGTGTCCCTAAAAGCCCCTGCTCCGCCTCGATGGTCAGGATGTCCGTGCGTATAGATAATCGTTTTCACAGGCTTATCCGTCAGCCCTGCCAGCTCTCTCTTTAAATCTTTGGCATAATCTAGACAATCCAGGGTGTCAATCAGAATCACAGATGTATTTCCAATAATCGCTATGGAGTTGCTGATCCCGTATCCCAGAAAATGATAAATACGATTGTTTACCTTTGTCCTTATTTTCTTATAATTGGTCTCTGTAAATGTTTTCAGCTTCTGCTCACCTGTCATAGTATCCATCCTCCTTAAGGTCTTGAAATTTTCTTTCCTGTTCTGCCTTTCTCTCAGAGATTTCTCCTAACTTACAGATCTATCATACCTTAGTCCGGCAAAATCGTAAAGTAGGCACTTTCAAGTAACCTTGCCATAAGATTGTATCGGTCACGCTTCTCTGTTTTGCAAATACTCCGATCCCCCTGTGTCCACTTTAGCTGCCAAGGATCAGATGCTTGCTCATAATCCCTGTAAGGCAATCGATGGTACAAAAATATTTAAAGGAACAGCCAAGCGTATGAAAATAATTACTTTTTAAGTTATAAATACTAAAATACGGTATGTCATCCAGGATATTCCGAAACTATTTACACATCATTTAAAGTGAGTTATTATTACACCATCAAAACAAACAAGCCACATCAGGCGAAAGGAGAACGGTAATGAAAACCTATAATGTATGTATCGTTGGCGGAGGAAGCACCTATACCCTGGGATTCTTAAAATCCTTTGTGAGATTAAGAGAAGAATTCCCCTTAAAAAAGCTGGTGCTTTTCGACATTGACAAAGAGCGGCAGGAAAAGATCGGCAAATACGGAGAAATCCTTTTTAAGGAAAGATTTCCTGAGCTGGAATTTTCCTATACCCTGGACATTAAGGAAGCCTATGAAGGCATGGATTTCGTATTTATGCAGATGCGTGCAGGCGGCCTGCCAATGCGTGCAAAGGATGAACATATCCCCTTAAGCATGGGCATGATCGGCCAGGAAACCTGCGGTGCAGGCGGCATGGCATACGGACTTCGCTCCTGTGTGGATATGATCAAGGCAGTTCATGATATCCGTACCTATGCACCAGATGCCTGGATCCTGAACTACTCCAATCCTGCTGCAATTGTGGCTGAGGCTTTGAGAAGAGAGTTCCCGGATGACAAGAGAATCTTAAATATCTGTGATCAGCCGGAAAATGTGGTTCGCTCCTGCAGCCGTCTGCTGGGCTGTGACTGGGAGGATTTGGACCCTGTATACTTTGGCTTAAACCACTATGGCTGGTTCACTCATATGTATCATGTACATACCGGTGAGGATCTGCTGCCGAAGATCCGCAAAATGATCGCTGAAAACGGCTTCCTGCCTCAGGATGCTGAACAAAGAGATCAGTCCTGGCTGGATACCTACGGCATGGTACAGACCATTATGAACGACTTCCCGGATTTCCTTCCCAATACTTATGACCAGTATTATCTCTATCCGGAGTACAAGGCCAGTCACTTAGACCCTAATTTCACCCGCGCAGATGAGGTGATGGCAGGAAGAGAAAAAAGAGTGTTTAACGAATGTGCAGAGGTGATTAAAGATGGCAAATTAGGGGATCGTTTCCACGCCATATCAGATGCCCATGCAGAGATGATGATCAAAGTGGCAGAATCCATTGCCTATAACCGCAATGACCGGCACATCCTCATTGTGGAGAACAACGGCGCCATTGCCAACATGCAGAATGATGCCATGGTCGAGGTCGTGTGTGAGCTGGGAATCAATGGTCCCCGTCCAATGAGAGTAGGCAATATTCCTCAGTTCTATCTGGGACTTTTAGTAAACCAGGTTTCCTGCGAGAAGCTGCTTGTGGATGCCTATTTTGAAAATTCTTACCAGAAGGCACTGGAAGCCTTTACATTAAATCGCCTAATCGGAGATGCAAAGAAGGCAAGAAAGGTTTTGGATGCCCTTTTGGAGGTCAACAAGGATATGTGGCCAAAGCTGAACTGACTCTATCTGCAGTCCTGCGGCGCTTAAGCCTCGCTGAAGGGGGCGGGGCTTTAAGCTTACTCTGATCAGACAGCCTTATGAAAAAGAGAAGGGAAAGGATATTGAATTATGGGTAAGAATAAAATTATCAACTTTTTTTCGGCACTGGGGCGCAGCCTTCTGATGCCGATTGCGGCACTGGCAGCCTGCGGTATTGTATTGGGGCTTACCTCAGCGCTGATGAAAGCACAGGTGCAGGCAGCCGTTCCGTTTCTGTCCCAGGGGATACTTTACTTTATTATCTTTACATTGAATAAGATTTCCGGCGTGGTATTTACTCTGATTCCTGTGCTGTTTGCGATTTCCATCGCCTTCGGCCTGGCAGATGAAGAGAAAGAGATTGCCGCCTTTGCCGGCTTCATCGGCTATTATACCTTTCTGGTTGGCTCCTCCTGTATGATCAATTCAGGATTTATGAATTTTGAAGCACTGAAAATTTCTTCGATTTTAGGTGTGGAGACGCTGGATATGGGTGCCGTGGCTGGAATGATTGCAGGTATCGTTACAGCTATACTTCATAACCGCTATCACAAGATCACATTTCCTGTGGCAATTGCTTTTTATGGAGGAAAGCGTTTTGTATCCCTGGTGGTAATGATTGCCATGGGCTTTGTCGGGCTTTTGGCTCCTGTCGTGTGGGCTCCTGTCTCCTATGCCATTGACAGTCTGGGAGGATTGATCTCCGCATCAGGGCTTGTGGGAGTATTCGGCTTTGGATTTTTGGAGAGGCTTCTGATTCCCACCGGCCTTCACCATGTGCTCAACGGAATCTTTCGTACCACCTCCATTGGCGGTATCTACAATGAGGTGGAAGGTTGCTTAAATATTTTCCTTCAGTTTATTGACCAGGTGGATATCAATGAACTGGCTCCCTTCACGATCTTCTTAGGACAGGGCAAAATGCCTATGATGATGTTCGGCCTTCCGGCAGCGGCCCTGGCTATTTACCAGACCTCTCCGGCGGAGAAAAAGCCTAAGGTGAAAGCATTGATGATTGCCGGAGTGGCGGCAAGTGTGGTGTCCGGCATCACCGAGCCCCTGGAATTTTCCTTCATGTTTGTGGCTCCTGTGCTGTTTTTGTTCCATGCTCTGATGGGCGGCCTGTCCTTTATGTTGATGGCTGCATTTCAGGTCATTATCGGCAACACTGGTGGGGGACTGATCGATTTCCTTATTTGGGGGGTATTTCAGCCAGGCTCTCACTGGTACTGGGTGGTGATTGTAGGGCCGTTTTTCTCGGTGATCTATTACTTTGTTTTCAAAACCTATCTGACAAAGAAAAATCTGACCATTGATGTGTCAGATGAGGAAGAATCCGAGAGTTCTGGTGTGTCCTTAGAGGAAAAGCAGCTGACCCAGGCTACCCGGATCATCGAAGGACTGGGCGGCTTTGACAATATTGTTGGCAAGGTCAATAATTGTCTGACCCGGCTTCGGGTGGATGTAAAAGATATGTCCCTTGTAGACGAGACACTGTTAAAAAAGACCGGAGCCATGGGCTTTGTAAGGCCCAGTGACACACACATCCAGGTGGTGTATGGGCCAAAGGTGGAGGGAATCGCAGCAAATGTGCGGGCTGTTTTAAAAAATTGATAATTGATCAGACATACTGCTCCTGCCTCCTTATTGCTGGGAACGATATTTGCAGGCGGCCTTTTCTCCCATTTTCTTGTGAACAATCAGCTCAATCAGGATCTGAACTACGGTAAGGATACCCAGGCGGCTGTTTACATCCACATGGTGATATTCTTCGTTCTGGTCATTGGTATACAAGCCATAAGTACAGGTGGCAAGCAGAGGGCTGTCCGCCTCGCAGGTAAGCAAAACACTGCAGATTCCTCTCTGCTGTGTTTTCTGAAATGCCGGCAGGTAGCGGGGGGCATCCCCGTGAGCAGTGATGACAAACAGAATCGCATCACTGCTCATCTCATAGGTCAGCCCGTCAAGCAGCCGGGGCCATTCCAGCAGAATGGATGGATAATCCAGGGTAGTCAGAATCATGTGAAGGTATTTGGCCGCAACAGAGCTTAATTCATTTCCATAAATATAGACAGGTCGGTCACTGGTCAGAAAATCCACAATATCACATAATGAAGGGATGTCAATAGCCTCCAGATTGTCCTTAAAAATCGCAATGGAGTGGGAAATAAGGCTGTTGGCAGAATACTGTGGGTTCTGTTGATTTTCTAACTGAAGGCGAATCTGATATTTCAGCTCATTAAATCCTTTGAATCCCAGCTTCTGGCAAAAACGGACAATGGTGGCACCAGAGGTATAAAGGCGGCTTTCCAGATCCTTAAGCCCCAAAAAAGCACAGGAGGGCAAATGACTCTCAAAATATTTTAAAATCTCCTTCTCTGTATCTGTAAAAGCAAGGGAATGGGCATTTTCTAAAAAAGACAGAGAAAGCGTACCCGGATTTCCCAAAGATGCAGGATATGCCCTGGCCAAAGAGGAATGATCCTGCCTGTAGAGAAGGTATGCATGGATAATGAACTGAATCACAAAAAATACCGGTAGCCGGGAAGTAAATTCCGCTCCGCGATTTTCACGCTGATTGGTAAAAAACCGAAAGTTAATTGTGCCAAATTCCGCAATGGTGTTATTGGCATAAGGGGTGATAGAAAGCACCGGAATATTGTTCATCCGGGCCAGACGTGCAAGCTTTGCTGTAGGAGGAAAATCACCTGTGGTGCTGATCAAAATTAACAAGGCTTCTGTGTGCAGATCCCTTAAAATATGTTCACCAATGCGGGGAGAATCGATCTTATATACCTTCTGCCGTCCAATGGAGAACAACAGCTTCTCAAAATAGTCCGTCAGGATAGAAGTAACGCCTCCAGGCGCCCACAGATAGAGGGCACACGCACTGTCCAGATAACGAAAAGTCTGATAGAGCTGTTCTTCCTGAATCAGACGGGCAGTTCCCTCCGTATTATAAGACAGAGAATCCACAATTCGGCTGATATCCAGGCTGTATTTTTCGCCTCCAGAAGCTGTCTTCGTCTGCTCCCCCATATGGCGGCGCAGGCTGTATTTAAACTCCGCAAATCCAGAATAGCCCAGCTTTTTGCAAAACCGCATAACCGTAGCTGTGGAATAGCAAACTTTAACCGCAAATTCATGAACACTTAAGTCTGCAATCTCCTCCGGATTTTTATAGATGTATCGAAGAATGTTCAGTTCATTGCTGGTGAGACTTTTAATAACTGTATCATTTAAATGGAAATTAATCATAAAAGTACTCCTTACTTAAAGAGAAATAACAACTGATTCAAGTATATCACTGGCAGAAGAAAAAGTCAGTAAAAATAAATAAAGCGGATTCCCTCTTGCCATTTTTCCTTTGTCCATGTTATACTAAAAACGAATAATCAACCGTGGATGGATAACTGAAAAGGGCTCTTAACAGGAGAACAACGACAGGTAAAAAGTATGTTGCTGACGGATAAAAAAGTCAGTACAAATAAATAGTATTGGAGGGTTTATATCATGGGGTTTTTTAGCAGGAAGAAAAAAGAAGAATTTGTCTGTCCAATGACCGGGATTCTTCATCCAATGGAGGAGGTACCGGATCCCGCATTCTCGGAAAAGCTCTTAGGTGACGGCTTTGCCGTGGAGCTGACCGGCGGTGAGGTAAAAGCTCCTTTCAGCGGAACGATTGCCGCCGCCTTTCCCACTGGTCATGCCTTTGGCGTTAAAACAAAGGAAGGCATGGAGATCCTGATCCACATTGGGATTGACACGGTAAGCTTAGAGGGAAAGGGCTTTGATGTGAAGGTAAAACAAGGCGATTCCGTTAAGCAGGGCGATGTGCTGGTGGTTGTGGATGTGGATTATGTAAAGAGCCAGGAAAAGTCTGTGTACTCCCCGGTGATCTTTACCGGAGGCCAGAAAATCGATCTTTTAAAGACCGGAAATGTGCAGGCCGGCGATGGAGAGATTATTAAGATCAACTAAGGCTTATGTTGGAAAAGCCCCTGGCGGGACAGGTCTGACCTTCCCACCGGGGGCTTTTTGAGAGGGACTTAGCCCTGTTCGAACTCCGCCCGCAGTTTTAAAAGCGCTTTTTTCTCAATTCGACTCACATACTCTCCTGTCAAGTTAGGGCTAAAAAATTTTTGAAAAATCTTTAAATTTCCACTGAATCCGCAGGGAACCATCCTGGCAGATATAGACCTGCTCTACAAAAGTCTCCACCATCTCTCTGGTCAGAAATTCA
>JAAWEL010000077.1 GCA_022794255.1 Lachnospiraceae bacterium
GCTGCAGGAAACGCCTAATAAGCTGATCCATATCGGGAGGCCGATAGTCTTTGATATGGAGGTGTTTGAGAAGCAGCTGGGGAATTTATATGAGGTGGCAAATTTGGATACGGAAGGAATCAGAAATTTGATTCGCGAGATGCTTCCAACTTATGTGCCGCCAAATCAAACAAAAAAATCTTAACTATAAAAGATGACAGGAGCAAGTATGGATTTTAAGATTGATTCACGTTTCAAAGGGATAGAACCATTTCCTCATAAAATATGGCTGAGCAGCCCTACCATGCATGGGGAGGAACTTCAATATGTAACGGAAGCCTATAAAACGAACTGGATGTCTACTGTAGGCGAAAATATCAACGAATTAGAAGTAGCAGTTGCCCAAAGGGTAGGTGTGAAATATGCCATTGCTCTATCTTCCGGAACAGCTGCTCTGCACCTTGCTGTGAAGCTGGCAGCAAAACATCTTTATAATTCATCTACAGGAATTTCCACTCCGGACAGACTGGGTAGCGGTGGTTCTTTATATGGCCGCAGGGTTTTCTGTTCAGACTTAACTTTTGATGCAACAGTTAATCCCATCCTCTATGAAGGAGGAGAAGCGATATTTATTGATACAGAGCCAGAAACTTGGAATATGGATCCGGATGCATTGGAAAAAGCGTTCTGCCTTTATCCTGATGTGAAGCTTGTTGTAATGGCACACTTATATGGGACACCCGGAAAATTTGATGAGCTAAAAAGTATATGTGAGAAACATCAGGCATTAATTATCGAAGACGCTGCGGAAAGTTTAGGAGCCAGCTATAAAGAAATTCAGACAGGAGCCTTAGGAGATTTTAATGTCATCAGCTTTAACGGGAACAAGATTATTACGGGAAGTTCGGGAGGAATGTTCCTTACTAATTCTCTGGAAGACATGGAAAAATGCCGTAAATGGTCTACACAAAGTCGGGAAGCCGCATCCTGGTATCAGCATGAGGAGCTGGGTTATAACTATCGGATGAGCAATGTTATAGCAGGAGTGGTTCGTGGCCAAATACCATATCTGGAAGAACACATTGCCCAAAAGAAAAAAATATATGAACGATACAAAGAAGGGTTATCGGATCTTCCTGTTGCCATGAATCCATATGATAAAAATAATTCCGTTCCCAATTTTTGGCTGAGCTGTATGGTGATTGATGAATTGGCAATGTGTAGACAAGTCAGAGGAGAACAGGATGCATCATATATTCATTGCGCTGGAAAAACATGTCCAACGGAAATCCTTGAAACACTGACAGCTTTTAATATAGAAGGGCGCCCGATATGGAAGCCAATGCACATGCAGCCAATTTATCGGAATCATGTGTTTGTAACCCGAGACGGCTTTGGCAGAGGGCTTTCTAATGCGTACATAAATAAAGAAGATAAGCCAGATACAGGAGCAGATATTTTTCAGAGGGGATTATGTCTGCCATCCGATAATAAAATGACTGCAAAAGAACAGGATGTAGTGATTGATCTTATTCATAGATGCTTTCAGTAAAAATAGTGGTGATTTGTGTTTAATTGGCTCAGTTCCATACTAAAACTTTTAATTTGAAAGGAAAAAATGAAACGCAAACAAGGAATTTATGAAAAATATTTCAAACGAATTTTTGATATCATTTGTTCCCTTTTAGCTATTATCTGTTTTTTTTGGTTGTATATTATTATAGCTTTGCTTGTTAAAATTAATCTTGGTTCTCCTGTTATTTTTAAACAGCCACGACCAGGTAAAAATGAAAAAATTTTTTTATTGTACAAATTTCGTACTATGTCTAATCAGAGAGATGATACAGGTAAATTATTATCCGATAATCAGAGATTAGGAAAATTTGGAAAATTGTTACGAGCAACAAGTTTAGATGAATTGCCAGAAGTATTTAATATCCTGAAAGGGGATATGAGTATAGTTGGACCTCGGCCTCAGCTTGTCCGAGATATTGTATTTATGACAGAAGCACAACGTATGCGACATAATGTAATGCCTGGGTTATCGGGGCTTGCTCAAGTTAATGGAAGAAACGGAATCAGTTGGGAAGAAAAATTAGCTTGGGATTTAAAATACATAAAAAAAATCACCTTTTCAAATGATATGAAAATCATTCTTTTTACTATTGTAAAAGCCTTTTTTAGTCATGAAGGAATAACAATGGAAAATATGGATACAGCACTGGATTATGGCGATTATTTACTTCAGGCAGGAAAAATCAGCAAAAAGGAGTACGATAAGAAACAAAACCAAGCCAGGCGGTTACTTGTTGGAAAGTAGTAAATTTTTGAAGGAGTTATAAATAATGGATATAAAAGGATGGAAATATTATAATCATGCAGCAATACCAACTTGTGCCCCTCATGAAATTGTTGATATAGGTCCTATCAAAGATAATACTATTTGGAAAATGGGGGGGGGTATGCGTTATTAGCCAGATGGACATCGGATTATAACCAGAGCATTTGGAAAGAATGGTATTACTGTATAAAAAACACGCCCTTTGAATTAAGTAAACTGAAAAGTAAACAACGATATGAAATCAATAAAGGAAGAAAATATTTTGATATATCTGTTGTTGATCCAAAACAGTATATAAATGATATATATAATGTTCAAATTGAAGCGTTTAAAGCTTATCCAAAGGAATATCGGCCCCAAATAAGTCGTGATAATTTGGCACAAGATATTTATAATAATTGGAATGAAAAAATTGTTTTCGCAGCTTTTAAAAAGTCTACAAACCATATGGTTAGTTATAGCATTTTTGAAAAGAAAGAATGCTATATTGAATGGTCTGTATTAAAAAGTATACCAGAATTTGAAAGATATAAAGTCAATGCAGCGATCATTGCTGCAAGTTTAGAGTATTTTAACCAAGATTTAAAAGAGGGACTTTATATACATGGCGGCGAACGAAATATTTCTCATCAGACCAATTTTCAAAGTTATTTGGAATATTTATTTGATTTTAAAAAAATATATTGTAAGTTGCATATTGCATATCGACCGGAAATCGCACTAATCGTACATATATTGTATCCATTCAGAAAGAAATTAAAATATAGACACTCAAAAATTTTCCATAATATTAACGCTGTTTTATTAATGGAAGAAATTATAAGAAAACAAAAAACAAATGAACATAATATTTAAACCGATTTATTTAAAAGAGAATAAGGGACATGGCAATGCAAGAAGAACATCCTTTACAAATTGTAATAATAATCTCATTGCAATAATGGATTCTGATGATATATCGTGCAATGATCGTTTTGAAAAACAAATCAGAAAATTTTCCCAAAATATAAATATAGATGTAGTAGGAGGCCAAATCACAGAATTTATAGATGATCCCAATAATATTATAGGGAAACGTATGGTTCCAGAGAATAATGAGGATATAAAGAAATATCTAAAAAAACGTTGTCCAATGAATCATATGACAGTTATGTTCAAAAAGTCATCTGTAGAAAGGTCAGGAGGTTATTTAGATTGGTTTTGTAATGAGGATTACTATTTGTGGATTCGAATGGCCATTGCAGGAAACGTATTTGCAAATGTTCCAGATACTTTAGTTAATGTCCGCGTGGGAAATGAAATGGCAGCTCGCCGAGGAGGATGGAATTACTTTAAAAGTGAAGCTAACCTGCAAAAGTATATGTTAAAACATAAATTAATTCATATTCCCCGTTATCTATACAATATAACAATAAGATTTTGGGGTGAAGTGATAATTCCAAACAAATTAAGATCAAAATTATTTCGATATCTTCGATCCAAATATGACACTGAAATGGAGACTTTAAAAACACAATATCAATATTTTAATCCAAATCCGGATCTAAGCGTTCCACCGTTTTCTGTAGCCATGTGTGTATATGGAAAAGATAATCCCAAATGGTTTGATGATGCTTTAGCTAGTGTGACAATTCATCAAACCATAAAACCTAATGAAGTTGTATTAGTAGTAGATGGCCCAATTCCAAAAGAAATTCAAGAAATAATATATAAATACGAAAAGCTTTTGGGGGGGGGTATGACAGTTATATATCTTAAAGAAAATCAAGGATTAGGGAATGCTTTAAAAATAGCTGTAAAAGCTGCAAAAAATGAAATTATCGCTCGTATGGATAGCGATGATTTGTCCATGCCTAATCGTTTTGAAATTCAGCTAAAGAAGATTATAAATGGTAATTGAAAAGGAATGTAAACATTCAATTATTTATCTGGGGAAAGTAAAATGCTATTTAATAAAAAGAAAATATTTAATCAAAACATTAAAAAGCAAAACGTAAAACAATTGACTGCTCAAGAGAACGATGATTTAAAAAGAATGTTGTTACACATTGCTAAAGATATTGACATTGTATGCCAAAAACATAATATTAAATTATTTCTTGTTGGTGGAAGTTTATTAGGAGCTGTTAGAAATTCTGGTTTTATTCCATGGGATGATGATATTGATTTTGGTCTAACCAGAAATGATTATACAAAATTCATTTCAATATTTGATAAAGAGCTAGGTGATAATTATTATTTGCGTTGTCCCAATTCCAAATATCCAAATGGAAATAGATTTATGCAAATATATAGAAAAGGAACAATACTAGAAACAATTGAGGGAGGCACACCATTACAACCTAAATGTATTTCTGTTGATATTTTTCCCTATGATTATGTACCAAATAGCAAAATTATCAGGATTATAAAAGGAATATACTGTAATGCCTTGATGTTAATAGCATCATCTGTATGTAACTACTATTTTGAAGATAAAGAGTATAAAAGTCTGATAAGTACTACCTTTGAAGGACGCATATTAAATCTGCTGGAAAAAGTAATGGGGATTGTTTTTTCATGGAAGAAACCGGAACAATGGTTTAACTTAGTAGACAAATCTGTACAAGGAAAAACTAAAACAAATTTTATAACAAGTGCGATGGGACGGAGGCATTATTTAGGAGAAATTTTTCCGGTTGAAGTATTTTTTCCATTAAGGCAAATTCCATTTGAAAATTTAGTATTATACTCTCCACAGAATGCAGATGCGTATTTAAGGCATAACTATGGGCATTCCTATATGACGCCACCTCCATTAGACCAGCGAGAAAGTCATTTTATAAAAAAATTAAAAATATAAATAAGGTGTAATTTGCTAGACTATGAAAACAAATTTTATTGGTGTTAATAATATAAAAAAGAATAATGAAATACTAATAACCTTAATTATAATATTCTTTTCATTTTCTTTATGCAGTATTGGTTTGCGGCAAAGATATGGTTTTATCTTGCTTGGAATTATCACAGTATTTGTTGGTTGTAAATATTGTGGTACAGTTATTAATGTTTCATGTTTGAAAAAATTTGTTGTTTTTTTATTTGCTTCATTAATAATAATATATTTGATCCCTTCAGCCAGATATGATATCGATACAGTTAGTTTCTTTATATACGTTTTTATTTGTGTGTTAACTATAATATATAGCGTAACCAGTTATAAAGAAATATCTAAAGCATTTAAAATTATTGAATTATTGGGTACAATAATCGCTTTATATATTACCTTTTTCCGAATATTTCCTAATTTATATTTTAAACTAATTTATCCATTTCTATCTGATGGAACAGCCAAAATGATGTTAGAAAATAGTAGCGTTGGTTATGGCGCCGCCATAGGACAAAGCTATACTTTTTCTGATTATTTCATGATGTTAGGTATTTCTTCAGCTCTAGGAAAAAATTATCAAGATATAGGAAAATATAATAAGAAAAAAGTATTGATTGTTATATTGTGTTCTGGGATTTTATTTGAGGGGAGAAAAGGTGAACTTTTATCTACACTATTAACATTGATATTTGTATCTATAATCTTTTGTCATCCTAGAAAAATAACATATCCCAAGACAAAATTAATGTTTTGGGGAATCGGCATATTGTTAGCAATCGTTTCTATTCCTATAATGTATAAAAAGGGACTACTATATCGATTTGTTCTTATGCTGGATAGGATACAGCAAAAAGCTTATGGAATGAATGTAGACTTTACATCGGGTAGGTTTACTTTATGGAAAAATGCTATCTCTCTTTTTTTATCATTCCCACTTTTAGGGGCAGGATGGGGGAGATTCGCAAATTATACATCAGGTACATTTATTGAAGCTGTCAGAAATGAACCTATAAAAGACGTGCATAATTGCTTCTTACAGCTTTTATGCGAAACAGGATTAATTGGTACATTAATAATATTGATTCCCTTATTTTGGATATACAAAAAAACACTTCTTCAAACAATAAGGCTAAAACGTAATATTCGCACATGCAATAAAATTATTCAAATGAATATATTTGCTTTATGCATGCAAACATATTTTTGGATTCTCTTTTTTATTGATCCAGTATTTTATAATCCATTTTATTGGTGTTCTTTTGCAATTATAATAATTATTGAAGATTTTGCATTAAAAGAAGAAAAACTGTTAATAACAAATAATTCATTTCAACTATAAAAATTGGTCATGAAAAATAATATTTTTTCGAAAATAAAAATTGAATTTATCAAAAATTTTATATATGCATTTATGGCAGTTATGTTACAAATCGGAATAGTTCAATTACTAATTCTTCCATTAATATCAAAAACAATGACAGGTGAACAGTATGGATTGATGCTTACTATTATATCAATAGTAGACATTATTGCAATCACCTTAGGTGCAGCAATTTGCAATGTACGGCTGATTTCACATTCAATATACAAAAAGGAATCTCTGCAAGGAGATTATAACAAATATTGTATTATATATGGAAGTATATCCGCAATTATTTCAATTATCGCAGCTACAGTATATGAGCAAGCATTTTCTATTTCTACTTTACTGGTTGGAATTATGGCCTTGATGGCCTTTTTTTTTAGCTACTCTCAAGTTTCTATTAGATTAAATAAAAAATTTCATTATGATATCGTTTCATCATTATTGATGGGAATCGGGTATTTTAGTGGATATTCTATTTATAAATTAACAGGATTATGGCAATATATATATATTTTCGGATATGGATTTGGTGGAATATTTTGTGGAATTATTATTGGTAAGTTTTATAAAGAACCTGTAAAAAGCACCTCACTATTTAAAAAAACCAATAAACAAATTCTTGAATTAAGTAGTTCGAGCTTTATTAAGCAATTGATTACATACGCTGATAGACTTATTCTTTATCCAATTTTAGGAGGAGAACTTGTGGCTATCTATTATGCTGCTACTCTTGTAGGAAAAATAGTATCATTGTTTACAAATCCATTAAATAGTTTACTTTTAAGTTACATATCAAAACCTCAAAACGGTATAAGAAAATATTTAATTAAAATACTAATATTTTCTTCTGGAATATGTTTTTTGCTGTATTGGTTATGTTTTTTGCTAAGCAAGCCCATTTTATTAATACTCTATCCCCAATATTGTAATGCTGCCATGTCCATTATACATATAACATTACTTTCAGCTATGATTGAAGTTGTTATATGTATTATAACACCATTTACGTTAAAAGTGTTTAATACATCTTTGCAAGTAATTGTGAGTATTATCTCTACTCTTGTTTATTTCATTGCAATGTTTGCCCTTTTGAAAACTTACAAGCTTATTGGTTTTAGCATAGCAGTATTATTATCATCAATTACAAAGATCAGTATCATTACTTTTTTCAGTCTGATTTATGGAAAAATAGATATTAAAAGGAAGAAATCGTTTATACAAGAATGAGAATTATAAATAGGGAGAATTATATGAATTATGTATTAATATTTGCTGGTGGTGTTGGCTCTCGTATGGGAAGTAAAACTCCTAAGCAATTCTTACAAGTTGATGATAGACCAATAATAATACATACAATAGAAAAATTTAATAGTCACAGTTTAATTGATGGAATAATTATTGTTTGTAAAAAAGAATATATAAATTATTGTAAAAGTCTTATTAATAAATTTAAAATAAACAAAGTTTATGATGTTATTTGTGGCGGAACCACAGGACAAATGTCAATTTATAATGGTATTGAATTTTTATATAAAAGTATAAGTAAAAATCCCAATACAGATATTGTATTGATCCATGATGGGGTACGACCAATTATTAATAAATATCTTATTAACAAAAGCATAGAATGTACAATAAAAAATGGAAATAGCATTGCTGTATCAAAGGCTATTGAAACAATTATAAAGGTTGATTCCCATGGAAATCTTATTGAGACTGTTGATCGTTCAATGTGTAGAAATGCAAAAGCTCCCCAATGTTTTATTCTAAAAGATATATGGGAAGCTCATCAAAAAGCGTTAAGTGATAATAAAAGAGATATGACAGATAGTGCTACTCTCATGAGTGAATATGGATATAAACTATTCACAACTGAATGTAACGCCGAAAACATTAAAATAACCACACCTGTTGATTATTATATGTTTAGAGGAATGTATGAAGCAATGAAAAATGCGGAGGAGTTCTGATTTATGATTGAATTAATACTATATGGGGGATTGGGTAATCAATTATTTGAATATGCTTTTGCAAGAAGTAAACAATTAGAATCTGATGACAAACTGCTTTTAATTAATACTTATCTATTTAATAATTATCAATTTGATGACTCTCTAAAAAATTTTAATCTTCCAAAAAATGTTGTCTTTATAAAAAAGCCCAGGAGATTTATAAGAATTATTTCTGAATGTCGTAGGATTATAGGAGATGTGGGAATATACAGACTATTGTCTCCATTTGGAATCTATGTTTGGCGCGTAAATAAATATAAGAAAATAGAATGCAAAAACAAGAAAAATTATATATACGGATATTTTCAAACAGAAAAGTATTTTGATAAATATTTCAAAGAAATTAAAAGCGAATTAAAACTAAAATCCGAATATCATAATTCTGCTTTTTACGAAAAAATAGTGAATTCAAATTCTGTATGTATACATGTACGAAGGGGAGACTATTGTAAATTAAATATGATAATTTGTGATCTAGCCTATTTCCAAAGGGCGGTTGAAATTATGAAAGATAAATTAGATAACCCAACATTTTTTCTCTTTTCTGATGATGTGAATTGGGTAAAAAATAACTTTAAAATCAAAGGGATAAATTTTGTTGATGAAAAGACAAAGGATTATGAGCAATTAAGTTTAATGTCTAATTGTAAGCATTTTATTATTTCTAACAGCACATTTAGTTGGTGGGCACAATATCTTTCAGAAAATCCTGATAAACTTGTAATTGCTCCTACTATGTGGATGCCATATGATACGGAAAGAAGAGATATATATCAAAAAAACTGGATACTAATTTAGTGGAATAACGGTTTACTATAATGACAAATTATGAATAGAATTGAACAACAAAGATTAGAGTTCATAGATATAGCAAAGGGAATTGGGATTATTTGTGTAGTAAGTGGACATTTAGTTGGTGAAGGAGGTATTTCTTTCAAGGGGAGTTTGGGACTGCAAAGATTGATATATCGTTTTCATATGCCTTTATTTATGGTCATTAGTGGTATACTACTATTTAACTCTTTAAAAGGACAAGATTCTTCCAAACAATTTGTAAATAAAAAAATAAATAAAGCAATTCATTCGCTATTAAAACCATATATTTTTTGGAGTGCTATTTATTTTGTTATAAGCGACATAAATCAAAGTCAAAGTGTTATGTCTTGGATTCCATACATTTTTTTATTTAGAGGAATTGCACCTGTATGGTTTTTAGCAGCATTATTTTGGGCAGAGATGACTTCCTTTTTAATACTATTTATCTTTAAAACCAAAAAAATTATGGCGGTATTCATTCTTTTATTTTCGGCAACCTTTTTATTTAGTATTCAAGAATATCCGTGTGAAAACATATGGATAGAATTTTTAATAGTTACAATTGGGAGAAATTTTGTATGCACATTTTTTGTTCTTTTAGGATGGTATTTATCAAATTATTTTCGTTCAATTAAAACAATAAAAGATATAGTTATATTGTCTGGTGTGGTATTAATCCTTATATTATCTGAATTTCTCAGAATAGAAGGGTGTAATCTTCACCTGTTTTTATTAGGAAATATTATTGGTTTTTTTGTGTTTGGAACAGCTGGTACATTTGTAATAATTATTTTAGCAAAGATTTTAGAAATTTCTTGGGGGGGGCAAAATTATTCAAAAGACTGGGACGAAATTCACTTGGAATAATGCTGTTACATTATCCTCCCTTTCCTTTTATGCGATATGGTGTCTCAATATGTGAATTTTTTGAAATTAAAAATGGGTTCGTTCAGTTTATTTTAACATTATTTTTTGTTCTTTTTATCTGCGATATCAGTACTGATTTTATCAAGAAAGGTAATCTGTTATAAACTCAATCAGATTTTAAAGAAAGTCAGAGGTATAAAAAATGAGTGATTTATACAAACCAAAATTGAAGGAAATCGATTGTTCTTTTCTGGCAGGTAAGACCATTTTAATAACGGGTGCCACTGGTTTAATAGGAAGATCGATTATTGAGACACTTCTTAAATGGAATATAGCGCATCAAAATAGGCATATTGATATTGTAGCTATAGTAAGAAATAAGAAAAAAGCAATTGGTTATTTTGGAAATACAAGTATCGAATATATAGAAGGAGATATTCGCTCTGTAGAATTTGGAGATGTGTGTGCAGATTATATTATTCATGGTGCCAGTCAAACATCCAGTAAAGAGTTCATTACCCATCCAGTTGAAGTGAGTTCTATCGCATTAGACGGAACAAAACATATTTTAGACTATGCGGCAAAAATAGAAACAAAAGGTTTTATATATTTATCAAGTATGGAAATTTATGGAAATCCAAAGACGGATGAAAAAATAACAGAAACACATGCATCAAATATTGATACTATGAAAGTTCGCTCATGTTATTCAGAAAGTAAAAGAATGTGCGAAAATTTATGCATGTCATATATGTCAGAATATCATTTACCCGTAGCTGTGCTCCGTTTGACACAAACATTTGGAGACGGAGTAGACTATACAGATAACCGTATTTTTGCTGAATTTGCCAGATGTGTAATTGAAAATAAAGATATTATCTTAAAAACCCAAGGTAAAACCAAACGATCCTATTTGTATGTATATGATGCCATTAGTGCTATTTTTCTAATCATTTATAAGAATGGTTATGGTGAAAGCTATAATGTAGCTAATGAAGATACATATTGCAGTATTTATGAAATGGCCCATATGGTAGCAGAAAAAATTGCCCAAAACCGAATTAGCGTAAAAATAGAAGAAGAAAATATTGAAAAACTAGGGTTTGCTCCAGAATTACATATGAATTTGGACACTACTAAAATCAGAAAATTAAACTGGAAGCCTACAACAAATTTGGAGCAAATGTATAGAATCATGATTGATTCTATGAAAAATGAGCCAGAGAATTTACGGTGTTTATAAATACATAATAAAAAAGGAATTAAAGATATGATCAAAAAATCAATAATGGGGGGGGCAATAAATGTTCGGCAATCAAATTTTGAATTGCTGAGATTACTATGCATTTTGGGGATTGTCACAATGCATACATATGGAACCTTCTATGGAACAGCGACAGGGATAAACCTTATCTATGGCGTATTGATTAATAGCATATTTAATACTGGCGTTTCGATTTTTGTATTAATATCTGGATATTTTGGGATTAATAAAACGATTAAAAAGATTTTGCAACTTGAAATGGCAATAATTTTTTACTCAGTATTGAGTACAATAACTATAAGCTTCATTCAAAATTGTTGGGATATCAAGAATATTATTATAGCGTTTTTTCCTGTTATATCAGGAAAATATTGGTTTATAACCTCTTACTTTTTATTATTGCTTTTTTCTAATTATTTGAACAAGGTCCCAGAAACTCTTGAAAGAAAAGATTTTGAAAAGCTATTATTTCTTATGTTTTCTATTTTTTCCATAATACCTACGATATTACAATTTCATGTAATGAACGATGGTGGAAAAGGATTTGCTAATATGTTGTTGATGTATTATATTGGAAGATATATCCGTTTATATTGGAATAAAAAAGTAGACAATTTAAATAGAATGTGCGCACTTTTAATCGGTATTACAGCTATCGGATTTTCTTTAAATTTAATCTTAACTATAATTAGAGGAGGAGTTGGAGTTTATGCCCCATTTGCCAGAGATTGTACATGCATAATTATTATAGCAAGTATATTAATTTTCATAGTATTTAAACATTTAAACATCCGGTCAAAACTAATTAATCGTATGGCAAAACACGTTATAGCAGTCTATCTGTATGAGAATGCTATGAGAACAAGCCTCAATTGTTTCTTTGATATAACGGTTTATGGTGAAAAATGGTATTTATTTATGGTAATTAATGTTTATGTAATAGTTATTATAGTATCTTGTATGTTTGTGGACCTGATCAGGAGTTTCATTTCAGAGCCTTTAGAAAAGATTGCATACACTTTAAGCTATAATTTATATAAACATCTTTGCATTTTAGCAAAAAAATATATGAATAAGATATTATGATAGATATAAAACTGCCACAGTTCCTCCACTTGTATACCAGTTTTAATGCAAAGCAATATCGTTTTCATGTACAATGGGGAAGTATAGTTTTTCTGCACTTCCCCTTCTTTCTTATGAATCATTTCTATTTTTCAACTATATTATCAACTCCCCAGGCGTTTCTAAAAGTTCATTAGAAACGTACCCACTCTGGTGGTATAATATTAATTTCTTTTTTATTAGCAAACCATTCTGCTGGCGCTATAATTATTTTTTCAGGGTTGGAAATCAGCCAGGCTCCCCACCAGTGGAATGTACTATTAACAATAATTGCATGTTTGCAATGGCCCATTATGACTAATTCTTCAAAATCATCTGTTTGTTCATCATTTTCACGATAAACAATATTAAACCCCGAAAAATCCAAGTGCCTTTTTACCCATTCAATATCATTAGAAAAAACATAAAATATTGGGTTTACTAATCTGTCACAAATATAGTTCATGGCATTTCTATAATAAATACTATCAAAAGAGCCATACTCCCATTTGGCGCGGAAAGTTGAGGTATAATCGCCTTTACGAACACCAATAAAAATAGCATTCTCTTTTTTTATTTGTTTTACATCATCCTCTGCTTTTTTTGTCAATGGCATTAGGGGAGTGAAAGCCGTGCGTAATATTGCTTCAACAGAATGAACATATTTCCATGACTGCCAATATCCATCATAATAATCATAGTTTAATAAAGCATCTATGTTTTTAAACTTACAGTCAAATTCATAATAATATTTTTTGTTAAATAAAGCCTCCATTAAAATACTTGATCGATAGAGCCATTTAGAAGCATAATCCTTTTGGGGATATAAACAATACTCTGCACATTCTTCAGAAGATGCTCTTTCTAGGGATACTTTCATTTTATTAATTCTTGGCATGTGTGCCAGATTACTATTATGCTGGTAGGCGGATAAATCCATCTTTACCTGTTGCTTATATTTTTCTTTCAGCATTACTGCAAATGCGTATTGAAACATTTGATTGCCAAGTCCGCCCTTGTATTTTATTATTTTCATATACGATTTATCTTTTCCGATCTCAATTATAATGCTCAAAATTTATATGTTATTATTGGTTGCACATATTATATCTACAATTTCTCGAAAGCATCCCTGCCCAGCCCCTTTAGATGTTACATATTTCGCACTATTTTTTACCTTTTCTTGTGCAGTGCAAGGAGCACAGCCAAAACCACAACTCTCAATTGCTGGAATGTCAAAAATATCATCACCTATATAAGCAATCTCACTTGGTTCTAAATGATATTTATTACATAAAGAAAATAGTGCTGCCTTTTTATCTTTTTGTCCAAGAATAATATCATCAATACCTAGCTTTTCACCGCGCAGTTTCACCATAGCATTATTTTCACCAGTAATAATAGCAGTTTTAATATTATGCTTTTTTAAAATTTCTACTCCCATGCCATCTAAAGTATTAAATTTTTTTATGCTGTCACCATTGATTGTATAATACATTCCTCCATCTGTTAGTACTCCGTCACAATCTGTAGCAACAAGTTTGATATTACAATTTTGCAGTTTTGTAGTAACATTTGCTAAGCGCATTTTCAATAATTGTTCGGTTATTACCCAATCACTTAATTCATCTATTTCAAAATATGTTGATTCATCCATTTCACAAATACGGATATTTCCTGATATTCTATTTTGAGATTTCATGAGCAATTGCTTACTGGTAAGGTAAAATGCTCCATTTTCAACGTAGAATCCGTCAAAATCTTGTCTGCGTGGCCTGAAATGTATGTTATAATTTATTGCATTAGCATTTCCCAAAGAATCCGATTCCCACAAAAATCTTTTTTGCTTTACCACAGAAATTACACTATCAACATTATCTTCTTCCAGAATTTCAAAACCTTTTACTAAATCATCTGATGTTAATAATGGTGAGGTTGCCTGAATTAAAGCAATATTATCAAATTCATATTTGGATGCAAATTCCATCATAGCTGATTCAGTTGAGGCTGTATCATTTGCTGTTTCGGAACTCCTGTTTATAACTTGTATTTTATTATAAGAAAATTTTTGAACTTCTTCTCTAATTTGATCGCTATCCGTAGATACATATACACGATCTATTTTATTGCATTCACAGGCAGCTTTGATTGTCCAATAAACCAATGGATATCCTGCCATTTTTTTAATGTTCTTTAGTGGAATTGATTTGCTTCCACCGCGAACAGGAATAAATGCAGCATTCATAATTATCCTCCAGTATTAATGTTTGTGATATTTTAATTTTTCTCGTTGGATTTTTTCAATATCTAGAATTTCCTCATCTTTAAATGTGAGCGATTTATAAACAGCATCTAAATCTCTTTTTAAACGCCGGATACCGTCTGGCTCCAATGAGGCAGCATGATCGGTTCCCTTCCATGTTCTATCTAATGTATAATGTCTTTCTATTGTACTGGCACCCAAGGTATAGGCAGCGACATCAACTGCAATACCCAAATGATGACCTGAAAAAGCAATTTCTTTGACTTTTTCTCCATATTTTTTATAGATTCTGGTTATTTCTAATAAGCAAACATCTTCAAAAGGTACGGGATAACCAGAAGTGCAAACATATATAACAAGATCCATCATTCTGTGCTTTTTTTCAAACAACTCAATGAGTTTATGTTCTTCTTCGTATGTTGTCATCCCAAGTGATACATGGATTTCACCGGTATAGTTATCACACAACCACTCTAACATTTCATAGTGATTGTTACATGCAGATGGAATTTTAATCATAGAAGGATTGATACCAACAATTTCTTTTGCTGATGTCATATCCCAAACAGACGTACTGTATAAAATATTGAATTTATCACAATACTGTTTTAATTCTTCATGCTGATCAATAGAAAATTCCAGGAAATCCCGATGCTCACCATAAGTTTTTCCATAGGAATTTATCGGATTTGGGTGTGGTGCATAATATTGTTCATCTGTTAAAACTTCATGGACGCATCTTTTTTGAAACTTTATCACATCGATATTGCAAAAAATTGCTGCGGTACGTATTAGCTCTTTTGCAATGTCCATATCCCCTTTATGGTTACAGCCTGCTTCTGCGATTATCCGTGGTTTTTTATAAGTCATCTTTATACTCCTTTTTCCATTTTATTGTTCTAAATTAATACAAAATTTATAAAAGCAGCCAAATCTTTTTTCCATATAAATGCTAAAACAGAAATACTAACAATTCCAAAAAAATAGCGAACAGCAAGCATTGGATACAAAATTTGTAATATAAAGCCAAAGCACACACATAAGATGCTTAATTTTATATAAATCTTTATAGGAAAGACTTGTACTTTCTCGATTTTTTTACATATGAGTCCATGAAAAATAGCTAATAGACAATAACAAAAAGCAGATGTATAAGCAGCTGCCTTATACCCTGCTATTTTGATTCCTATATAATTCAAAAAAATGTTAATGACTGCAGCAGAAAGTGTTCCTACTGGAGTATACGCGACTTTTCTATATTGATTTTCCATTGTACAAAACAATGTATAGATGCAAGAGAAATAAATACCTACTGCAATGGGATACATAATAGAGATACCATAATAATACTGTTGATCTATTAAAAACTTCATTACTTCTGGGATAATGGTTAAAAATGATACAATCATAATGAGAAGAATTTTGAATATACATTGTGTGGTTTGAAAAATTTCATCAAAGTTTTTTCTCTCCAAATTTTGATATAGCCATGGATTTATTACAACTAAAATACTGGACCAAAGTGTGTTTAGTATTGTACAAATGCTATAAGGTACGCTATATAATCCTACTTCATAGCTACTTTCCAAATATTTTATCATCAACCGATCCGACTGGTTTAATAATTGCATTCCCAATGTATGAACGATATTGGGAACAGCAAAATACAAACTATACTTCCAATAGCCTATACAGTTTCTTGATTTCCCGTTATTCCATAAAAAAAAAGTTGCGAAAAAACCGAAGAATATAGAGCACCCATAGCTCCCTATAATTCTGGCATTGGCTTTATTTTGTGGAAATAGATAAATCAGTAAAATAGATAATGTAAAATTCGATATAGCATTTATGATTGTTATAAATACAGGAAATTTATATTTATACTGAAATCTTTCAGATATAAAATAAATATTTAATATTCCGGTAGTAAAGCAAGCCAAAACCATATAAATACTTTTCCATAATCCATTTTTTAAGATAGGATTTGTAATAAGTATAATTGTAATCCAACTTAAGCAGCTAAAAAGTGCAAGAACAATGATTGATGAAATATATTGTTCTATTTGCTCGTGATAATCGCAAAAAGCTTTGCTTACACTAGCGCTTAGTTGTAGTGAGATAATCGCGCAAAGTATAATAAAAAATGAATTAAAAGTACTAACATCTCCAAATTCGTCAGGATTCAAAATATGTGTAAATATAGGAGCTGTCATAAAATTGATTGTGCTTGTTATTGTAGTGCAAATAATAGACCAAATTGCAGCTTTTTTAATATTTACTTCATTCATGAACACTCCCGGCTTTGCTTAATATATTAAAAATTTGTTTAATATTATTTTCAGTTATATGGTATAATTTTTCTTGCTGATCAAATAAGCGTTTTTTCGTTTCATCATAATACACTTCATGTGTATTTGTAAAAGTATTTAATATTTTTTCTTTGATGTTACTTTCCTTTTGCAGATCTATATACCAATCCATTGCATCTATATCTTGAAGAAACCATTTGAGCTTTTCGTGAGTTCCTAAAGAGATTATTTCACAATTTAAGCCAAATGGAATCATTTGAGCATGACCGCGCATTCCTATTACTACATCCATACTATTATAGACATTAAACAATTTATCAGGGAGCCAGCCATCCATATTTACTATTTCAATATTTTTACAGTACCTTTTTAAATAGGGTACAAATTTTAAGTCTGCCATGCAGTGTGCAATATATACAATCTTATACCCTTTTTCCTGGATTGCTTTAGCCGCCTGCGCTACCTGATTTAATATTTCTTCTTTTTTATCACCATATCTTCTTTCTTCACGATCAAAAGCCATATTAAATGCAATGTTTTTTGTGATTGTTTTAGGTGGGATATATGGTAATAATTTACGGATTATAGTTGTCACGCAGGGTTGATAAATCAATCGACCATGGAGCTCTGACGGAATGATTTGTTTAATTGCCTCAATACTTCCATGATTTCGTAAACTAAAAAATGATGCGCTTTCTACAAGTTTTAAAACACTATTTTTAAATAAATCGGTGTTTTTTTGCCCTCTAAAGTAATTATATCCTACTGCAAAAACCAAAAGAGGACGATGGATTTGTTCTAATTGTTCATTGCTTATTGCCCATTGCCATCCACTGATATTGTTCGCATTTGTATCCGGTAAAAACAGTCCGCCACCACCTATAAAAATTGCATCATTTTGATTGAGCGATTTAATTATTTGAGATGTGACGTTTTTATTTATTGGAATAATATCCCAGGAAGGAACCACAATTTTGCTTATTGCTATACGAGTAAAATAAGATAAAACATTATCCCCAACATTTCCAACGGTGCAATAAGTAATATGGGCAAATTTAGCATTTTTATTTTTTGATTTTTTTTCTCTAATCAAATATAAATTTTTCTTAATAAATCTTTTTATTCTATATATCATGATTTAACTCCAAATAAATAATTGATAAGGATAAACAGGCCGGGCAAAATTATAGTTATTTAATACATAAAATATTATCCAATAAAAAAAGTTGTATCCAAATACTAATAAATAGGTATATTTCTTCTGATTTTCTTTAAAAACACTAGGAAGCAATGTAACTAGAATAATTTGTATGCTGTTAAAGTACAAAGAAAGGCGGCTTGCGGAACCAATATCCTGGTATAATTGTGCGATCACCAGATCGAATAAAAGCATAGTATAAAAAAATACATAATTTTTAAATATTTTATTATATTGCTTATAAAATACTGTCCCAATTATAAGAGGAGGCAGCCTTAATACCGTTTCGCGCAAAGAAAATAAAAATCCATCTTTTAAAACGTATTTGTTATATTTTTCAGCAAATTTAAAGATACTGACAACTTGTTCATATAAGCTTCTTCTTAAACAGATTAAAAGCAAGGAGAACAAAATGAAACAAGGAATCCATAAAAATTTATATCTGCTTTTTAAAAAGAAAATTAGCGGAATAAAAATCAGTGCTATAATAGCCGAAAAATGAAGTAATGAAGCTAATATAATTAAGGTGATATATTTCAGCCATTTTTCTTCCTGTAGATACCACGATGCATAAAGAAAAATGGAAATAGCCATGCCTTGCCTTACTATATTCCAGGAATAACAATATTGAATAAATAGATATGAAAGCATAAATAGCCACATGGGTATAATTTTTCTATATTTCCATGACGCTAAATACGCAAAGGTTATAGCAATTAGGGAGCTAAACAAACTAACACCAATATAATTATCGGTTATTCTTGATACAAGATACAATAACAAAACAAATAAAGGTTCCTGGTGCTGGGGGTGTAATCTTTTTAACGTCTGCACATATGTATCACATTCTCCAGCAGCCCTAAAAAAAATTTGATAGGTATAATTATCGGTTCCGACATGGATGGATCGTAAGCCGCCAAATAATACGGGAAATAAAATAATAGTAATTGAAAAACATATAAATATCAAATTCATATGTTTAACTTTTTTTTCGATAATCCAAATTAAAAAAGCTGTAACAGTAAAAATTGATATATAAATCATTATTAATATATCTCCCGATATTTAACATATTGTTACATAATCTGAAAACTTATTGGCAAATAATCGAATAGAGTACTTTAAATTTTTATTTTTCACATAAGGTTCTACTAATTTAGATAATGAGATTGTTTTAATACCACTAAAAAGATTTATTGTAACTAAAGCAGTAGAATAAATTCCTATAAAATATAGCGGACATTTTTTACATGAAAAAGTAAATTGTTCGATGGGCCCATTATAATTGAGTAATTTAAATTGATTATAATATTCCAAAGTTCTTTCTCTTGGATGAGGCTTTATATAGACATCCACATTTTTTGAGGAAAAATAGTTCTTAATTGGAATTAATCTTTCTTGAACAAACAATTTATAATCTAAATCGTGATCTTCAAATGGTTGAGTAATAATAATCACATAATCATTTTGAAAATTATCTTCTATTTGGCATCCTATTTGGCGGGAAGAATCCATTTCTAATATTTTTTTATAACAATTAACTACTTTGTAATTTGCTATGAATTTCCCATGGTTTTTTTGGAATAAGGCCCAATGAATTTTCTCATAATTATATTTATTTTGAAGTGCATATTCATATGGAAATTGTATTATATTTTTGAAAAAGGAAGCTATTGATTTAGTTTCTGCAAATTGTTTTAAGAGCATCTGAAATTTAGATTCATAGCTGAGAAAACCATCATCTATAACTATATTTGAAATATTATATTTACAATTGGCATTTAATATATCTACAGATAACGATGACCATGATTTCATAGGGGAGATAATATAGAGACTTTTATAATTACAATTACCCTTTCTAAATGATGGCATTAGTATATTTCTTATTCCCTTCGATAAATTATTTCCATGGAAAAAGGATTCTTGTATATCATAAATTTTTGCCGTAATATTTTCTATGGGATCAATTTTAGATGAGTCAATAGCATACCCTGTTAATGAATGAGCCATAATAAAAATTATTCCCTTGATTGTTCTTTTCTCACGATATTTTAAACGATTAACAAATGCTTTGATTCCAAGTAAATGCCATGGGGTTATACAGCGGGCAATAAAGTCTATGTCAGGGTTCTGCTTACAATAATCTACTAATTCTTTTTGTGTAATAATACTTTTCAAAGGTTAATACCTCCTACTGATAAAGTATGTCAGGCTTTATTTAATAATATAGATAATTTAAGAAAAAAATCTTTGATAAGATTATTTTTTGTAATATTATTTCGGACTAATAAATTAATTTTATAAGAAATATTTTTTTGATAATCTCGAAAACACTCCAATATAAGTTTATCGCCTGGAGATATATCTTCCGAAAAACCATTTAATAATTCAAATGCTAAAGATGACCATCTATTTTTATAATATCCTTTTAAACCCTGTATTAATTTATTAAGTCTATGTTTTAATTTAATATCACCACCTGTAGCATTTTTTGCGTGTTGGCGATAGGACATATGTGAGGAAGGATCATAATATACTGCACCAACATATAACGCAACTGTCATAATCCAATAATCGTGAGGCCATTTTTCTTGGGGATGATATTTTTGAAGGATCTCTAATAAGCTCTTATTTAGAACGATAGTACATCCCATTGCTCCAGAATTCAGTAGCTTACAAGCTTTTTTATCATATCCCTTATCTTCAAGTTCATGACTGTATTGTAATTGAGCATTGGTTACACGAACATTAGAATAGTATAATGCTGGCGCTTGCTGAAACTTATTTAATTTTTCAATAGCAATCAATAACTTATCAGAGTCCCAGACATCATCCTGATCTGCAAACGCAAAAAAATCGGCATCTTTTGCGTTTAACAAAAGCTCTAAAAAGCTTTTTTCATAGCCTAAATTCTGACCAATTATAACACTTATTTTGTTGGTATATTTTGCAGAAATTATATTTATAATATTAATTGTTTCATCTGTTGAGCCATCATCTCTTATTAACAGCTTAACATCTACATTTTTTTGAGTTAAGATACTTTCGATTTGCGCTGAAAAATATTTTTCACCATTATATGTTGACATTAAAACAAGAACTTTTTTCATTTCTGTATTTTCTCCAAATACTAATATAAGATAATATTTCAAAGATTACATTAGCTGATAATTTCATGAAATATCTAACGGATGTATTCTGGCAAATTTTCTTATGATCAATCCCCTAACATGATTAGGTAATATGATTTGAACTATAAATCTTTTAGAAATATTTATAATATATTGAATAGGAGAAATTATTTTTCTATTAAGCATGAACTTTTGTATGGTACATTCACTTTTAAAATATTGTTGGCCACCTCTCCTTTTATACATATCTTTTCCACATCGAACATTTACAAGTACATTTTTTAGATTCATAAAAATACAGCCGCTTTCCATCATTCTAATCCATAAGAAGTAATCTTCATTGAATATCAGGCTTCTATAGTTTCCTGCTTGTAATACAGCATTTTTTTTGAACATAACAGTCATATGATTTAGAGGACATCTTTTTTTCATTTCCTCACATATGTCTTTATGCTTTAAAGGCACTATACGGTATCCAATAATTTTTTTTTCAGAATTATCAAATTCCGATATTTGTCCTCCTACAATATCCGCAGAATAGTTGCACATGGCTTGAAGCTGTAAGGCAAATCTGTTTTTATAAGCAATATCATCACTATCCATACGTGCAATTATATTATGATGAGCATGCTCTACAGCAACTTTTAACGCCATTCCGAGTCCTTTGTTTTTTTTGAATTTTATAATTGTAAATGGTATTGTCCCTTTTTCATGCTTTTTAATTACTTTTTCGATTGTATCTGAAACTGGACCATCAATAATTAAAACAATTTCATCAGGAGGAATGGTTTGATTCATAATGCTTTTCAAAGCCAAATCAAAATAATCAGCATTGTCACCACCATATACACTTATTGCTACAGAAAAAGCCGGATAATTTTTTTTGTTTTCTGATATCATTGATATATGTCCTTCTAAAATAAGAGCCGTATTCTCATTGAATTTTAAGAATCATAATACTTTAGTTGCTGGAGTATCTCCATATATTTTGTAATGTCAATTTTTCCAGTCCGCAGCAGATAATCTCCTAAATCCTCAGATGTTTCCAGACCATTCGTTGCAATATCCTTTCTTTTGAGGACTTTATATATTGTTTTTACGATAATATCTAAATCAAGATGAAACGATATGTTTTGTATGTATTGCAGGTCCCATTTGATTTTTTCCTCCCAGGATATATTGTTTCTGCCATTTATTTGGGCTAATCCGGTAAGGCCTGGAAGTACCATATGACGCTTTCTCTGGTAAGGAGTCATAAAAATCATATCTTTAATTAGTTGTGGTCTGGGGCCCACAATGCTCATATCACCTTTAAGAATATTAAATAATTCAGGTAATTCATCCAAACTAGTTTCCCGAAGCTTTTTTCCGAAATAAGTCAATCGTAATTTATCTGGTAATAGATCACCATTAGAGTCTTTCGCATTTGTCATACTGCGGAACTTATACATTTCAAATATCTTTTCATCTTTCCCAGGTCGTTTTTGCTTAAATATAACAGGAGTTCCTAATTTTATTTTAATAAGAAATCCAATTATAATCATAACTGGAGATAAAACAAGAATTGCAATAAAAGAGAATATAATATCTAAAATTCTTTTTATATATTTTGGATATATTAATATGTAACTTTTATGTTGTTTCATCTCTATTTAAAATAAACCTTTCTAATAATATCAATAATTTTCTGCCTGTCCTCATCAGTATTTTTAATATCACTGGGCAGACAGATCCCGTGCATAAAAATATCTTCTCCTATTGAAAAATTATTAGAACTGTCGATTTGGATAAAATCATTTTTCGAGTATATCGGCTGCAAATTCATCGGTTTCCAAATAGGACGACTTTCTATATTTTCTTTTTCCAATTCTTCTATAATCAATTCAGGAGTGATTCCCTGTTGTACCAGCTTTGGATCTAAAATAGCACATGACAACCAGTGATTAGATTCTCCATCTGGATTTATTGGATTCATATGAATATCAGAAATATCATGAAATGCCTTTTGATAATGATAGTAAATCCTTTTCTTCTTTTTTTTATATTCATCCAGAGTTAATAATTGGCCTCGCCCAATTCCTGCCACAATATTGCTCATTCGATAATTATACCCTATCTCTTTATGTTCATAGTGGCGAACCGGTTCTCTTGACTGAGTTGCCCAAAATCTGGCTTTTTCAATTGCTTTTTTATTATCGGACAGGAGCATTCCTCCTCCGGATGTTGTAATGATTTTATTTCCATTAAAAGAAAGAATCCCATATGTACCAAACGCACCACAGTTTTTGCCTTTATATCTACTTCCCAAAGCTTCAGCAGCATCTTCAATCAAAATAGCTCCATATCGGTCACAAATTTCCATGATTTGATCAACTTTTGCTGGAGTTCCATAAAGATGTGCGAGAATGACAGCTTTAGCATATGGATATTTTTTAAATCCCTCCTCCAAGGCTTCCGGGGACATATTCCAGGTGTCTTTTTCCGAATCAATAAACACCAGAGTTCCACCCTCATAAACAACCGGATTACAGGTAGCAGCAAAGGTTAAGGCGGATGAGAACACTACATCACCGCGATGAATCCCAGCCAGTTTCACTGCCAAATGGATAGCTGCTGTTCCGGAACTTAAAGCTGCGGCATCCTCTACACCAATATAAGATGCCATTTCATGTTCAAATTCATTGACGTTTTTGCCTAATGGTGCTACCCAATTCGTGTCAAAAGCCTCCTTAATATAGCTCATTTCATAGCCATTGATCGTTGGGCTGGATAAATAAATACGCTTTTTCTTCAAGTCCATTTGTCTCTCCTTAAGCTGTTTTGAGCTTTAACTTTGTGGTGGTATATATGTCATCACAATCTCGCGAATCAAATTTCTGATTCCTTCCGTATCCAAATTTGCCACCTCATATAAATTCCCCAGCTGCTTCTCAAACACCTCCATATCAAAGACTATCGGCCTCCCGATATGGATCAGCTTATTAGGCGTTTCCTGCAGC
>JAAWEL010000071.1 GCA_022794255.1 Lachnospiraceae bacterium
AACGGAAGAGGGGGTGATGGGATACATAGCAGCTACTTCGGTAAACGCATACGAAGCATGAGCAGCAGCCTGATTACCATCCATGGTTTTCATTTTTCTTGCCATTTGATTTTCCTCCTACAAATGTGAATATTGCTCGTCCCGGAAATGCCCCGGAACCCTGTCTTTTATTATAGCAACTTTTTATCAATTTGCAAACATGAAAACCAGAAAAAACGCAAAAACCACGTACTATTTCGCGTACAATACTTAAAAAAGGAAGATATCTTCCATCATGGCGATATCTTCCTTTTTTGTTAAAATTGACAATTATCAGTTTCCCGGCATCGGAGCCACCATTGGTGGCACATTGCCTCCCGGCTCCGCCTCTGTGGGAACACTCTGAACTGCCGCGGTGGTGGGAGTCTGCGGTGCAGTAGTAGGCGCAGGCTGTGCCGGGGTGGTGGGAGTGACAGTAGTGCTCCCGCCTCCCGGTGCTTCACCAACAGCATTCCCTCCCGGATTGCTGACTCCCTGATCATTGGCCCCCGGGCCACCTGAAGAAGTTCCCCCACTGCCTGTTCCCTGACCTAACGGCCGGGTGAATCCGTCTCCGGCTCCTTCTGGTGCAATGGAAGATGCCTCACTGGGGTTGATGGCATTCTCGTCAGGTACAGACTCTGTAGGCGCCACGCTGCCTGAAGTGTTTCGCAGAACCACCGGTGCATGGCCCTTATAGGTCACCACATGATCCACATCCTGGCTGATAATCTCCTCGCCCTTTTTGACTACCAGGCGAGTCTCCCAATAGCTTCCCCGGCTTCCTCCGCTTTTTTGCTTCTCCACCCCGGGCTCTAAGGTCGGATCTTCCTCATAGGTGGGAGCTGGCGGGTCTAAATCCTTCAGTTTTTTAGACTTTAAGGAATAAGTCACCCCTTCCTCCAGAACCGGAACTCCATAAATCGAGATCGTGATGGTCTGATCCGAATATTTGGCACGGATTCCGATAGCAGCGCTGGAATTGTTTACAAACCGGTAATCCGGTCCGTTCCAGCTGACAGTGGCATCGGTTCCTGGTGTCACATAAGAAGGTTCATAAGTGTGGGACTGACGTTTCGTAGTCTTTAAACCTGCTTTCAGCACCGCATTGTACAGGGTAGATGAGGTTTGGCAGACACCGCCGCCGATCTCCTCCACCACTTCTCCGTTATTATAAGCAGCGGCTCCTTTGTAGCCCTTTGCCTCTGTTCTCTGTCCCACAGTCTCATTAAAGGAAAACTCCTCCCCTGGCTGCAAGACCGTTCCGTTAATTGCCTCTGCTGACAGCTTGACATTGGTGTTTCGCTTACTGTTGGAGGTAGTCTTGGTAGTAAAAGAGGAAATCGTCTTATACTTTTCCTTCGCTGTCTCTTCACTGAACTCCGGATCCACCGGATCCACGGAAGCGGTCAGCTTTGCGTCAAAATCTTTCTTCTTTAAGGCTCCCAAAATATCTTTTGTCAGCTTTTCCTGATCCAGTGCCTGTCCTTTTTCCGCACCAGTAAATAAGAACTGATCCGTCTCCTTGTCATAGCTGGAAATCGAGCCGTTCTTTGCCACCTTATCCCACTTAGCTGCCGCCTTAGCTGCCTCTGCCGCTGCGGCCTCCTCTAACCCATTGGTATCCAGAGAATACTTTTCTCCGGGCTCACCGGAATAAATCTCTGTCAAAAGCTCATCCACCTTACCGGCCATCAAATCCATCACCTCATAGGTCTCCTCCTGCCAGGTGACAGTCATGGCCCAGGGATAGTTCTCTAAAATAGCTGCCTTGGCCTCCTCTTTTGACATGCCGGTAATATTCACCCCATCTACCATGACTTCCTTCAAAAGCTCGGTTTCCGAAACGGAACTGGTCTCAGTTTGGCTTTCCTCTCCCGGTTTCTCTCCGCCCATGCCTTTCACAAAAAACACGATCAGGGTAATGGCAGCTATCAGAAGAACACCGCCAATCGCGATCTTACTATAATCAGCGCCGGCTCTCCTATGCTTCTTTCCATGACCCGAGCCATGGCCTCCACTTCCATGGTAGCCTCCTCCCCCCCGGGATGAAGTGCTTCTGACTGAGCTGTTCCTAGAAGAAGCGCCTCTGGACGAAGGGCTTCGGGAAGTGCTGTGAGAGCTTCCTCTTGAGCTGCTGGCACTGCTCCTGGAAGCGCTCCCCCTGGACGAGCTCCCATTTCCCCTTGAGCCACCCCTTGCCCTTGAACGGCTTGTACCATACATTTGATCCTCGTCATACCTGTTCATAGTTTTCACCCATTCTCTATATTTATAGGAAATGCCATAAATCTTTTCCTTATGGCATCTCCTGTTTGTCATCATGCTCTTAAAAGTATAACACAATTTGTCAAAAAGGGAATTAAATTTTTTTAAAATAATCTCCCTTTTTTTAGCTATTTATCACAATTTACTTTGTCCCAATCCGAAGCCTCTACAAATTCTTAAAAACTTTCCAAAAAACCGGAAACTGTGACATGCAGCCCGACATATGATGAATTGTAAATAATTCTTGGAGGAACTGGTATGAGCGATTTGGCAGCAACAAACTGCGGATGTGACTGCAACTGCAATTGCAATTGTAACGGGGGAGGAAGCGGGTGCAACATTATCTGGCTGATCCTGATTCTGTGCTGTTGCGGCGGCAATAGCAATGGGTGTGGATGTGGATGTGAACATAACAATTGCTTCAGCTTTGGCTGCGGAAACGGCTGTGACTGGATCTGGATCATCCTTCTTCTGTGCTGCTGTGGCGGCGGCAATGGTGGTTTCTTCTGCTAAGGGCTTTGCCCCCTCACGGTGAGGGGGCTTTCCCTTTCTCAAAACCTTATATACTTTTTTCCTGTACTCTTGCGTTTACCCGTCCTGCTCCTTCTATATAATCGGTTCCGCCGCATTCTCTGCATCGTCCCCGGTTTCTTGCTCCATTCCTTTTCCTTTGATATTCCTGACAATCCTCATCAATCTCGTATACTGCATTTCCCTCTATAATCAATCTTGTTGCCATCGCTTGTCACCCTCCTAATAAAATAGCCGCTCAGACAATCCCTAAAGCATTGCCTGATAAGAACAATATATGCAGCTGGTATGTTTTCCTTGAATGATGCATATATTGTTTCAAAAAGTGAAGGAGCCGTTTATGAATGAAGAGACAGGAACCGGCGTCCGGTTGACTGATTTCGACTATCTGCTTGCAGATCCTCACCTGCAAATGGTAAAAGCGGCGATTCCCTATATGCAGCAGCCCATGCAGCGTTTCTTATCCATGATGATCAAAATGCAGGAACTAAGCCGTACCATGAGCCTTTTCTCCGGTGGTGAGGTCACTGCCATGAGCACAGCCTCAACCGGCGAGAGAAAAAGCTCTCCTGTGGAAATGCTTCAGGCCATGAAGCCCTACGCCAATCCCCGTGAGCAGGAACTGATCGAAATGATCGAAAATCTGCAGATCATGTTGCAGGCTATGCAGACGCCCTGACTCATGACTCTTTTTTAAGAAAGGAGCCCTCCATGACCCCCAACAACTGGAAACAGGATCCACGACTAAAGCAAATGTCCCCGGAAAAGCTGGATTATCTGACCACCTTTGCAGACCAGGTTACAAAACTGCCCAAGGATCAGATCCTCCCGGCCTTTATGTCCATGCAGATGGATGCAGCAAAAAAAGGGATCCGGTTTTCGGATCCTGAGACAGAGCTGTTGGCCTCTGTCCTGACTTCCGGAATGTCTCCGGCGGAGAAAAAGAAGCTGGAAACACTTCGCTTTATTGCAAAAAAACTGGCTGCCAGGTCCTCCTGACAGCCAGCCCTTATTCCGTAACTGCCAAGGGCAGAGACGGCATAATCACGATCTTCGCATCCGGCTTTAACTCCTGCAAAAGCCTTTTCATCTGTTCCTCTGGAATAGCGATGCACCCTTCTGTCCATGTTTTTTCCGGGTGAATACCGTGGAGGAAAATCGCAGAGCCTTTGCCCGGAATCCGATCCGTTGTGTTGTAATCTAATGCCAGCACATAATTGTAGGACGGAGTGATTCTCATAAGTTCCTCCGCAGAATCCCAGTCCCGGGCCGTTTCTGTGATATTCACCATCTGATTATAATAGCGGCTGTTGCTGTCATCCACCCAGAAATCCCCTTCCTCAAGCTGCTTGTAAGCAATCTGGCTTCCCGGATCCTTCCGTATCCCAAAGGCTGTCACAAAGCTGTACGTCCCTGTGGGAGTTCGGCGGTCTCCCTCCCTTTTGTCTGCGGACATCCCATTGTAGCCGCAATAGCCTGGCACACAAAATTCCTCTGTCCAGATACCGGTTTCATTCTTCTTAAAATATGCTACATTTACCAATGAACTGTCTGTTCCTTCGCCCACCACCGTGATAATCTGCTCCGTCTCTTTTGCCGCAGACAACTTTTCCACCAAAAGCCCCAGATGATTGGCCTGCTCTGCCAAAATCCTTTCCTCCTTCTGCGTCATCGCCCCTCCTTCTGCACCCTCTCCGATCCAGGTCACCTGCTGTTCTGCCGCCATGGCGCTCATCCCTGACAATGCCACAAAAAGCCCCAGGACTGCTCCTATTTTTCCTGCGCATATTCTCATAAATGCCGTTATCCTTTCATTTTCTGCTTCTGTCTTAAGAGGCAGTTCTCCTCCTCTTTATCCCAGCAGATTCTTTGTTGTATTTTACCATAAAAAGGAACAGACATCCACAAAGAATATCTGTCCTTCTTCTTAACATTTGCTTACAGCTTTATTTTGCCATTGCCACAAACACCTTCACGCTTCTTGGCTCAATCTCAAATTTTCCCTTTACTGTCTCAGGGGCAGCCATCCCGTTCTCCCAGGTATTCACCATACACTTCCAGCACATCCCCTCCGGCAGTTCTGGAAGCAGCACCAAAAGCTTCTCCCAGTAAGCGTTGGATGCCACATAGACCACATCCGCAGGCGCATCTGCCTCCTTACCGGCAAACATCACACCCACATACCGCTCATGGCCGGCAAACTGCCCCCGCCATGGCTTCTCCCCGTGAAAACTTATATCCGGGAATCCACAGGCTCCATCACTGATATTGGCCCGCAGCACCTTATGGGCCTTGCGGAAAGCAATCATATATTTGAAAAATTCAAAAATATCCCTGTTTTCTTCCAGCCGGTTCCAGTCCAGCCAGGAAGTGATATTGTCCTGACAGTAAGCGTTGTTATTGCCAAACTGAGTATTGCAGAACTCATCTCCGGCCAGAAACATCGGAATCCCCCGGCTGCACATCAAAAGCCCAAAGGCATTGCGGATCATTCGTTTCCTTAAGGTAAGAACCGCCACATCATCGGTCTCTCCCTCCACCCCGCAATTCCAGCTGTTATTGTCATTGGCTCCGTCTGTATTGTTCCATCCGTTCTTTTCATTGTGCTTTTGATTGTAAGAAAAAATATCATACAGGGTAAAGCCGTCATGACAGGTGATAAAATTCACAGAAGCATTCTTTCTGGTACTCACCTCATAGATATCCCTGGAACCTACCAGCCGCAAGGCCGCCGCCTGGGCAAAGCCCTCATCTCCCTTCAGATAACGGCGCATATCATCCCGATATCTTCCGTTCCACTCTGCCCAACGGTTCCAAGAGGGGAAAGAGCCTACCTGATAAAGTCCCACTGCATCCCATGCCTCAGCAATCAGCTTCACGTCTCCTAAGATCGGGTCAAAAGCCAAAGACTGCAAAAGAGGCGGCTTATCCATGGGCGTCCCGTCCTCATTGCGCCCTAAGATGGATGCCAGGTCAAACCGGAAGCCATTGATCCGGTAGGTACTGACCCAGTAGCGGAGGCAGTTTAAAATCATCTGGTGGACAATGGGGTGATTGCAGTTTAAGGTATTGCCGCAGCCGCTGAAGTTGTAATAGTAGCCCTCTGGCGTCAGCAGATAATAAATATTGTTGTCAAAACCCTTAAAGGAGAAAAACGGCCCCTGTTCGTTTCCCTCTGCTGTGTGATTAAACACCACATCCAGATACACCTCAATGCCGTTCTGATTAAACTCCCGGATCAGGTTCTTTAACTCATTTCCCTCCCGGTTATACTCCCGGCTGGCTGTATAGCTGGTATTTGGAGCAAAAAAGCTGACCGTGTTATATCCCCAGTAATTGTAGAGCTTTTCTCCTGCCACCTCCCGGTAATCCTGCATCTCGTCAAACTCAAAGATGGGCATCAGTTCCACCACATTGACTCCCAATTCCTTTAAATAAGGCAGCTTCTCCAAAAGGCCGGCAAAAGTGCCGGGATGGAACACACCGGAGGATTTATCCATAGTAAACCCACGCACATGGAGTTCATAGATCACCAGATCCTCCGTGGGAAGCAGGGGAGGCTGCATATCCTCCCAGTCAAAATCATCCTTCACCACTCTCGCCTTGTAGTGCTGCTCTCCTGGTGATGAGTCCCCCCACAGGCTCTGGCCGGTAACAGCCTTGGCATAGGGATCCAGAAGATATTTGGACTTATCAAAGATCAGGCCCTTCTTTGGCTCATAAGGGCCGTCAACACGATAAGCATATTCAAATTCCTCAATGTTAAGCTTAAAAACGATCATAGAATAAACATTGCCGATCCGGTAATGCTTGGGGAAAGGCAGTATGGCAAAGGGCTCTTTTTCCATTCGGTGGAAAAGCAGAAGCTCAATGGAGGTTGCCCCGTGAGAATACACGGTAAAATTCACTCCGCCCGGAATAGCCGTAGCTCCATTGGTCTCATAAAATCCCGGGCGCACGTCAAACCCTGCAATCCGATCCATGGGAACCAGATGGATCGTGCGAGGCAATGTAAGACTTTCCACAGGATTATCTCCTCCCTTCTTTTTCTCTGCCTCCATCTGGCTGATGGTAAATTTCCCCTCTTTGTCACTCTTTTCCCTTTGTTGCGTATTTCCCATCATTTTCCCTCTCTTTCTGAAGCGATAAAAAGCAAATCCATCCTGTTTTTATGACAGGCCAATCACCACTGCCAGAATCACTGCCAGTGATCCAAATAAGAACAACAGGGCCTGGAACTTAATCTGGAACCTTGCCCATTTCCCCCAATCCAGCTTTGCTGCCGCTAAGGCTCCCAAAAGACATCCGGATGTGGGTACGATAAAGTTGGTAAAGGCATCTCCCAGCTGATAGGCAACCACTGCCACCTGCCGCTCCACACCAACCAAATCAGCTAAAGGCGCCATGACCGGCATGGTAAGCGCCGCCTGCCCTGACCCGGAAACCACAAAGAAATTAAACACTGACTGGAACAAATACATCAGCCAGGCAGAAATAACCGGCGGGAAATTCTTCATTCCCTCACTGATGCTGTGAAGTATGGTGTTCAATACCGTGCCTTCCGTGGCGCTGGTGCCTCCCAGAATAATAATGATTCCCTGAGCCATACCGACACACATGGCTGCACCTAAAAGGTCAGCGGCTCCCCGGTCAAAAGCCCTGGGAATATCATTCAGCTTCATATCATTTAAGTGAAACACAATCCCTATAATTCCGGACACCAGTCCCATCACAAAGAGCTGAGAAGCAATCTCCGGAATATAGTATCCCTTTGCCACAACACCCCAGATTGTCCATGCCATACAAGCAGCAATCGTCAAAAGTACCAGCTTGTGTCCTAAGGTGAAAGGAGGCATCTTTTGTCCGTTTCTGGCAAATTCCGTCCGGTACGCCTCATCCGACTCATAGGCCACTGAGGACTGAGGATTCTTTTTTATCTTCATGGCATAGCGCATGGTAAACACACAGGCCAGTGTGGTAAAAAAGATCCACAAAGGAATCCTGAACCATGCCCCGGACATAACCGGAATCCCTGCCACTCCCTGCGCCACTGCCAGGCCAAAAGGATTCTGCCAGGAAGAACCAAAGCCGATCTGGGTGGCCACATAGGAACACATGATCCCCACCACCGCATCATATCCCATAGCCACAAACATAGGCACCAGAATCATGACAAAGGGAATGGCTTCCTCCCCCATGCCAAACACTGCTCCTCCCAGAGAGAAAAGCACAATCAGTATGGGGATCAGCACAATCTCCCTTCCATTGGCGATATGAATCACCCGCATGATCCCGCTTTCCACCGCGCCGGTTCTCAGCACAATCCCAAAGGCGCCGCCCACCACCAGAATAAAAGCAATGATCCCCACTGCCGTTCCATTCTTATCCCCCACAGTCATTCCCTCAAACACATAGTTTAAGATTCCCTGACCCCCAAAATCCTCTGTGCCAAACAAAGGAGCAAGCCTTGTAACCTTATTTCCATTGTCATCCAGCACATACTGAAAACTCTCCGGATCCAGGACAGTCCGGCTCTTTTCCTCCCCGTTCATCATGTAGGTGATCTCTTTTGTCTCATATTTTCCCAGTGGCACAAACACGGTCAGAAGGGCTGCCAAAAGAATCACTCCAAAAATGATGATGTAAGTGTGAGGCATTTGAAACTGTTTTTTCTTTTCCATGATATCTTCTCCTTTTTCTGGTCTTTCGTTTGCTGCGATCCTCTGTTCTATGCTTCAAAAGTCCCCTTCACCAGAGCCTGTCCGTCTGACACCATTATGACTCCTTTAGCCATCACCAGATCGATGGCCAAAGTCTTTTCATCTGCCAGTACCAGATCTGCATCAGCCCCCTCGGCGACCCGTCCCTTATGGGGAAGCTTTAAAAGAGCGGCCGGATTAGAGGTAACTGCTTTCAGGGCTTTCGGAAGGTCTACTCCGTCCTTTAGCACTGCATCTCTCATTTCCCGGTACAAAGAGATTACTTTCCCCACTCCCAGTCCCTTTAAAGTTCCGTCCGGGTAAAACACCGGCAGGCTTCCCTGTCCGTCCGAAGAAAAGGTCACATGCTCCTCTCCCACTCCTGCGTCCAGAGCCATCTTAAGGCCGCTGCTTGCTTTCACCTCATCAGGCTCCAGAAAATCCGGATCCGAGCTGGTGGTCAGATCGATATAGCCTCCCATATTTTTGGCATAGTCGATTCCGGCCATCATCAGTGTCCGGCTCCGGTTTATGTGAGTTGGCAGCATATTGGCAGAAGGAATCTGGGTATTCTCTCTCACATACTGCAAAAAATCCAGCTTTTCCTCTCCATCCCCCATGTGAATATTTACCAGTCCCGCCTTTCCGGAAAGAATCCCTCCCACCCGGGTATCTGCCACAATCCGGGCAAATTCTTCCTTTGATGGCTGAGAGGAACGGTGATCGGAGATAGCAATCTCCCCGGTTCCCACCACCTTTTCCAGCAAAATAATGTCATCCATAATACTTCCGGTCAGCGTCCGCACCGGCACCTGATAGGAGCCTGTATACACATAGGTGGTAATCCCTTCCTCCTCAAGCCCTTTGGCCTTGGCCAGAAGATTCGTCATAGTACGGGTGCAGCCATCCGTGCCCAGGCACCCCACCACCGTGGTAACTCCGCCCAGAGTAATATCACTCAGCATAATCTCCGGTGTCCGGCTCTTCGCGCCGCCCTCGCCTCCGCCCCCCAAAATATGCACATGGGCATCAATAAGCCCTGGCATCAAAACCTTGCCTCTGCCATCCAGCACAGTAACCTTATAGGCGGCTTCTGCCGGCAGGCTCTCCTCAATCTGAAGAATCCTCCCTCCGCCAACCAGCACATCCCCCTTCCCCAGATCCTCCGGAGTATAAATGTGGGCATTTTTTATTAAATACAGCAAAACATCCCTCCTGTTCTATACCATACACGCTCTGGTATTTCACGTACTTTCTGAAATTTTACCACATTTTTGCCTAAAGGTCATTTATTTTTTAAGTATCCACATGATTTTTGACAATATGTACAAAAAAGGAGAGTCCGTCAAACCGGACTCTCCTGCCCTCCTTTTCAATTTAACGCATCCAAAAACTCCTGATAAGTCATTACCTTCCCAATCTTCGGGAAAATCCATTTCTCACAGAAATCCTGCTCCTCCTGGGTATCTGTGGCCGTGCAGTCACTGATCACAATCACCCGGTACCCTTTGTCGTAGGCAGATCTGGCAGACGATTCCACGCACCAGTCTGTGTGAAAGCCGGTAAATGCCACATACTCGATCTCATTGGCCCTTAAGTAATAATCCAGCCCTGTGGAATGAAAAGCATCCAAGGTTTTCTTTCCCTCCACTACCACATCTCCTGGCTGAGGGGTAAGTTCTTTAATGATCTCCGGCCCTGGTGTCCCCCGAAGCCAGGCCCCGGTTCCCCAGTCTGCTTCCATATCCATCTCAATTCCCCGCAGGCCCTCACAGGCCGGCCCGCCCTTTTTCAGTTCCGGAAATCCTGGATCAAAAGGATGGAAGGGACAGTAAAAAATCTTAGCTACCTTTCCCCGCGCCTGATCAAGAAGATTCTGCAGATTGGCAATCACATGACGCTCTGCTAACTGTTCTTTGATGTGGGCATACATCGTACCTCCCTCCGACAAAAAATCATTTTGCGGTTCAATCAAGACGATTGCAACCTTGTCCCTGGGAATCTTAACATTTGCCATTTTCATAACCCCTTTCTTTTTTATAAACCGGTGTTGGAATCCCGGCTATTTTCGTTTTTCATTGCCAACACACTTTCGCAGAATTTTGTTATAATTTCACAAACATGGCCGCTGCTTTTTCTTCGTCCTCCATTTCTTTCAAGCACACGCTACATAGCATTGGGCAAAAACAATACCACGGAAGGGATAAAAACACAGATCAAATCCACCACGACAATCGCGGCCAAAAACCACATGGAACCGGCAAATATCTCATTGACAGAAATATCCTCCATCCCTTCCATGCCATACAGCGAAGATTTGACGGTAAACACATTCATGCCAAAAGGAGGGGTGATCATCCCCGTCTCGATGGCAATGATCATAACCAGGCCGAACCAAACCAGATCATATCCCATATCTGCCACAATCGGGCACATCAGCGGAGTGGTTAAAAGCAGAATGGATGTGGAGTCCAGAATACAGCCAAGTACCATCAAAATTGCGATGAACACCAGTATAATCACCACCGGCGCCACATGCATCCCCTCCACAAAGCTGCGGATCACATTGATCACCCCGCACATGGATAAGGTCTTGGAATAGGTGGAGGCAGAAACCAGCAAAATCAACACGCTTCCTGAGGTAGAACCAGCTGAAAGCAGCGTCTCCCAAAAATCCCGCCAGTGAAACCGGCCTTTCAAAATAACGATCAAAAAGGCTCCGAAAGCCCCCACACCACCAGCTTCCGTAGGGGTGAAAAATCCACACCAAATGCCTCCTAGAGAGACAATAATCAGAAGTACAATAGGCCAGGGACGCAGCACAATCTTCCAGAAATCCTTCTTTTCCTCCTCGCTTAGACCCTCCACCTCCGGAATATAGCTGGGTCGAATATGGGCAATCGTAAGGATCACGATAATAAAGGCAATGGTCATCAAAATTCCCGGAACCACCGCAGCCACAAAAAGCTTGCCAATGGACACGTCTGCCTGGGAGCCATACACAATCATCAGAAGGCTGGGAGGTATCAGCATCCCTAAAATGGCAGAGCCGGAGATGGTTCCCAAAGCCACCTTCCGGTCATATCTCAGACGGAGCATTTGGGGAAGGGCGATCTTTGTAAATACTGCTGCCGAGGCAACCGTCACTCCGGTGATTGCCGCAAAAATCGCGTTGGCCACCACAGTGGCGATCCCCACTCCTCCCCGCACCTTCTTTAAAAGCAGGCTGGCCGAATCATAGAGATCCTGGCTGGCTCCTGATAGGTTGGCCAACAGTCCCATCAGGACAAACAAAGGAATCACCCCGAACATGTATTGCCGCACGGCTCCCCAGGCTGACTGGCTCAGCACATTCATTGCCGTGGAAAATCTTCCTGTAAACAGATAGACGCTCAAAACGCTGGTAAACATCAGGGAGGTGCTTAAATGTACCCCGCAAAAGATCAGGACAAGCAAGAGCACCAGCGAAAATAAGGCTACGGTTCCTGTACTCATGATCTGCTCCCTCCTTCCCCGGCAAAGCTTTTCCCGGTCATCAGTTCATAGCCATATTTTATAATCTGGTTGATAAATTCCAGTATCATCAGCCCGGAGCCAAAGATGATGGAAAACCGCCCCGGAATCGTTGTGATACGGACGGATCCGGCAATCTCAGCCTCACCGATCTGGATGGCATTCAATAAATTAGCCCAGCTGGCCCGGATGATAAACCCATACACCAAAATGCCCAGCCCGGCAGCCGCTATATCAATGATCAGGCGCCCTTTTCTTCCCGCCTTGTCATAGAGCATGGTAGTCCTCACATGGGCTCCCTTCACTGCCACATAGGGAATCTCCCAGAAGCATACCACAATGATGATGCTGCTGACGATCTCCGCTGTGCCGGCAAACGGCTTGTTAAACAGAAACCGGCTCATCACATCCGCTGTGATCAAAAGCATAATAGCAAATACTGAAATAGCGGCTATTCCATTGACAATCCCTAAAAATCGTTCCAGAAGCTTATCCCATTTCCGCAAAACGGACATATTCTCTCCCATCTCCTCTCTTTTATCGATCTCTCAGACAGGCCGCCTGCTGCCTTCCTAAGTAATCTTATCCGGCAGGCAGGCTGTCTTATTTTCCCAGTACAGTCTGTCATCCTCCGATGTTCCAGTCCCTCACTCTCTCTACCCCGTGAGATTCCAGAATCTCGTAATACCGGGACACAATCTCTGCCCCCTTATAGCCGGCATCATCCAGATTCTTCACCAGCCCGTTTACAATGTCCGGCAGACTTGCAGCCCACTTTTCCTGCTCCTCTCTGCTCAGGCTGATAATCGTACAGCCTTGCTCCTCAAGGGTTTTCAAATCCTGCTCATGGATCTCATTAATGTAGTTTGCCTCATAATCCAGATATCCCTCTCCCACCTCGGTAAGGATCGTCTGTACCTCCGGGGGAAGATCCTTCCAGGTGTCAAGATTTACGGTGATGGAGTTAAATGGCACTACATTAAAATTGGCATCCAGGTAATAAGGAGCCACCTCATACACTTTCAGGTTCACACAGGAGCGGGTGGGCTGGATGGTTGCCTGGCACACATTTGTCTGGAGATTCTGATACGTATCATTCAAAGAAGTCTGAACCCCCACTGCCCCTGAGCCTTCGATCCAGGAAAGATTGATGCCGGCCGCGCCGATCTTCATTCCATTTACATCTGCCAGAGATTTCACTTCCTTTGTGCTGTAGAATCCGTAAGGATCGGACACACCAATGCCAATGAATTTTTGATTATAATCCTTTTCATAGGTCTCGGTAAATTCCGGGTATTCCGAATAAATCTGTTTGATCGTGTCTGCCACAATCAGGGGATCCGAGCAGGAGAAAGGCATACTGTACACCATATCCTGCAAAGGAAGCCGGGAAGCCTCAAACACCAGAATCGTACAGCCGATATCCACCAGCCCGTCCTGGACTCCCTGCAATTCATTTCCCAGTGAAATGACCGCACCGCCATAAGACTTCACCCAATTGATCTCATAACCGGTCTCCGCGCTGACGCGCTCCGACACGTTCTTTACAAAATAATCTTCCAATGCCGTGATCCATGGATTCGACTCGGAATGTCCGGAACCGATCCGCAATGTGATCGTTTCCTTATTCCCGGAAGATGCCGCCTGGCTCTCTTTAGCAGCCGGTGCGGCCGCAGCCCCTGTTGTCTTTTGTGACCCGGTATCCTTATTCCCGCTTCCACATCCAGCCATAAGTGAAATCGCCAAACCGGCTGCCATTCCCCATGCCAAAAATCTTCTCTTTCTCATTTTCTCCATCCTTTCTTGCCAGGCAACAGTCTCCCTGCAAATTCTTCTGCCCACAGGCTTTGTAGTGTTAGTTTGCTTATGTTTTTGATTCTCATACCTAATACCTCTGTTTTGGACACCGGATATTGGATACAACTTTATGTTAGTATCATACACTTTATTGTATAATTTGTCAATAATTATACTCATCATATTTGTTTTATATTTTTATTGCACAATATTTTACCCGGATATTGGATACATAATCCAATTCATTGACTTTTCTCAGTTTTTACGGTATAGTTATAGGACAGAAAACATTCAAAATATAAATAAGGAGCCGCCCTATGGAAAACAATCAGCCGCTTATCCAATATACAACTGTTTCCGATTCTGTCTATCTTTGGATTAAAAATGCGATTATTCAGGGAGATTTTAAACCCGGAGAACATATTGCCCAAGAAAGCCTGACCAAGAAATTAGGCGTCAGCCGTACTCCGATCCGGGATGCCATTAAGCGTTTAGAGGCTGAAGGACTTCTCATCACCCGTCCCCATTGCGGAGCCGTGGTATTTCAGTTGGACAAAAATTGCCTCCACGAAATCTATGATATCCGGATTTTGATTGAGCAGTACTGTGCTGCCAGAACTTGTATGAAAGCGTCTGAGGAACAGATTGAACAGATTGAAGCCATCAATTTGCGCATGTTAAATTATTCTAACAATTCAAAAGAATTCATGCAGCTGGATCGGCAGTTCCACGGACTTTTGTGTACCCTTTCCGGCTGCACCAACACCATAGAGATCCTGGAAGGTTTGTGGAACAAGTGCGATTCTTTTAAGTCTATCTATTACTCCTTAGAAGGGCGGAGCAATGACACCTTAGCGGAACATACCCGTATCATTCAATGTCTGAAAAACCGTGATGTGGCCGGAACCAAGCAGGCGATCTTTGACCATCTAAACGATGTTGTTGACAGTGTAAGCGCTCAGGTAAATTTTTCCTGAACCATATCCCCCATTACCTGTCAAAAAAGGCTGTATCCTCCCGGATCTTCCATCCTGGATGATACAGCCCCAGCTTTTATGCCAGATGCTCTTCTGCTTAAGCAGTCTTTTAAATATTTCCTGATAAAATGGAAATCTGAGCCGTCTCCTCCACAAGTTCCGCCAAATAGGCTGCCTCCCTCATGTCCCTTCCCATTGTCACCTGTCCATGCGCCCGCAAAAGAAATCCGAAAGCCCCCGGATGCTCGGCCAGATTTTCAAGAATATGGGGAAAATACTCTTTCGGCACAGCATAGGAATGGGTGTCAAACACTGGCACATAACCACCAAGTTTCATCCGCGAATGATGTGTGGCAAAATCCAGTTCCTCGTGGGCTGCCGCCCACGCTGTTGCATAAGGAGAATGGCAGTGCATAACCGCGCCGATCTGAGGAAATGCCCGGTACAAGGCGCCGTGAAGCAGCGCCTCCTTGGAGGGCTTTCTGTCCCCTGCTATCACATTCCCGTCAAAATCCGTAATCACCACCGTGTCTCTTCCCACCTCATGAAAGGCAACATCGGTTGCCTTGACCATCATCTGTTCCTTTCCGGCAATCCGGATACTCAGATTTCCTCCATTGCTCATCTGATACCGCAAAAGATAAAAGCGCTTTGCCACCTGCCTCAGTTCTTTTGCCTGCTCTCTGTATTCAAAATCCATAGCCATCCCTCCTGTCACATTCCCTCAGCCTTTAAAAGTCCCTCCATTTCCTCTGCACAGATGTGGGCAAACTCCGGATCACAGAAATTCAGATCATATGCCTTAAAAATAATCTCCGGTTTTAATTCCTCTTCAAAAATTCGCCTCATCTTCCGGATGGTGTCCGGCTTGTGGAAGATTTCTCCAGGCCTGCTTAAAGTCCGAAGTCCTCCTAAAGGTAAAATGACCTCTGTTTTTCCTTTGGACTGATTCAGACGGCTTACAATCGTTTTTGTAATCTCCAAAATCTCATGTTCATAAAGCCTTGTATGGGTCAGATTTTTATTGTGCCACACATATCCGCGCTCCTTGGTATCCTCAAACAATTCATCCGGACGCAGGCAGGCAAAATCAATCCCTCCCGGACAGATCAATGCAGGAATACCCATCTGCGCAGCCGCACAGAGACGATGATCCGCCCCCTTGCTGTAGCCATAGCCTCCAAAGTATTCTGCCGTCATCTCATGCAGGGACAGATCCATAACCGCTCCAATGACTCCCTTCCGGATCAGATCTTCCATCACGCTTCCCCCAATGCCAGTGGAATGAAAGCTGATCGTCCTCCTCCCCTTCTCTGTCAGCTCATTGGCTGCCTGCATCACCGTATCATTGGTAATCCCCATCAGTGTGGCTGCTATGTAGCACTCCCCCCTGGTCTCAATCAAAGCCCCTCCGCAAGAAACCATTCCAATCATGGCTCCCACTGCATTCCCAAGTACCGCCTCGCTAATCGGATTCATGCCTGCAAAATCCACAATGGAAGGAAGCACCACAATATCCTTATCTCCCACCACTGTATCAAAATACCGGAATCCGCTGGCTATCGTGGAACAGATAAGCTTGGGAAAACCAATGGGAAGCAGGCGAAGAGCGGCTGAACAGACCACTGTATTTTGAAGCCCACCCATGCCGATTACCCCATCAATCTCCTTTTTCTCATAAAGCTGAAAGATCATCCGGCAGATACTGTCTGTCATTGCAGAGATTGCTCCGCTTTTGTCCATTGTGCAAACCTGCTCCCAGGTATAGCCACCCATGGTCAGCACCTGCTCCCGGGAAATATCCGCCCGGATCGGAACCTCTGGCCCTGTACTAATGTCCAGAATCAACGGCTGCATCCCTGCCGCCTGGATTTTCTCCTTTACAAACAGAATCTCATGGTATTTTGTATCACAACATGCAATCACTGCAATTACTGCCATTATTCTCGAAGTTTTCCAAACTTCTTATCTCACCTGCCTTCCGCTGTCAGGCCAAGAACCGGCGTTTTTTCAATCCGCTCCATCATCTCCCTGTCATGACAGGTCAGAATATGCTCCAGGCTCTGAGCGCGCTCCTTAATCAGGCGAATACTTTTCCAAACAGCTACAATGTCGGAAAAACGGTTTGGTGGCGTAATATCATAGTGCAGCTTTTCAATCGGTTTTGTATTGTCCATAATAAATATGGCGTCACCGCAGCAGATGTAGCTTCCTAAAGCCGTATCAATCTCCACCGACTGATGCCCCACCGAATGTCCCGGCGTCTCAAATACCCGGACGCCTGGCATAATCTCTGTCTCCCCCTCCACCAGATTCATGGAAATCCCCTCAAAAGGCCGGATAATCCCCAGCTGAGGCGCCTCGTAGGATTTGTAATACAAAGGGATCGGATCCATGGCAAACTCGTACTCCTTACGATTCACATAAAACTGCGCATTGGTAAATCTCTCCATATAAAAGCAGTGATCCCAATGAAGATGGGTAAACACCACGATCTCAATATCCTCTGGCTGATATCCCAGCTTTGCCAGCTGCTCTGTGATCGCCATCCCCTCTGGCTGAAAGGATCCGTGGTGGTGATAGCGGTCTGCCCTTTGGGTGTAAGCCATACCCGTATCCACCAGCAAAAGTTTGTCTCCTCCCTCCACCAGATAAGTAAAAACCGGATATTCCTCTTCCTGGTCTGAAGCCTCCGGATAAAAAGCAGTCGTGGAATGATGATACAGATATTGTCTGGGAATCATTGTCACAAATCCGGTGTTAATAGGTCTTATTGTCAATTTACTCATACATGATACCTCCTGATTATTTTAATGAGGTATCCATTGTATCCAGTGTCCAATTTGATTATAAAAAATTCCGGCTGTTTTGTCAATCTGATTTTGAGAACAGAATAACAGCCGGCCAAAGACACCTTATATAGGTATCTCTGGCCGGCTGTTAAACAATCTGTATTACTATTAATCCAGCTTTTTCACTGTAAGTGTGGCATTGACACCGCTGCCAAGGGTCACTCCCACCGCCAGCACTGCCGACAAAGCCAAATCCACAACACTTGTTGCTGTCAAAGTTACAATGGTGCTTCCACTAAACAGGGAACTGGTACCAACTGCAAGAAGCCTGGAAATGGTTGCACTGGGAACATTGGTTCCATTGACTCTTACAGCAAATGTAATGGTCGTTGCCACTGCTGCTGTCAAAGTGGTGGAGTAATTGATTTCATAAGTGCCTGCTTCTGCAACCACAATGCTGTTTGCCGGTACATAGGTTGCATTTTTTACGGGCCCGGCTGTGGCAAGAGGAATCTGCGTTGTCCCTCCCACGGTCAGATTCAAGGTCTGCGGTGCCGTGCTGTACAAAGCTCCATAAGCATTCAGACCATTTGCCGGGCCAGTGGGACCGATAGCCCCTGTGAGGCCTGCCGCTCCGGTCGGGCCGGTCGCTCCCACCGCTCCTGCTGCCCCGGCTGGGCCTTCTGGGCCGGTGGGGCCTGTTGGACCGGTTGGGCCTGCTGCTCCCGTTGGACCTGCTGGGCCGGTCGCTCCTGCCGGGCCTGCTGCTCCCGCCACGCCTGCTGGGCCGGTCGGACCGGTCGCTCCTGCTGGACCCTCTGCTCCGGTGGGGCCTGTTGGACCGGTTGGGCCTGTTGCTCCTGCCGCTCCCGCTGGGCCGGTTGGACCGGTCGCTCCCGCTGGACCCTCTGAGCCGGTCGGACCTGCTGGGCCGGTGGGACCGGTTGCTCCCGCCGCACCTGCTGCTCCCGTTGGGCCGATTGGACCTGCCGCTCCCGCTGGACCCTCTGGGCCGGTCGGACCGGTCGCTCCTGGCGCTCCTGCTGGACCCTCTGAGCCGGTCGGACCTGCTGGGCCTGTTGGGCCTGTTGCTCCTGCCGCGCCTGCTGCTCCCGCCACACCTGCTGGGCCGGTCGGACCGGTCGCTCCCGTAGGACCCGCCGCTCCCGTGGCTCCACCCATTTATACAAAACTTAAAGCTGAAATTTAATAGGAAACCTTCAATGCCGTTTTCCCATTCTTTTTTCCAACGATTGTTCGTTCATTTTGATTATTTTCCATCCACTCTATAATCCGGTGATGTTGGTCTGCGAAATTAAACTCAATGCTAATTTCACCGCCCTGGTGAATATAAATATTTTTCACCAAATCAACTAAAATTCCTCTGTTCAGTTCTTTTATATTTTTATATTTCAGAAAATAGGTCAAATAAGGATCATTCTTTGAAACTCCTTTTGCCATTACCTGACACTCTGACTGAATGTTTTGTATCGTTATTTTCAGCTGTTCCGCTTGGAAAGAATACTTCTGTTTCAAACGAGTATATTCTTCTTTGGAGATATCTCCGCTTTTCCAATCACCATAAAGCCCATCTGCAATACCGATCACTTTATCCAACTCCTTTTGGCGAAGGTGAAGCATAGCTGCCAAACGGGTTGATTCATTTTTGGCAACAGGGGACTTATTGATTTCCTCCACCACATCAGTTAAAGAATCAACCAGAGAAATCTGTGCCTGGATTGCTGCTAAAACAGCTTTCATCACCACTTCTTCCTTGATGGTATGTTTCGTACAGGCATTTTTTGATTTTTCCCGGAAGGTACGACAGTAATAATAAACAATATTTTTTGTTTTCTGTCTTGTCATCGCCTTTTTGCAATCCGCACAGCGGATAAATCCAGATAATAAATGCAGCTTTCTCCCTGACGGCGCTGTCCGGGTATCCCTTGTCTGAAGGTCAGCCGCTTTTTGGAAAAGTTCAGCCTCAATAATCGGCTCATGGGTATCTGGAACCATATACCAGTCTTCCTCTGGAACTGCAACTTTATCATGTACTTTATAGCTGATTACTGTCTGCTTGCCTTGCACCATAATTCCTAAGTACATTTTATTTTTCAAAACCGTGGTAACTGAACTAGGCGACCAAAGTCCGTCATTTTTCCCTCCCTGGGGACAGCAAAAATTCAGTCCTTTGCTTTTCTTATAAGCGGCCGGGCCCGCTATCCCTAAGTCATTGAGCCGATGTGCGATTCCATTTTTACTCATACCCTCATAAACAAACCATTGGTAAATATTTCGCACTACCTCTGCGGCCTCTTCATCAATGATTAAAGCATTTTTATTTTCCGGGGCTTTCTTATAGCCATATGGGGCAAATGCTCCAATAAATTCACCCTTTCGGCGTTTTGTTGCAAAGGTATCGCGAACGTCTGATGAAGTTTTCGCCGCAAAGCGGTCATTCATCAGGCCATTAATCGGGACTTCTAAGCCCTGAAGGGTTTCCGGGTGA
>JAAWEL010000072.1 GCA_022794255.1 Lachnospiraceae bacterium
GAAGTTCCCTCCTCAGACGGATGAGCACAGAATGAGAATCCATAGTGGTCGGAGGTGGTCATTGCCTTGGCAAATTCCTTCAGCTCCTCAAAATTGGTGGGAGGCTCCACTCCTGCTTCCTTTGCCATGTCCACATTGTAGTACAGTCCCAGACAGTTAGACTCAGCAGGAAGGGCATAGATCTTTCCTTCATAGGTACAGGTAGCCATGATCTGATCATAGTAGTCATTAAACTGGGGGAACTGAGCCACCCGATCTGTGATATCCTCAAAAATACCCATAGCGGAATATGCAGAACAGTCACAGTTGTCAATGAACACCAGATCCGGCAGGCTGTCTGCCACAGCGCTCATGGAAAGCTGCTTTTTGAAATCAGCAAAGGGCAAAACTGTAACCTTCACAACCGCGGTATCACACTGGGCGTTGTACTCATCCACAAACTTCTGAAATTCCAGCTGAATGCTCTCGGTTCCGAAATAGTGCCATACATTGATTTCCTGCTTGCCTTCCGTACTACCGGCCGGTGCTGCCGGTGCTTCGGATGCCGCAGCGGTGGTTCCGGTTCCGGCTCCGGCTCCTGCTGTGGTGGTGGCTGTGGTCTGGCTCCCGCCGCCGCAACCGGCCAGCATACCGGTAACTACGGCCCCTATAGCTGCCAATGCTGTCAATCGTCTTGTGATACTTTTTCTCATGTTTCTCCTCCTTTTAAAAATTGTGTTGTTTGCGGCTCAAATACGTGACTTAAATGCATGCGGCCACATAGTCAAATGCCTCCTTGGCATATTTGTGGGCCTCCAAAAAATATGCTCTCTGGCATATCTCAATGGTAATATAGCCCTCATATTTTTCATCGGCTAACTGATCTAGGTACTGTCCCAACGGTACATTCCCTTCCCGAAAGCCGATATGCCCTGTTACCCTCCTGCCCTTTTGCAGGCGCTTTGTCCCTTGCCTCTCGTGCCACGTCCGCTCTTGTACTAATGTATTGCCCAAATGAATATGGTGGATCATCCCGGCACCTAACACCTTAAAATTCCCCTTAATGTCCTGGTCAAACTGAGCCAGCTGCACTGTGTCCAACATTGCCTTTACATTGGGATGCCCCACATCCTGCAGCATCCGTTTCTGATCCTCCACAGAATTCATAAACAAAGATTCCTCCTGAGACTGTGTTTCAAGCATCAGGCACACTCCACAGTCAGCGGCTGTCCCTGCTAACTCCGTGACAGAACGATAGCACCGCTCCCAGATCTCATCCTCCGGCTCATCCACATATCCGTTGCCGGGACAAAGCAGCATCTGTTTTGTCCCCAGCCATGAGGTGATCTGGATAGCCCGCTTCATATGCTCAATACTTCTCCTTCGTATGGCTTCATTGGCAGTGCTGATATCAATGGGATATGTATTCTGCTCCGGACAAAAGCAGATCAGGTTTAACCCTTTTTCCTCTATTTGTTTCCGAAATTCCCCGACACTTTCTTGGTTCTGGTCATCCACACAAAAATGCGGCTTTGCTCCCCATAATTCGATATTTTCCACACCGATTTTTTTCACAGAATCAAGAAAATATTCAAACGACCAGGATACATAATGATAATTGCCAATGGCAATCTGGGATTGATGAATAGCTCCCATGGTTTCCTCCCTCTTTCCTTCTGTTATAAGATTTTCATACTGCTTCCATCCTGATTTTCCTTCGGAATGTTTTGTCTTATTATTTAGTTATATAATGTATTATCTCCTATTGATACATAGTATATCATACTTGTGAAAAATTGCAACATCTTTTTTATTTTTATATGTATTTTCTACAAGACTTATATCTCTATTCATCAAAATAAATTATATTTTACAAACTTTTATTGGATTAATTAATCAAGATTTTCAGATATTATTGTTTTTACATACATAATTATATGATTTTTACGGAACAAAATACGACAAATGCATATGAAAAAGCGGCGGAACACTCCGCCGCAATCATCAAAGCATAACCCACTTCTCTCATAACATCCTACAGGTTCTTTCCCTCCCCCAGCATCATATTATTAGTCAGAACCTTATATTGGTACCGATCCGCATTGATCACCTGTCTCCCACAATAAACCGGATCACCGGACATATCATACGCTGCATCCTTGGCCAGTATCAAGGCATCATGCTCCTTTATTTTCAGATACTCTGCCTCCTCTCGGGTCGCATAGCATACACCAATCGTCAGGCTTCCATTTCTCACGGTAATTCCATGCTCATGGAGAATCTGATGCAGAGACCTGGTCAAATCCTCTGCCAGAAGGTACGCATATTTTTTTGGAAATCGGGTTTCCTCCACAATTACCGGGACATCATTACAATACCGAAGGCGCCGGATCCGAATCACTTTATCCTCATCCTCCAGTCTCAGATTTTTGATATCTGAAGGCTTGGCCTTTACCAGCTCAGCTGACAAAAACTGGGTCCCTGGCTGATTTCCCTCTAATTCGCAGCTTTCAGAAAACCCCATATAGCTGTTAAGACTTCTGGAAATCTTTTTGTCTGAGACAAAAGTCCCTACTCTCTGCCGGCGAACTAAAATCCCCTCATCCACTAAAAGCTCCAATGCTTTA
>JAAWEL010000073.1 GCA_022794255.1 Lachnospiraceae bacterium
CAAAACGGATATCAACTTGGATATAAAGGAATTTCTGTGATTTTTGAACACATGATCCTGAAAAAAGAAGTCCAGTCCCGGTATATTCTTACCCAGGCACTGTATCTGAGAAATAATCTTCCTGAAACGATATGAAAAAGGAAGGAGGGAGACTATAAGCGGTCTCCCTCCTTCCAGGCTTTCTCTTTATCTTGTCTTAAGAAAAATCAGCTCTCTTACTTCAGCTCCACCAAAACCTCAATCTCACAGGCAATTCCTCCTGGAAGCGCATTGCTGCCAATGGCAGAGCGGGCCGGAACTCCCGCTTCCTCCCCGAAAAGCTCTGCTAACAGATTGGAACCCCCGTTTACCACCTGGGGCTGCTGTACAAAATCATCCGCACTGTTAACAAATGCCAAGACCTTTACAAAACGTTTAATTCGATTCAAATCCCCGATTTTTGCATCAAGATTGGCCAGCAGATTCAGCACACAGTTGTAAGCCGCCTTCTGCCCCTCCTCCACCGTCAAATCCCGGCCCAGCTTGCCGGTAATATTGTTTCCGTCTCCCAAATCCGGGCCGCAGCCAGAGCAATATAAAAACTTATCTCCAAACTCCTGCACCGGGGTGTAGACTCCTCCCTTGGGCGGCGGCGCCGGAAGGGTGATTCCTTTTTCCTTCAATACCTCATAAACATCGCTCATTTTTCATTTCTCCTTTTCTCATTCTTCGCAAAATTCCGATACACAAAAACCGCTTTTTTCAAACAAACTGCAAAATTCTCCCAGCCACAGCCTCATAAAAATCAGCTGCCTTCTCAATCTGCTCTTTTAATACAAACTCCCCTACCGTATGGGCCTGATTCAGACTGCCTGGTCCGCAGATCACGGTTCTTACTCCCTGCTCAGCCAGAAAGCACTGTTCGCAGGAAGCTTCAAACGCACAAGGCTTTTTCTGCCTTTCTCCCAGAATCTGTTCTCTCACCTCCATGCATTGACGGACAAAGGCATCTCCGGAGGAGATTTCCCCTCCTGGCATATAAAAATGAGGAACCATCTCATATCCCTCTATCCCCTCCCTGTCAAGTCCGGTCTTTAAAATCTCCTGGACCTCTCCATGGCTCATGCCTGGAAGAATCCGGAAATCCAGCAAAAGCCGGACCCTTCCCGGAACAATGTTGTCCTTCTCATAACCCTGAACCATAGTGACCGCAATGCCAGGAGGAGGAAGCACCTCATGCGTCCTGTCCTTAAGGCCTTTGTTGATTTCATTGATTGCCAGAATGGCCTTTGCCCCCATAGTCACAGCATCCTCCCCCTGCCGGGGCAATGCTGCATGCCGGGCTTTTCCCAAAAGATCAATATAATCCCTGGAGACTCCCCGGTGGGCAATAGCCACCTTAAGCTCTGTAGGCTCTCCAATGACAGCACAGCTCCCGGGCTTTAAAGTCTTAATACAGCTTAAAGTTCCCAGGTTGGAACACTCCTCATCTGCCACAAATACCAGCTTCAGCCGCCCTTTTTTCGGTCCTCCTTTTTTTGCCACCCGGATGGCAGCCTCACACATAGCCGCAATGCCGCCCTTCATGTCCGAGGTCCCTCTTCCGTATATTTTCCCATCCTGAAATACAGCCTCAAAAGGATCCGACTCCCACTGACCGATCGCCGGCACCACATCCAGGTGTCCGTTTAGAATCAGTTCCGGTTCCTCATCCTCCCCCATCCAGGCAATCAGGTTAGCCCGGCCATCCCCCAGATCCTGAACCTCACAGCAGAATCCATATGGCTCAAGCAGCCCGGCCAGATACTCTGCTGCTGCCTTCTCCCTTCCCGGCGGGTTCACGGTATCGATGGCAATCAATTGCTTTAATATCTCAATACTGTCTGCCCTCTTCCCTTTGCATCCGTTCCGATCCATGAAACGATCCTCTCTTTCCTTTTTCCCGGTGTACCTTTCAATAAAGCTTAACATCCTGTCATTGGCTTTAATACGTGATTTTCCGATTCCGTGCCGTCACTTTCCAAACCTTTGTCACCTTCCCGCCCTCTGCCACCAAAATCTCCGGATACAAAGCGCTGGTGGGACAGATATGGGTGGGAACTACATACAGACATTCCCCCACCGGAGGGATTCTGCTCTCATCCTCCAGACGGAAAGCCCAGTGCTCCTCGCTGTGAATCACCGGCTCCGCATCCTCCAATCCCACAATATATCCCCGCTGCACCACCGGGTCAGCAGCGATTCCCTTGTATCCAAGATCCGTGGTGAAAATATTCCTTGCCGGATGGCTGATGACCCGGGTCAGAATCGCAGCTGCCGGTATACAGGAAATATCCGGAAGATTCTTAAAATAACCTGCATCATTGATAAAGGCGGTTCCCGGAGACAGATACCAGTCCGTTTCCCCGGCATGACAGGGGAAGGAAGGGGTTCCTCCGGCTACAATCAGATCACATGGTATTCCATCCGCCCTCAGATGCTCTGCCACAGCGGCCACTTGACGGTCCTTGTCTGCCACCTGCTGATTTCTGACGGAAAAATCCCGGTTATTATGATTCCCGTCATAGCAATGAAGCCCTTCCAGAGAGATTCCCGGAAGCTGGCTGGCTTTCCGGTACAATTCCTCCAGATCTCCAAGTTCCACCCCGGTCCGGTTCATCCCCATATTCACGTCCACCAAAACCGGCATACAAAAGCCTTCCCTCTCACAGATTTCTGAGAGCAACTGGAACTGACTAAAGTCATCCTCCACACCATAAAAGGTTGTTTGAGGAAATGCCTTTGCAAGCTTCACCAGCCGTACCATATTGGGACCGATGAGAGGATAGGCCAGAATCACCCTCTCTGCCCCGGCCTGTGCTGTCATCTCTGCCTCTGCCACAGTAGCCGTCTTAAACTTGTTAATCCCATATTCCATCAACAGCTTTACCATATCCATGGATTTATGGCTCTTTACATGGGGCCACAGCCTCTTAGGAGAACCCGCTGTCTCAAGAATTTTCCCCACATTCTCCCGAATCATGTCCTCATAATAGATCAGACAGGGGGAAATGATCTCTTTTGTTTCCTTTATCTCATAAGGATTTCTCATATCAACCTCCACTTTAAAGCAGGTTGTCCGGATTATGTTTAGCGGACCAACCTGCCCTCTTTCATGACATGCTCAATCTTTGCCAGGGCGCGAATCTGCTTTAAAGGATTTTCTCTCACCGTAATCAAATCAGCCGCATATCCCTCCTTCAGCCTGCCAACGGTCTCATTCAGTCCCAAAGCCTCTGCCCCTGTCGCAGTTGCCGCCTGAATAGCCTCCTGCTCCGAAAGCCCACAGCGCTCCACCAAAAGGGCCAGCTCCAGCCACGTCTCATGAAAATAGGTCTGGCCGCAGCCTCCGTCCGTCCCGATCACCGGCCTTAATCCCAGCTTTCGCAGATGGTTGAAAATCTCTGCTTCCCTCTTTTCCTGCTCCAGCCAGAACCGCTCCTGCCAGGAAGGAATTCTCCCGCCCTCCCGCACCTCATCCAGACGGTGATAATTGTTGGAAAATCCTGTCATAAACAAACGCCTGTCCCCCTGGTATCTCTCCATTTTTTCCGGGTTCCAGACCCTTGCCAGCAGATTTTCCGGATGCTTTCGCACAAAACAACTGCAATGTTCAATACAATCCACCCCAGCCTCCATACAATTCACCAAAGCCGTGGTGGTGAGACAGTGGGCAGCCACTGGCAGCTTTTCCCGGTGAGCTGCCTCTGTCACCAAAGAGATTCTCGCCATGTCGTAGGCATCCTGCTCCGGCAAAGAGCCAGGGGTGTTCTGGCCTCCGCTTACTATGATTTTGATACAGTCGCAGCCTGCCTCTTTCCGCTGCTTTACCGCAAAGAGCAATTCTTCCCTGCTGTCCGCAGCTTCTCCCAAAAATGCCAGATGCCCTCTCCTTTGTGTCAAAGGCATTCCGGACAAATGCAGCCTGGGCAGCCCGGAATCCGTCTTTTGCTCCCTTTTCCTAAGGCCTTGTGCCATCTCCATAGAGCTTCCCAAATCCCGGACCGTAGTCACTCCGGAACAAAGCATTTCTCTTGCGTGCTCAAATGACTTTTCCAGACGTTTCTCTCTTGTCTCCCCTAAAAACATTTCACAGATCTGTGTGTCTGGGGTAAATTCCAGATGGACATGGGTATTGATAAGCCCAGGCAAAACGTACTCATCCGAATAATCCAAAAGCTCTGCCCCTGCATACCGGAAAAGCATCTCCTCAAACCATCCTCGTTCCCGGATTTTTCCCTTCTCAATTGCCAGTCCGGTCCATACCATCTCCCCTTTGTCCGAGTCGTAAATGCCTTTTGCGTGAAGCAATGTCACCCTGGATATCATCCTTTCACTGCTCCCACCGTCATACCCTGGACAATATATTTCTGAAGAATCATGGTTAAAATAATCGTAGGCACAATCACCACAATGGTTGCCGCCAGCATTCTTCCCCAACGGATATCTGCCCCAGATACAAAATACTGCAGCGATACCGGAAGGGTTCTTGTTTTCTCTCCACTTAATATCAGGGCAAACTGGAAATTATTCCAGGAGCCTAAAAAGGATAAGGTGGAGCAGGTCACAAGCCCTGGTGTGCTGATCGGCAGAATAATATCCTTAAAGCATCTCTGCCTGCTGCACCCATCCACAATGGCCGCTTCCTCCAGCTCTATGGGAATATCCTGGAAAAACCCTGTCATAATCCAAACAATAAGAGGCATAGACAATACCATATGGCTGATAATCAGCACTGCAAACGTGTCAATCATCCGCAGTTTGGAAAAGATAAAATAGTAGGGCAGCAAAATCGAAATATTAGGCAAAAGCCTGGCTGTCAGAATTGCTGTGTTGGCCTTACCCATTTTGTATCTGGCAATCACATAGGCCGCCGGCACCCCTAAAAGCAGGGAAAGAGCGGTAGATGCAACAGCCACAATAGTAGAATTTAATATATAGGTTCCATAGTGCTGAGTCTTAAATATGTAAATATAGTTGTCCAGTATCGGTTGAAACCGAATCAGCTTCGGCGGCATAAGATACACCTGAGCCATATTCTTAAAAGAAGAAATCAGGACAAAATACAGGGGGAACAAAACCGGGATAACAATGATCAGCACCAACCCTGCAAACAAAACCCTCTTAAAAAGCTTCCGGAGCTTATATTGGTTAACCGCCATAATATTCCACCAACTTTCTCTGGATTTTCATTACTCCCACACTAAGCAACAGCACAATCACAAACAAAATCATCAGCATTGTGGAGGAGGTCCCAAACTTGTAATAGGAAAAGGCGGTCTCATAGGCAAACAAATTCAGCGTCCTGGATGCATTGGCCGGCCCGCCCTTGGTCATGGCATAAATCAGATCAAAGGACTTAAACACATCAATAAACCGCAAAAGCCCGATGGAAAAAAGGGTCTGGGTCATCAGTGGAAGCGTTACCTGAAAGAAGGTCTGGATGGGGGTTGCCCCATCCACCTTAGCCGCCTCAATTGGGTCTAAAGGCAGGGAGGAAAGCCCTGCCAGACACACAATCACCACCATAGGGGTCATCTGCCACGTCTCAGCCGCTGCAATGGAAGGAATCACCGTCTGCTTTGCTGACACAAAGGCTGACCGGGGAAGTCCCACCGATGTAAAAATATAATTCAGCAGACCAGAGGACGGCTCATAAAACAACATCCACATCAGCCCCACCGCAATAGGAGCCATCATATAGGGAAGCAAAACAATGGTCTTAACCACATTTTTCCCGCGGAAATTCTGATTCAGCACCAAAGCAATGGCAATGCCAAGCAGCATTTCTGCCACAGTGGCCAGCGTGGTATAGTAGACCGTAATCGCCAGGGATTGCCAAAACTCACTTCCGGAGAGAACATCGATATAGTTCTTTCCCCAGTTAAACTTCATTCCTGTTCCCATCAAAAGATTCCACTCATTTAGGCTAAACACCAAAGTCATGGTGATGGGAACTGCAATCATGGCAATCATAAAGATCAGGGCCGGCAGAGAAAATACCCATTTGATGTGTTTATTGATAAAATCATTCATATTTCTCACCAGTCCTTTCCAGGGCGTAAACAATTTACGAAAAATTTATCAATCTTTTTCATTCATTTTCTCCATTGTTTTCCAGAATCACTCACTGTATGGATAATCGCTTCCGTACTCTCCGGCATCTTTAAGCAACTGATCCACCTTCTGGGCTGCCTCCTGCATTTTGCTCTCCAGCTCTGCGCCCTCTCCTTTGGTCTCGATAGAATAGACAATCGCCTCTCCCATGGCATCCCGGGCTTCTGACACGGCTGTCATTCTGGGAAGTCCATACTGATTGGTGGTATCCGCCTGAATCTCTTCATTGTAAGCTGCGATGTAATCTTCTGGCATAGCAGCAGTCACCCGCTCATCCTGCCATACAGAAGCCCGGAAAGTAGGCATTCCCTTGGGAGTAATATCCGCTGCTATATCCTTTCCTGCCACAAACTTCATAAACTCCCAGGCTGCCTCCTTGTTCTTGGAACCAGAATAGATGGAGGATCCCCACACAACCTGCTTGTAGGACTGTCTTCCTGCCGGCCCCTCCGGAATGGGAGCCACGCCCACCTTGTCATAAAATGCAGACTCATTCGGATCAATCAAGGTCTGGTATAAGGCAATGGCATCAATACACATGGCCACCTGTCCGGCATTAAACAGCTGGGTCATCTGAGAATAACCGGCAGTCAAAATTCCTTCCGGCGCATAGGCTCCCAACAGTTTTCCATAAAACTTAGCCGCCTCAATATTTTCCTCTGTGTTAAAGGCACAGACTCCGTCCTTAAAATAGGCGCCTCCGCAGCCATACAAGAATGGAGAAAACTGAGAAGTCAGGGCAATCTTTTCTCCACGACATGCAATGCTGTAAAAATTGTTTGCAGGATCATTAACCTTCTCACATACCTCCAGCAGCTCCTCATAATTGGTCGGCGGTACCACCCCTTTTTCCTCAAATACATCCTTTCGGTAGAACATCAATTGTACAGAGGAGTACAGCGGCAGCGCTCCCACCTCACCAGTAGACTGGATGATAATCTGATCCATGGGTGCTGAAGAAAAATCTGCCCAGTCAAAATCCGGATCCTCTAAATAAGTCCCCAAAGGTTCAATCCATCCATTGTTGGAATAAGCCGCCATATCCTGGAGAGGGCTCATCAAAAATGCATCAATCGTGGAAGAGCCAGCGAGAAATTCTGTGGTCAGCTTTTCCCGGAGCTGTGCCTCCCCATAAAGTTCCAGATTGACGGTGATTCCCGTTTCCTGCTCAAATTCATCCAGATGAGCCTCAATGGCATCCGAGATCTGACCAGTCATACTTAAGACTCGGATTGTTGTTCCCGCCAGAGAGGATTCCGATGAATCCGCTGCCTGAGAGGAATCACCGGCTTCTGTGTTTTTCGCTTCTTGTGCCACAGTGGTATCCCCCGGAAGTCCGCTGGTTCCGCCGGAACAGCCTGCAAGGGAAGCTCCCAAAAGTGCTGCAACCAATGTCAAACAAATTCTTCTTTTCATGTGTTTCCTCCTTTAATTTTTTGCATTTTTACTAATAGTATCCATATTATACCCGAACTTTTAGACATTTTGTATCAACAAAAATAGGGAGTTTTGGGATTATCTTCCACCCAAAAACTCCCTGTCACTTTATTTGGATTATTGTGTATCTTTTTTGAATTATCGTGCGATAGAGTTTCCCCCTTTATCTCTTTTTCACATCACTGGGACTGATCTGATAATATTTTTTAAACATTCGGCTGAAATAGGAAATATCCCGAATCCCAATCTGATTCGCCACCTCCTGAACCTGCAGATTGGTACAGCTTAAAAGCTCATAGGCCCGCTTCATCTTCAAGTGGTTAAAATAATTGACAAAGGTCTCCCCTGTATGCTTTTTAAAAAGAATACAAAACTGGCTTTTCCCCAGAGCACACCGACCAGCAGCATGGTCTAGGCTGATGTTCTCTCCAATATGATTTTCCAGATACTGAATCAGCTGGATAATCTCCGGATTGGCTGCCCGGTTGGCCTGCAGATACTCTAAAACCATCCCTACCCCCTCCTGAAAAGCCTGTTTAAGCTCCGCAAGCGTCTCCGCCTCCCAGAATACAGCGGTGGAATACATGCCGTCATACTCCGACTCTTCCACTGCCTCCGGAAGACTGTAACCGGATATAAAAACCCATGTCTCTACCACAGAGCGCCGGATATTTTGAATCTGACCAAAGCTGGCCATCCCTTTCATGTCCCTAAACCACAGTTCTGACAGCTCCTTTGCCTCTTTTTCATCCTGCTTAAAGATGGCTGCCTGAATCTTTTTTTGGATCTTTCGCTTTGCTAACAGACTCTCTCCTTTCTTAGCCTCCTCCTGGTGGTAGGAACCGTTTCCGTCAAAGAAGCGCAGCTCTGCCAGCTCTCTGGCATATTTATAATGGGCAGGAATCGCCATTCCACTACAAGCTCTCACATCCATCCCCATGGAAAGAGTCAGATTAAAGTGAGTGCGCAAAGCCCCATTGAGTCCGTTCAGCATTTCCTTGAAATTCTCTGAAAAAGGCTCATTCCTTTGTCTTTCAATCAATAGAGCAAACTCGTTCTCTCCGGCAAACACCAGTTCAAAAGGCTCAAGATTTGTCAGATATTCCCGAACAATATTCAAAAGTCCATGACACATCATCTGAAGGTTCGCTCCCCGAAAGCCCTTTACTGTCTTAAAATGGTCAATCAAGAAGCAGCCCACATACCATACCCCCTGAAAGTCCCCGGAATATCCCAGCTTTTCAAGCAGCTTCTCACTTCCGGCAAGAGGAAGATTGCCAGACAAAAGCATCCGAAAAAGTTCCTCCCGGTTGACAGCCTGAAGCTCTGAGTAGAAGGATTCCTTTCTCTCCTTCTCTATCATTTCCCTGAGCTTTCCAATCACTTCCCCCATTGTATCCTGCGTAAAGGAAAGCTTTAAAATATAGTCCTCCGCTCCCAGCTTAATAGCCTTTTTCACATAATCGATCTCATTGACACAACTTAAAACCACGATCTTCACCCTGGGATAATGGTTCCGGATGTACTCTACTAAAGCAATGCCATCCATTCCCGGCATCATAATATCCGTAAACACAATATCCGGAATCTCCTTCTGAAAAAAAGCAATGGCATCCTCCGCTGATTCGCAGGTTGCCGCAATCTCACAGCCGTAATCCTCCCATCGGATACAAGAACGGAACCCCACCCTTACAATGAGCTCATCATCCACAATCACTACCTTTAACATGTTTTGATTCCTCCTTACAGGGCAATCTTACATATACCTTTGTTCCGGCCCCAATCTCCGACTCTATGGACAAACCAAATTCCGGTCCGTATTTGACCTGCATCAGCTCATGGATGCTAGTCAGACCAATCCCTGTCACATGGCGCTGTTTACGGTTAATATCCATGTCCATCATGATTTCTCTCAGACGCTCCCCATCCATCCCGATACCATTATCCTGAATCACAATACACACCTGATTTTCCTGTAAAGAGGCCCGAATCCAGATCTCTCCATGCTCCACATGCTCCATTCCGTGAAGCACAGAATTTTCCACCAAAGGCTGCAGGCAAAATTTGATGACCTTAAACTCCAAAAGTTCTGGCGGAATCTCCTCATGAATCTGAATCCTGTTTTTAAGAGCCCAGTTTTTGATCTCCACCCAGGCTTTAATCACCTTGATCTCCTCCTTTAAAGGTACCTCATCCTCCTTGCGGTTCATGCTGTTCTCCAAAAGAATGCCCAAAGAAGTGATCATATCTCCAATATTTGCCGCACCAGATATCATCGCTGACCATTTGATCACATTCAGAGTATTAAACAAAAAATGTGGGTTAAGCTGAGCCCGCAGCATCTCATACTTTAGATTCTGCTGTATCTCCCTCTGCTCAATGGTCTCCGCTGACAGCTTTTCGATGTAATCCACCATGCGGCCGATCTCCCGTTCAGCTTCCACAATGCCAAATACAGTTTTTCCCCATTTTCCGGATTCCCCCACCTCGGAAATCCTGGTTCCTCCGATATTTACCTGGCTTACTTTCCTGATCAGACGGTTCAGAGGCGCATTTACATAGACGTACATCACAAAACACACCCCACAAGCCCCCAGCGCAAACAAAAACATCAAAAAAGAAAGGGTGCGGTAGAGATCGTCAATGGCCTGTGTTGTTTTGTCCAAAGGCACCAGATTCACCAAATGCCACCTGGTTCCTGCAATATTCACATAATTTAAAAGATATTCTGCCTTCTCCTTTTTATAATGGAAATATCCTTCCTTTCCCCCCATCTCTTTGCTGATCTCTTCCGGATTCATGCTGCCAAAAACCGGGAAAGCCTCCTCCTCCCCATCCTGGTAGATCCGCTGTCCCTCTTCATTGAAAAGCGCCAGACTGGATCCCTCATAGGGCACCAGGATCTGAGAGAGATTTTCCGTGGGAAAGGACACAAAGGAAACCCCCAGAAACCGAAGGGAATTGTAATCCCGTATCCGCCGCATAAACAGTAAAAAACGTTCCTCTCCGTTCTGCTCCCAGGTCTTTTCTGCCGGAAATTCGCCCTTCTTTGTGTAGGAGCAGGGACCTATCCACCGGGAAACATCCTCGCTTTCCATAAAACTCTGATACCATTCCTGCTGCTGCACGTTTTCAGAAAACTTCTGTCCAAAGTAATTGCTGTTATCAATCCCATCTGCCACACTGTACACACTCCCGTCTACCCCCATGATGATGTAGTGAAGGCGATAGTCAAAAAAAATATTCCGGTAAAAGGTCAATGCCTCTTCCACAGTACGGATGCGGTTTAAGTTTTCTGAGGAATAAGTTTTGCCGTCATAGGACTGGTTTAACTCTGCTGCCACCTGTTTGTTGGTACTGGAAGCTGCTGATAGTTTTCGTATGGCATCTGTCACCTCCTCCAGCGCCATCTCACTCCGGTTCATGTACTGGGAGATAATGCCTGCCTCCTGCTCAATCAAAAGATTCCGGCTGCACCGGAAGGTATAGTTCATCAGAAAAAACATACTAAGGAAGATCAGGATAATACTAAGATAAATAACCTTGATCCGCAGGTTCATATGGTATTGTCTATTCATGGGGACCATTTTATTTTCCATTCCCTTACTCTTTTGAAATTCCAAAAATTCTTTCGGTATTCTCTTTTGCGTGGGCAATCAGCTCTTCCTCTGGGATCTTTTTGTACTTTGCCAGCTCCCTTGCCACATACACAATGTTCTCCGGCACATTGATTCTTCCAAGCCCTTCCACATTTTTTGGTGTCAGATAGGGGGCATCGGTCTCAATCAGTATCCGTTCAGGAGGAATGATTTTCACTGCCTCCCGCAGCTCCTTCCCCCTTTTATCATCACAGATCCATCCGGTAATCCCAATAGAAAATCCCATATCAAGGTATTGCTCTAATGTCCCTTGATCCCCGGTAAAGCAGTGAACCACTGACCTTCTGCAGATATCAGGATGTCTCTTAAATCTCTGGATAAACTCCTTTGACGCTGCTCTTTCATGAAGAAATAAGGGTTTATCAAGCCGCTCTGCCAGCACAATATGTTTCTCCAGACAACGGATCTGGTTCTCCTTAGAAGAGAACATCCGGTCAAAATCAAGCCCGCACTCTCCCACTGCCACAATCCGGTCATTTTCCACAAGGAAGTGTTCTATCTGTTCAAAATCCTCTTTTCTCGCCGAATCTGCATTGTGAGGATGGATCCCTGCCGTTCCATATACAGGATGGGTTCTGACAAATCTGTCTATCTGTCTGTTCTCCCGGCGGTCCGTGCCTATCAGGATACATAAGACCCCGGCGGCAGCCGCCGCCTCTATGACAGCCTCTGGATCGGAAAACTGCTTACTAAACAGGTTGAGCCCAATATCATAATATTTCACTGCCGGCATTTTCTTCATAACCAACCACCTTCCTTCTTAAATCATTTAGCTGCTCTTCTTTTGCTTCCCCTGCCAATTCCTATTCTTCTCTCAGATATTTTCTCCCGATCTCTCATTTCCAGCCTTCTTTGCCCTGCAATTATAAAGAAACATCACCAAAGAAGCTGCCACAATCAAGGTATACCCCACAAAGCTATACCCGTCTGGCACTTCCCCAAACATTACATATCCCAGCACTGTGGCAAAAATAATCTGGGAATAGTCATAGATAGAAATTTTCCTTGCTGATGCATAAGTATAAGCCACGGTTATGGCAAATTGTCCTCCTGCAGCGAACACTCCTGCCAAAAGCAAAAAAAACAGCTGTCTCAGGGACATGGAGACAAAATGAAACACAATCCACGGCACCACAATCAGACAGGAGGACAAAGAAAAATAAAATACAATAATCGGTCCCTTAATCCCCATAGACCCCAGCTTCCGCACCATGGTATAGGCAATCCCTGCCCCCACTCCGCCGCACACTCCGATCATTGCAGGAATCAGCGCTGTATTTTGAAAACCTGGCTTTACAACAAAAAGGCAGCCTGCAAAAGCTGTCCCCACACAGACCGCTTGAAAAAAGGTAATCCGCTCCCGCAGCAAAAAATAAGAAAAAATTATGGCAAAAAAAGGCGACAGTTTATTAAGAATCGATGCATCTGCCACCAAAAGATGATCAACTGCATAAAAATTGCAGAGAATCCCAATGGTTCCAAATACACATCGGGCAGCCAGAGACAGCCTTGCCTCCTTTTTCACCTGCAAAGGCACATGTTTCCTCCATATGATTCCTCCTGCAAACCCTGCTGCCACCAGATTCCGAAAAAAGCTTTTCTGTATAGACGGAATATCTCCAGCCAGGCGAACCATAACGTTCATGCAGGCAAAGCAAAAGGCAGAGAGAACAATCATCACCACACCCTGCATATACTTATCTTGTCCCAATCCACTTACTTTTTCTTCCATATCTATTTCCCCTTCTAGCTCACACCTATTATCACACATCCTGCCCCTAAATTCAATCCCTTTCCAGATCTGGTCTTGACAATGGTATGAAATCATACTATAATACAGTATGATTTCATACCATTGTCAACAGGAGGTATTCCCTTGAACCGTGATTTTTCAAAAACCATGAAACGTTTCAATCATCTTCTGGGTGAGATTGACGCCACCTACCACGAGATGTCTTTAAAGCTGGGCTTATCCGACAGTGCCATGATCATCCTCTACACCATCTGGGACAATGACAGCAAAACTAGCTGTCTTTTGCAGAATATCTGCTCCCGCTCTGGACTAAGCAAGCAAACCATCAACTCTGCCATCCGAAAGCTGGAAGCTAAAAATATCCTTTATCTGGAAGCTGTAACCTCAAAATCAAAAAATGTCTGTCTGACCGAGACCGGCAAACAGCTGGCCGAACAGACCGCCGGCCGCATACTTCAGATCGAAAATGATATCTTTGCCTCCTGGCCCCGGGAGGATGTAGAGAAATACCTGGATTTGACAGAAGCCTTTTTGCTCGCCCTTCGCAGCAAGGCTAAAAAATTATAGGAGAAGATTATGTTTAAGAATCACAAAACCATTATACAACTATCGGATCATTTTGATTACAAACGTTTGCTGCGCTTTACCTTTCCATCGATTATCATGTTGATTTTCACCTCCATTTACGGGGTGGTTGACGGTTTTTTCGTGTCAAACTATATAGGAAAGACTGCTTTTACCGCTGTCAATTTTATCATACCCATGTTGATGATTTTAGGAAGTGTGGGTTTTATGTTCGGCACCGGAGGCGGCGCATTAATTGCTCTGACCTTAGGAAAGGGAAAGAAAGAAAAAGCAAATGAGTTCTTTACCATGTTAGTTTGCCTTTCCCTGGGCTTTGGCATTGCGCTGACAGTCCTTGGATTTTTATTCCTAAGACCAACTCTAGCGTTCTTAGGCGCCAAAGGACAGCTTTTGGAAGATTGCATGATTTATGGCAGGGTCATTCTTCTTGCAATCCCTGCCTCTATTCTTCAGTATGAGTTTCAGTGCCTCTTTGCCACAGCCGGAAAGCCTCAGCTGGGCCTTACCATAACCGTTGCCGCTGGTCTCACAAACGCTGTGCTGGACGCCCTTTTTGTGGCAATACTTCCCTGGGGCCTGGAAGGCGCAGCCGCGGCCACGGGAATTGGCCAGTGTATCGGAGGCATTTTACCTCTGTTTTACTTCGCCCGCCCCAACACCAGCCTGCTACGGCTTACCAAAGCCAGATTTGACAAACGAGCTTTCCTGAAAATATGCACCAATGGCTCCTCTGAGCTGATGAGCAATATCTCCTCCTCTCTTGTGAGTATGCTCTACAATGTGCAGTTGCTGCGGTATGCAGGAGAAAACGGCATTGCCGCATACGGAGTGCTGATGTATGTCAATTTTGCTTTCCTGGCTGCCTATATCGGATTCTCTGTAGGCGTAGCTCCGGTGATCGGATACCATTATGGCGCTGGAAATTTTGATGAACTGAAAAATATCCGAATAAAAAGCCTCCGGATTATCATCATCTTTTCCCTGCTTATGTTTACCTCCTCCCTGCTTTCAGCCAGGCCCCTTGCCAGCCTGTTTGTAGGATACGATGAAAACCTTTTGGAAATGACTCTCCACGGGTTTTCCATTTATTCCTTTTCCTTTCTGTTTGCAGGGTTTGCCATCTTCGGTTCCGGATTTTTTACAGCTCTCAATGACGGGCTCACCTCTGCCCTGATTTCTTCTCTGCGGACTCTGATATTCCAGGTTGCCGCCGTGCTTTTCCTGCCTCTTATCTGGCAGCTAAACGGCATTTGGGTTTCCATTGTAGCCGCAGAACTTCTGTCTGCCCTGACAGCCGGAATATTTTTAATCATCAAGAGAAAAAAATATTATTATTAAAGCCTGCACTGCCAAACATGCAAAAAGGCGCTTTTCAGGGTGGAGTTTCTGTTGTCTTTGGCAGGACTTTTCTGTATACTGAAAGGGAGGAGGAATACATATGTCCGAATTTAAAGAGCTTATCAGACAATTTGACAAAATACGTTCCTATGTCCGTGATTTCTATGTCTACGGCTTCAAAACCCGGGACGACTTTCGGGAAAAAAGCGGCCGTACCTATGACAACCACCGCCGCCGCATGGAAAGCTGGTTTTCCGACTATATACGCACAGACCAAAACGGCCACAAAAAGTCTGTCTTTCTTACCCTGGACTCCAGCCGGATGGCGGTCAATCCTCTGTATCAGGCCTGGAAGTCCAAGACCTTCACGGACAATGACATCTCCCTGCGCTTTCTTTTATCAGACCTTCTTGCTGATGACCGATCCCGCAGCTTAGAAACCATTGCCAATGAAATTCAGGAGCGATACCACTGCTTTTTTGACACTCAGCTTATCCGCAGGAAGCTGGCCTTTTACGAAAAAGAAGGGCTGATCACCCGCAAAAAAGAGGGCAAGCAGCACCTTTATAAAAGGAACTCTCCTCTTCCTTTCACTCATCCCCACTTATTCCCGGCTCTGTGGCTTGCTGTCAGCTTTTTTCAGGGTGCTGCTCCTTTTGGCTTCCTTGGCAGTACAATCCTGGACTTTTGGGACAAAAAAAATCTTTTTTTCCGTTTCCGCAGTGATTATCTGATTCATACCTTAGAGGACGAAATCCTGTTGTCTCTTTTAAGGGCAATGGAAAATAAATATCAGATCCGCATCACAATAAAAGGCACAAAAAGCCGCCACACAAACATTTTAAAGGTCACTCCTTTAAAGATTCTCACCAGCGTCCATACAGGACGGCGGTATGTATGTGCTTGGCAGACAAGCTCCCAGCGCCTTTCCTCCTTCCGCCTGGATTCCATCCAAAATACAGAATTGCTGGAAAGAGACCCTTGCTATGATACCTATATGGAAGCCTTTAGCGGCGCTTTCCCCCATGTGTGGGGCGTAACCTTTGGAAATTTTCAAAGGGAAGCTTTGGAAACTGTTTCTATGGAAATCACCCTGGACGAAAATGAGGAGGATTTTATTCTCACCCGCCTCCAAAGAGAAGGGCGGGGAGGTTCCTTAAAAAGGTTAAAACCTGGTCTGTATCAATACACCCGTCTTTGTACTGACTCTATGGAAATGCTTCCCTGGATCAGAAGCTATACAGGAAGAATCCACTCTTTTCACTGTTCTAATCCGGCTGTGGAAAAAAGATTCAAAGATGACATGAAACGGATGGAGACTCTTTACCTGTCATCAGAAAGCACTGCCAAAGAAATGCATTCTTTAACGCACCAGTCAGGCAAAGCAGTCCCCCTTACTCCTTTTACGTGAGGAAAATACCCATGAAAACCAACGACAATTCTCTGTTTTCAGAGCTTTACACCTGCTATTACCAGGTAGTTGCCCACATACTAGATGAAGCTGCCTGTCATTTTCTCTCCCGCCGGCAGATTGAAAACCTGGCCCGGGAACACGGCTGTGATGAGAGCATTCTCTCCCTTGTCCCCCCTCTGCTTCAGGGAAACTGGCCTTTCTTAAAGAAGCACGAATCCATCCTGAATACATACACTTCCGCTTTAAAAAAACCTCTTTTTCCTCAGCCCCTTACCCGACTGCAAAAATCCTGGCTGAAGGCACTGATGTCCGACTTTCGGTTCCAGTTATTTTTTACAGACTCCCAGCTTGAAGAATTAAAAGTTGCCCTCTCTGACATTGAGCCTCTGTACCGTACCGGAGATTTCTCTCTTTTTGACCAATATGAAGATCATGACCCGTTCTCATCTGTCATGTATCGAAGCCACATGCATACGATTTTGGAAGCAATGGTTCAAAAAAGCTCTCTATCCATTTCCTACCTGTCGCAAAAGGGGAATCTTCTGAATCACATCTGGCTGCCATGCCGCTTAGAATACGGACAGAGAGATGGAAAATTTCGCCTCTATGCCGTGACTGAAAGCAAAAATGGCAGAAAACGTATGGATGTTTTAAATGTGGCCCGAATCCTATCTGTAAAAAGAACGGACAATGTTTTCTCTTCTCCTGTTGATGTGGATTCTTTCTTAGATCATTCCCTTTGTAAAGAACCGTTGATTTTGGAGATCTCCACCCAGAGAAATGCCCTGGAACGAGCCATGCTCCACTTTTCCTGTTATCAAAAAAAAGTAGAACGGTTAAAGGAATCAGACTCCTATCGCTGTACGATTTATTATGATCAAAGATGGGAGACCGAGCTTTTGATTCAGGTGCTTTCCTTTGGACCGGTAATAAAGGTTTTAGGGCCTGAATCCTTTTTAATGCAGATGAAAAAACGGATTGAAAACCAGGCACTTCTCATGAATGGAAAAGGAGTGATTTTATGATTAAAGCCATTTTCTTCGATATTGATGGTACCTTGAGAGATTTCACAGAAAAGGGCATCCGCCCGGGCACCTACCAGGCCATTGATCTGGCCAGAAGCCATGGTATACAATGTTTTATTGCCACCGGAAGGCATCTTTTGGAAATTCAGGAAGAAAATTTGCTGGACAGACTTATTTTTGACGGATATGTGCTGTTAAACGGAAGTCTGTGCCTGGACGGAAGGCTTTCCCCTATATACGAAAATCCCATTCCCACTTCCCAGGTACAGGCCATGCTTGCGCTGCAAAAAAAGCTGGGCTTTTCCCTTCTTTTTATGGAAAAAAATGCCTTGTATGTCAGTCATATTACACCTCAGCTGGAAAAGCTGCAGGCCCAGATCGGCACCGCTATTCCGCCTGTGGAGCCTTATATGGAAAGGGGCCTGACCCATCCAGTCTATCAGATGAGCCCTTTTTCAAATCAACTGACTCCAGAATTTCTTGCCTCCCATCTCCCTCTCTGCGATATTACCAGCTGGCATGATGGAGGTGCCTTTGATATTACTCCAAAAGGCGGTGACAAACAAAAGGGAATCAAAAAAATCATGAAACACTACGGATTTTCCAGAAAGGAAGTTGCCGCTATCGGAGACGGATACAACGACATTCCCATGATTCGCTATGCCGCTATCGGCATCGCTATGGGAAACGGCAACAGACAGGTAAAAGAGGCCGCTGATTTTGTGACGGATCCCATTGAAAAGGACGGACTTCTTCATGGAGTGGAGTACTTATCCCGATTTTTTTAATTCCCCATAACGGATGAAAATGATTCCGTAAACATTTCAGACATCTCAGAACTACTTACCAACTAACCTAGCTTATATTTTGGCTCCTTACAGCAAATCTCACCAAAAATAAAAAAACTCTAGCAATTTTTGTCAAACTTTAGTAAAATCCCAAGTAAAGCCATTTACAGAAACCATTTGTTGCGGGGAAGAGTTCTCTTCCCCCTACCCAACCACACAGGTGAGCAACTATGAATATTTTCAACATCATAACTCTTTTCGGCGGACTGGCTATGTTTCTTTACGGCATGCGCATGATGGGTGACGGTCTGAAAGCCAGCTCCTCTGGCACTCTGAAAAAAGCCCTGGAGCGAATCACCGGCACTCCTTTAAAGGCATTTCTTTTAGGCCTCATTGTCACTGCAGTGATCCAGTCCTCCACCGCAACGATTGTCCTTACCTCCGGACTTGTAGGTGCAGGTATTATTTCCCTTCATCAGTCTCTGGGAATTATCATTGGCGCCAATGTGGGCACCACCATTACCGGACAGATCATTCGGCTTTTGGATATCAACGCCTCCGGAATCTGGTTTTTGCAGCTTTTAAAGCCATCCACCTTGGCCCCTCTGGCTCTGATTATCGGCATTATCATTATCATGGGGATAAAGTCCAGTGATTCCGGCAAAGCAGGCCATATTATCATTGGCTTTGGCATTTTGTTCTCCGGGCTTATGAATATGGCTGATGCTGTCAGTGTGCTCTCTGACAGCGGAATCGTGGAACAGCTGTTTTCCCGTCTGGGCGCTAATCCCCTTCTCGCTTACCTATCCGGAGCCAGCGTAGCCTTTATTCTGCAAAGCTCCTCCGCAACAGTCGGTATCCTCCAGGCATTTTCCACCTCCGGCCAGCTGACCTTCGGGGAGATTTATGCAGTGCTTGTGGGTATCTACTTAGGCGATTGTGTGACCACGGCAATTGTCTGCAACATTGGCGCAAAACCGGAGGCCAAACGAGTTGGTGTGGTAAATATTTTATTTAATCTGTGCAAATCAGTTCTAACCCTGACTGCGGTTGTGATTCTCCACAAAACAGGACTGTTGGATAATATCTGGAACCATGCCATCTACTCTGGAGGTATTGCAAATGCCAATACGATTTTTAATCTGACCTGTGCGATTCTTCTGCTGCCATTTGTAGGAATCTACGAAAAGATCAGCCACAGACTGGTAAAAGACGAACCTGTGGCTGCTGGAAAGTATGACGAGATGTTAGATGCCTTAAATCCGGTATTTATCAGCACCCCGGCTGTGGCCTTCGGGCGCTGTTATGATATTCTTCTGGTAATGTTTCAGCTGGCAAAGACCAACATCAGCCGTGCCTTTGACATGTTTAATCTATACAATCCGGAAGTCATGAAGCAAATCGAGGAGGATGAAAATCACATCGACAGTATGACCGACCATGTGAGCAATTATCTGGTCCAGATATCTGCCACCATCACCTCCCACTATCATGTGGAAATCATGAATTACTATTTCTCTGCCATCACGGAATTTGAACGTCTGGGCGATCACGCCCTGAACATTGCAGAGATTGCTGCCACTCTCAATGAAAAGGACAGCTCCTTTTCCAGAGAAGCCCTGTCCGAGTTAAGTGTTCTGTGGCAGCTTCTGGATACGGTTTTAAATCATACAAACGAGGCATTTCGGAAGCAAAATCTGTCCGAGGCCCGCAGAATTGAGCCCTTGGAGCAGGTAGTGGATGATATGGTCAGTCTGCTAAAAGACCACCACCTGAAACGGCTCCGTGACGGAGAATGTGGGGTTTTCAATGGATCCGAATTTTTCAATCTTCTTTCTGAGGCAGAGCGGATCTCCGATGTCTGCTCCAACATAGGCGTGGCTACTGTGGCAAGATCCACCCCTGGAATCAACCATCAGGTACATAATTATATCTCCATGCTGCATTCCGGCAGAGATGAAGAATTCAACCAGGTATACCGGCAGGTTCATGACGAATATTTAGGGCAGCTCCAAGGGAAAGGGCAGACATTATAAAGCCCTTCCCTCAATCCTGCATTAGATCTTTTAGCCGGCTTCCAAGCTCTGACTTAGAAATAAAATCATCTATCATTCCGTTTTTTAGATACCAATCAAATTGGGATCTGTCCAGACCGCTCATCAAAACCAGATGAATCTGCGGATTCAGCCTACGAACCATGGCAGACAGCTCTAAACCATTAATGGAAGGCATCTGATAATCTGTCAGAACCATATCATAATCCTCCTTCCTTTTCTGGAGAAGAGACAGAGCTGCTGCCGGATGGCCGCAGTACTCTGCCTTTACCGGTGTATCCCTTAGCATGGTATCCAATGCCTTTAAGACCTCCAGGTCATCATCCACCACCACGATTCTGCGAAATTTTCCTTTCTTCTGTTTCTTGTCCTTAAAATCCCTTGGCTCCATAAGGGGAAAGAAAAGGGTAAAAGAAGTTCCCACTCCCACTCTGCTCTCAATCCAGATCCGTCCCTTTACCGCTTCCATCACATTCCTCACCACGGATAATCCCAGACCCGTGCCCTTACCGCTGCGCTTCGTGGTATAAAAAGGTTCAAAAATTTTATCCAGCGCTTCCCGGCTGATTCCGCAGCCGGTATCTGTCACAGAAAGTACTGCCCAGTCTCCCTTAAAATCTCCTGCAAAATCTTCCCTCGTTTTTTCCGGAATACCATTCATCCGATCCCCTGGCAGCTCCTCCCTCCCCACCCGAAACAGCCTTATAGTCAAAACCCCCTCCTTTCCCTCCATCGCATGAAAGGCATTGTTAGACAGATTCAAAAGCAGATGGCTCATCATCCCCTTATTTCCCCTGACCCACAAAGGAACCGTGGAAATCTCTGTAACCAGCGAGACACACTCCGGAGCCATCCTTTCTACCACCTGGCATGCCTCTGAGACTTCCTTTCGCAGATCCTGATTTATCAGCTCCCCATAGCTGTCCTGGCGGCTGAAATCCAATAGCCGCCGGGACAAAGCCGCTGCCTCCTCCACCGATTTTATAATGCCGTGAATCATCTCCTGATTTTGGGAGCTGATGGTGGCATCACTTTCCAAAATCTCCCCATAAATCATTCCGCTCCCACAGCCGGTCTTTTGTCCCTGTACAAAATTTCTTTATAAAATAGGAATAATCGTAAACACAATCCCCACAAAAAGCATTACGATGCTGGCTGCCCAATAAACCGGTATGCTAAACTTCATATGATCCTTCAGTTCTGTGTTGGTCAAACCAATGGCCAGATAAGTTGCAGGCACCAGAGGGCTGACCATCAAAGCCAGATTCTTTCCGATCACCATAGTCAAAGCCGTGCTCAGGGAAGCCACACCATAGGTCTCGCCCACCTGCATTACCAATGGCATAATCCCATAAAAGTACGCATCTGTACCAATACAAAGACCGAGAGGCAAAGCCAGAATACCAAAAATAATGTGGATAAAACGGCCAAGAAACCCTGGTATAATGCCCATAATGGCATTGGCCATTTCTGTCAGCATTCCTGTCCCGTCAAAGATTCCCACCATAGCCCCCGCCGCAAACAGTGTGGCAGAAATCATCAGCGCAGCCGGTGCATGCTTTTTGATTTGTTTGTCCTGCAGCTTCAAATCCGGATAGTTCACAGCCAAAGCCAGACTCAGCGCCAGCAAAAATGCCACATAGCTGGTTATGTATCCTACAGACAAGACAGCAATCAGCCCCATGGTTAAAAGGAGATTAAACAGCAAAAGCTTTGGTCTGCGCAATGCGGCCTCCTCATCCTTTGCCTTCTCATCGACCTCGATCTCCTCCCCTTTTCCACTGCCTGCCCCTTGTTTTACCGCAAACATGCCAAGAAGAACTGCCACCCCGATATTAATCAAAAATCCCACAATCTGGATCGGAATCAATATATGCCACAGCTCATTGGCATCCATGGAAAGAACGGTTGCCGCCCGGGCCACCGGGCCGCCCCACGGCAGAAGATTCATCACTCCCATACAAGCTCCTGTAAGGCAAAGCAGAATCTTGGAGTCGATGTTCATCCGTTTATAGACCGGATACAGAGCTGGAATGGTAATCAAAACCGTGGTTGCCGTGGTGCCGTCCAAATGGGCTATCGTGGCGATCAGAGCGGTGGAAACCGTAACTGCAATTACGTTGTTTCCCGCCTTTTTCACCAAAAAATTCACAATGACATCAAACATCCCTGTATCGGACATGACGCCAAAGTAAATCACTGAAAAGATGAACAGAATTCCGTTGCTGGTGGTAGTCCCGATTCCCTCCTTGATAAAGCCAGCCACATCCTTTGGATTGTAGCCCAGAATCAGAGCCGCCACTGTGGGTATCAGGGCAAGAACCACAATCGGAGACATTTTCCCCTTCAGCAGCAAAACCACAATCAGCGCAATCATGATAAAACCAACCAGTGCAATCATTTTGTAACCCCTTTCTTTTTGTTTTGTAAATAATCTTTTCGCACAGGATTCAAATATTATGAATCTTTGGATGTTTTTATCATAATACAGAAAGTTTAATATTCCCTGACTGAAATCTGACAAACCATTAAGATTCGATTTCTTCTCATTACGATGAATAAACTTATAGAAAATATTCCATCAAAAAAGGGACTAAAACCGGTATGAACCGGCAGTCCCTTAATCCTATCACACTCTTTTTCAATGACTATTCTTTCACCAATACTCTATGAAAGGAACTTCAGCGCACATCTCGAAGCTTAAAGGAGCGCATCAGATTCTTAAGCAGATTCGCCTGGGAGGACAGCTCCTCACTGGCAGCAGCACACTGCTCGCTGGTGGCAGAGTTAGTCTGAACCACAGAGGATATCTGATCAATCCCATCTGTAACCTGGGAAATGGCGGCTGTCTGCTTCCCTACAGCCTCCACCACAATCGCCATCTGAGTTGTCACATGGCCTGCGCTCTGGCTGGTCTGATCCAAAGCCTCTGTCACCTTGTTCACAATCTCTCCACCCTCGGTAACTGCGGCAATAGAAGTCTCAATCAGCTTCTTGGTAGCCTTGGCCGCCTCGTCTGACTTGGAGGCTAAGTTGCTTACCTCATCCGCCACCACAGGAGACGTCCAGATAGATCAACTGTCCGGCTCCTTTGCCCGAAGGCCCAGCGGATGCTTGTTTGGTGAAGC
>JAAWEL010000074.1 GCA_022794255.1 Lachnospiraceae bacterium
AATCTGCTTTGAAAGGCATTTATTATCCTTTTTCCATGGCAGAAGGAGTGAAGCTTATAACAGAGGAAAAAGAGTATGTGGCCATAATCTGCCACCAGGAGGTAAATTCTCCCACGGATCTGGTGGAGGCGGACGGATGTCTTGGTTACGGAAACGTGATTGTATTTGACAAGGCCAAGGCGGATAAGGTGGGGACAGTGCTGTGCTGGTAGCGGCCTGTATGTATAAATTTTTACGTAGTGTACTGACGTATTTGACTGAAAAGAAACGACTATTTGCCTTATATTTTCATTGCTCTTTTACCACAAATATATTATGATATCTAAAGAAGCTTTTTGCTGTTATCTGGAAGAATATCCAATGACTGCCAATACTTCAATATATTTGTACTGGAGGAGAGAGTTTATGAAACGCTTACTGGCAATCGGGGAAGCACTGATTGATTTTATTCCCGCTGAGACAGGAAAAGAGATGAAGCAGGTCTCTGCTTTTGCTCCTGCCGTGGGGGGAGCGCCTGCCAATGTATGCGGGGCTTATGTAAAGCTGGGAGGAGAAGCCTCCATGATTACCCAGTTAGGAGATGATCCCTTTGGAGAAAAGATTGCAGACGAATTTGTCTCCTGCGGAATCGGCTGTGAGTACGTAAAACGGACAAAAGAAGCCAATACATCCCTTGCTTTTGTGGCTTTAAAGGAGGATGGTAACCGGGAATTTTCCTTCTACCGCAAACCGGGAGCCGATATGCTGATGGATCCCTCCGATATTCAAGAAAGCTGGTTTTCTGATATTTTCGGCCTTCATTTCTGCTCTGTTTCTCTGGGGGATTTCCCCATGAAGGAGGCTCATCGCCAGGCTGTCCGCTGTGCGGTGGAGGCTAAAGCTTTGGTGAGTTTTGACCCAAATCTGCGGTTTGCCCTGTGGGATGATTTGGATGCCCTGAAAAATGTCATCCATGAGTTTGCTCCCATGGCCCATGTGCTGAAGGTATCGGATGAGGAGCTGGAATTTATTACTGGATGCAAAGATATCAAGGAAGCCCTTCCCCAGCTTCTGACAAATAATACCCGTCTGGTAATCTATACAAAAGGTTCGGACGGAGCAGAGTGCTACACCCGTCAGGCCTCTGCCTTTGCTCCTGGTGAGAAGGTAAAAGCAGTGGATACCACCGGTGCAGGCGATGGATTTATCGGATCTTTCCTTTACTGTCTGTCTGCTGATGGCATAACCGCTGATACATTAGAGGATCTGACCAAAGAGCAGATGGAACGTTACCTTACCTTTGCCAACCGGTTTTGCGGGAAGAGTGTCATGGGGCACGGAGCCATTGCCTCTTATCCTACGATAGAGGAGATGGAGAAAAATTAAAGAAATGATAAAAAGCCGGCAATCGGAGTGGTTGCCGGTTTAATTATCTATTGTCATAGAAAGTGGTGTCAAGAAAAAACACTTGACACCATCTGCCTTTTCGTGTATGATAATCCAGGTGATGTTATGGAAAGCATTGTAAAACAAAGTCTTTTATACGATTTTTACGGGGAGCTACTGACAGAGCATCAGCGTGCTGTGTATGAGGATGCAGTGTTCAACGATATGTCCTTAGGAGAGATTGCCAAAGAGCAGGGCATCAGCCGCCAGGGCGTCCATGATCTGATTAAGCGGTGTGACCGGCTTTTGGAGGGGTATGAAAAGAAGCTTCATCTGGTAAGCAAATTTCAGAATACCCGGCAGATGGTGGAGGATATACGCCAAAAGATTCAGGCCTTTAAAGAGACAAAGGATGAAGCGCTGATTGCTCAGATCGAACAGATATCCATGGACATCATAGAGCTGTAGGGAGGATTGATATGGCTTTTGAGAGCTTATCCGATAAATTGCAGAATGTATTTAAAAATTTAAGAGGCAAGGGACGCCTTAGTGAAGCAGATGTGAAAGTGGCTCTTAAGGAAGTGAAGATGGCTCTCCTTGAGGCGGACGTAAGCTTTAAGGTGGTAAAGCAGTTTATAGGTTCCGTGCAGGAGAGGGCTGTGGGAGAAGAGGTTTTAGGCTCTCTTCAGCCGGGCCAGATGGTGATTAAGATCGTCAATGAAGAGTTGGTGCGCCTGATGGGCTCCGATACCTCAGAGATTCCCCTAAAGCCTTCCAATGAGATCACGGTTCTGATGATGGCAGGTTTGCAGGGGGCAGGAAAAACCACCACCACTGCCAAAATCGCAGGTAAGCTGAAGGCAAAGGGCCGCAAGCCGCTCTTGGTGGCCTGTGACGTTTACCGGCCGGCAGCGATTGAACAGCTGCAGATCAATGGAGAAAAACAGGGGGTTCCGGTATTTTCCATGGGAGAACGCCAGGATCCGGTAAACATTGCCAAGGCCTCTGTGGAACATGCTGCTAAAAATGGCTACAATGTGGTTATCCTGGACACAGCAGGACGCCTTCATGTGGATGAAAATATGATGGAGGAACTGATCCGGATTCGGGAGGCGGTTTCTCTGGATCAGACTATTCTGGTGGTGGATGCCATGACCGGACAAGATGCGGTGAATGTGGCTTCCATGTTTCAGGAAAAGGTAGGCATTGACGGGGTTATCCTAACAAAGCTTGACGGCGATACCCGGGGCGGGGCCGCCCTTTCCATTCGTGCTGTGACCGGCAAGCCGATTCTGTATATTGGTATGGGGGAAAAGCTTTCTGATCTGGAGCAGTTTTATCCTGACCGCATGGCTTCCCGGATTTTAGGCATGGGAGATGTGCTGACTCTGATTGAGAAAGCGGAGCTTGAGCTGGATGAAGAGAAAGCCCGCCAGATGAGTCAGAAGCTGCGCAAGGCAGAATTTGATTACAACGATTTCTTAGACCAGATGCGCCAGATCAAAAAGATGGGAGGAATCGGCAGCATTATGAGTATGCTGCCAGGTATGGGACAGATGAAAGGCGGAATGCCGGAGGTGGATGATTCTGCCATGAACCGGGTGGAAGCTATCATTTTGTCAATGACCAAGGAAGAGCGGGCCAATCCCTCTCTTATGAACCCTTCCAGAAAGCAGCGGATTGCCAGAGGCGCAGGTGTGGATATCAGTGAGGTGAACCGCATTGTCAAGCAGTTTGATCAAATGAAGAAGATGATGAAGCAGATCCCCGGCATGATGGGTGGAAAAAAAGGCCGTGGAGGCTTTGGCGGATTGTTTGGAAAGATGAAGATGCCTTTTTAGGATGTTTTTGAAAACAGTGCAGTTTTTTCCTTTTTAAGAGGGAGAGGGCCGCATTTGTTGATAGATGATTTTAGTACAGGTTAAGGAGGTGAAACGACATGGCAGTTAAGATGAGACTGAGAAGAATGGGTGCAAAAAAGAAACCTTTCTATAGAATCGTTGTTGCAGATTCCAGATCCCCCAGAGATGGCAGGTTCATTGAAGAGGTTGGTACCTATGATCCGAACCTGGAGCCCAGCGCAATCCGGTTTGATGAAGAAGCAACAAAGAAATGGTTGGCCACAGGTGCTCAGCCCACTGATCGCGTGGCAAAGCTTTTAAAGACCGCGGGCATCCAGTAATGATGAGGTGATTACTATGAAAGAACTGGTTGAGGTAATTGCAAAAGCATTAGTTGAAAATCCGGATGAAGTGGTTGTGACCGAGACTGAGAAGGACGGAGAGACAGTAATAGAACTAAAGGTGGCACCCTCTGATATGGGAAAGGTGATTGGCAAACAGGGACGGATTGCAAAAGCGATTCGCTCTGTTGTCAAGGCAGCCGCTTCTAAGGAAGATAAAAAGGTTGTTGTGGATATTCAATAGCCACCATAGGCTGTCGCCTGGCAGATGCAGGCGGCAGTTTTTCTTTGTATAATGACAGGAGAAAATTCAGGCAGAGGTGTATATATGGAAGATATGCTGCGGGTGGGGGTGATCTCCTCCACTCATGGAGTGAGGGGAGAGGTAAAAGTATATCCCACTACAGATGACCCCAATCGGTTTAAAAAGCTTAAGACTCTAATGCTGGATATCAAACCGGAGCCGATCACGCTGAATATTGAGAGTGTTAAATTTTTTAAAAACATGGTGATCCTGAAATTTAAAGAATTTAATAATATTAACGAGATCGAAAAGTATAAGGGAAGGGATCTTCTGATCCATCGGGATCAGGCGGTTAAACTGGGACCGAATGAGAATTTTATTGCAGATCTCATCGGCCTTCAGGTAGTGACGGATGAGGGGGAGGATTTTGGCATCCTGAAAGATGTGTTAAAGACAGGGGCCAATGATGTCTATGTTATCCAGGGAAAGAATAAAGAATATCTGTTTCCGGCCATTAAACAGTGTATTAAACAGGTGGATATAAATGCCGGAACAGTTACGGTTCATATAATGGACGGGCTGTTGGATCTGTAAGGGAGGTAAAATTAAGTGAATTATCATATCCTTACGCTGTTTCCGGATATGGTACGGGACGGACTGAACACCAGCATTATCGGAAGAGCAGTTGAGAAAGGGATTTTGTCCATTGAGGCCATCAATATCCGGGATTACACAAAGGAAAAACATGGGCATGTGGATGATAAGCCTTATGGGGGCGGTGCAGGGATGGTGATGCAGGCGGCCCCGGTGTGCGATGCCTATAAGGCTTTGTGTACCCGTCTGGGTGGAAAGCGCCCCCGGGTGCTGTACATGACTCCTCAGGGACGGGTATTTAACCAATCTATTGCCAGAGAGCTGTCAGAGGAGGAGAATCTGGTATTTTTATGCGGACATTATGAGGGGATCGATGAGAGAGCCCTGGAAATGATCGTTACAGATTCTCTTTCCATAGGGGATTATGTCTTGACTGGCGGAGAACTTCCCGCCATGGTCATGATTGATTGCATTTCCCGGCTGGTTCCTGGCGTACTAAACAATGATCTGTCTGCAGAGATTGAGTCCTTTCATGATAATCTGCTGGAATATCCTCAATACACCCGCCCGGAAATCTATGAAGGCAGGCAGGTTCCGGAGATTCTTTTGTCCGGACATCACAAAAATATTGATATGTGGCGGCGCCAGCAGTCTATCAAAAGAACCTTAGAAAGACGGCCGGATCTTCTGGAAAATGCATTGCTGACAGAAAAAGAAAGAGTGTTTTTGCAGGAGCTGACCCGCCTCGCAAAGGACGGGGACAAATTTTCAGATACCGTATAAGGTCGGAATCTTCAAAGAAAAGATTGCCGGACAAGCGAAAATACCCCTTGCAATTATAGGCAAATTATGTTAATATCAATTGCGTTGTGAATAAGAAAAAGAGATGGTCCTCTGATGCCCCAAAAAGCATTAAAGAACATCAAACATATGAAGGAGGTTCACACAAAATGAATGACATCATCAAGAAAATCGAAGATGAGCAGCTAAAGGCTTCTGTTCCGGAATTTCATGTTGGAGACACGGTTCGCGTGTTCAACAAGATTAAGGAAGGAAACAGGGAGAGAATCCAGGTATTTGAGGGTACTGTGATCAAGAGGCAGAACGGCGGAGCCCGGGAGACATTCACTGTCCGGAAAAATTCCAACGGAATCGGTGTTGAGAAAACATGGCCGGTACATTCTCCTTCCGTGGATGACATTCAGGTTGTCCGCAGAGGTAAGGTAAGACGTGCAAAACTGTATTACTTAAGAGACCGTGTAGGAAAGGCTGCCAAGGTCAAAGAGCTTGTAAAGTAATGAGACAGCGAAGGGACAATGAAAATTGTCCCTTAGTTTTTCTTCTCCTATTTTTTCGTAACAATTCAGATATTCCCTATCGGTAATTCCGTTTATATAGATGAGGTAAAACACGTGGAATTTTATTATAGAGAGGACTCAAGCCCGATCCGGGTGATAATGAGCTGGGTGGTGGATGTAGTGGTAGTCCTGACATTCGCCTGGTTTTGTATGCACGCCTTTGGCGTACAGATCGTAGTGGCGGGGCAGTCTATGACCCCCCTTTTAAATTCTGAAGATGTGGTTCTGATGAATCAATTGATCTATGATTTCACAAAGCCAGACCGGCTGGACGTGGTGGTATTTCAGCGAGAGGATAAAAAAGCCAATGTCAAGCGGGTGATCGGCATTCCCGGAGATGTGATCCATATTCAGGGTGGTTATGTGTATGTGAATGGAGAACGTTTACAGGCAGAAAATGCTTTGGATCAGGTATCCCTAGCAGGGTTGGCAGAAAATCCCATTGAGCTGGGAGAAGGAGAGTATTTTCTTTTGGGAGATAACCGGGACAGCAGTGAGGATAGCCGCTTTGCCAATGTGGGAAATGTGAAGGAAGAACAGATTCTGGGCAAGGTATGGTTCAGAATCTTTCCCCTGATGGATATCGGTCTGATTGGCTCCCATTAAAAGATTTTTCTATACAGGAGGGAATTTCCTTGAATATACAATGGTATCCTGGGCATATGACAAAAGCAAAACGTGCCATGAAGGAAGATATAAAGCTGATTGATCTGGTGATCGAGCTGGTGGATGCGCGGGCTCCCCTTGCAAGCAGAAATCCGGACATTGATGATCTGGGCAGAGGAAAGTCCCGGCTGATCCTTTTAAACAAATCCGATCTGGCTGAGGAACAGGCAAACCTTCTCTGGACCCGATGGTTTCAGACACAAGGTTTTTATGTATTAGAGGTCAACTCGCGGAGTGGGGCAGGACTGAAAAAAATCAGTGCAATGGTACAGGAGGCCTGCAGGGAGAAATTGGAGAGAGACCGAAGAAGAGGAATTTTAAACCGCCCTGTTCGGGCCATGGTGGTGGGGATTCCCAATGTGGGCAAATCCACCTTTATCAATTCTTTTGCGGGAAAGGCATGTACAAAAACCGGTAACAAGCCGGGAGTCACTAAGGGAAATCAGTGGATTCGGCTGAACAAGACTCTTGAGCTTTTGGATACTCCGGGTATTTTGTGGCCTAGATTTGAGGATCAGAGAGTAGGGCTTTTGCTTGCCATGCTTGGCTCTATCAATGATGAGATTCTCAATCAGGAAGAGCTTGCCACAGAACTTTTGAAGCTTTTGGGAAGCCGGTATCCCGGGGCATTGCAGCAGCGATACGAGATTTTTGAAAAATCCTTTCCGGGTGAAAGTGCAGAGCCACAGGAAATGCTTATGCAGATTGCCAGGATTCGTTCCTGCCTTATGAAGGGCGGGGAGTTAGACCTACCGAAGGCGGCCGGATTTCTGATCGATGATTTCAGAAGCGGCAGACTAGGAAGAATCACCCTGGAATTGCCGGAACCGATACAGAATTTGATCAAATAAAGCAAAAGAGGAGATTTTCATGAGAATACTTCGTGGAGAGAAGCTGACTGCTGAACGGCAGCGGCTGGAGCAAATGAGGAAATATGAGCATCAATATGCCTCCTGCCAGGCGATCTGCGGGATTGACGAGGCAGGCAGAGGGCCTCTTGCCGGTCCGGTTGCAGCGGGGGCTGTCATTCTTCCTGTTGACTGTGAAATTTTATATCTGAATGATTCAAAAAAACTGACAGAAAAACGCCGGGAGGAGCTGTTTTTAGAGATCAAGGAAAAAGCAGTGGCCTGGTCAGTGGGAATTGTAAATGCAGGAGAGATCGATGAGATCAATATTTTACAGGCTACTTACAGGGCTATGAAAAAAGCTGTTGAAGGACTTATAGTGACCCCAGATCTTCTTCTGAATGATGCCGTGATCATCCCTGGTGTGGAAATCAAACAGGTAAAAATCATCAAGGGAGATGGAAAAAGTGTATCCATTGCTGCGGCCAGCATCTTGGCAAAGGTGACACGAGATCATCTGATGCAGGAGTATGATACCTTATATCCGGAGTATGGCTTTGGAAAGCACAAGGGATATGGAACAAGCGCTCACATAGCTGCCATTAAAGACCATGGCCTGTGTCCCATTCACAGACATACATTTTTAAAAAATATATCAGTAGAGTAGCAATACCCATTTAAGCTCAGAGAGAAGAAGAGGGGAAGCTTGTTGGTGAAGCAGACGGGAAAGACAAAGCTGAATAAACGCCGCACAGGCAGCCGATACGAGGCCATAGCTGCAAAGTATTTGGAAGATCAGGGAATTATGATTGTGGAACGGAATTACCACTGCTTTCAGGGAGAGATCGATCTGATCGGAAAGAAAGGAGAATTGTTGATTTTTGTTGAGGTGAAATACCGTAGAAATGAGAAAAACGGGGTTCCTTCTGAGGCAGTGACGTGGCAAAAACAACAACATATCCGCAGGACGGCCCAATATTACCTGTATAGTCACCGGTATGGGGAAATCCCATGCCGGTTTGACGTAGTGGGTATTTTGGGAAAGGAAATCCGTTGGATTCAGGATGCTTTTTAAGATTTGATGGAGGAAAAAGATGGAGTGGATAAGAAAAACAGGCCAGGAAGCGCTTTGCATAAAAGAAAAAAAGGGAGTTGTATGGCTGGAATTTCCTGCATTATCCTCCCTGGGGATGGTTCATCACGGATTTTCCACCAGATTAGGAGGTGTTAGTCAGGGGAAATTTGCAACCATGAATTTTACTTTTACCAAGGGAGATAATCCGGAACATGTGATGGAAAACTACCGGCGAATGGCCCAGGCCCTTGGGGTAGATGAAAAACGAATGGTTTTATCCTGGCAGACGCATACAACAAATATCCGGGTGGTAACAGAAGCAGATGCAGGAAAAGGAATCATAAGGGAACGAGATTATAAGGATGTGGACGGACTGATTACCAATGTGCCAGGACTTACCTTAGTGACCTTTTTTGCTGACTGTGTGCCATTATATATTGCAGATCCGGTTCACGGCGCCATTGGGCTTTCTCACTCCGGATGGAGAGGCACGGTCTGCCGGATGGGAAAGGAAACTCTGGATGCAATGAAGCGTGAGTATGGCACGCAGCCAAAGGATGTAATTGTAGCTATCGGCCCCAGCATCTGTCAGGATTGCTTTGAAGTGGGAGAGGAGGTGGCAGAGGCATTTAGCGAAGCTTTTCGCCAGGTGGATCTGCCACAGCTTTACTACAAAAAGAAAAACGGAAAATATCAGCTGGATCTGTGGCGGGCCAATGAGATCATTTTTTCTGAGGCCGGAGTGGCAAGGGAAAACATCCATACAACGGATATCTGTACCCACTGTAATCCTGAGCTGTTATTTTCTCACAGAACAGTGGGGACTGAGCGGGGAAATCTGGCTGCCTTTTTGTGCTTAAAAGAGCAAGGAGAGAAACGAAAATGAAAATAATGGTGATAGGCTATAGTGGAAGCGGTAAGTCCACCTTGGCTAAGTATTTAAAGAAAAAATATCAGATTCCGGTACTCCATCTGGATCAGCTTTTTTGGCTTCCCGGATGGGAAGCCCGTCCCAGGGAAGAGATGCAGGATATGGTTGCCCGGTTTATGGATACCCATTCCTCCTGGGTAATTGAGGGGAACTATTCAAAAACCGAGTACGTGCGCCGCCTTGAAGAGGCTGACCGGATTGTTTTTCTTGGATTTAACCGTTTTTCCTGTCTGTACCGGGTGTGGAAGCGCTATATAAGATATAAGGGCAGAACCCGGACTGATATGGGAAAAGGGTGCATGGAAAAGCTGGACTGGGAATTTATCTGGTGGATTCTTTTTAAGGGACGGGATAAAAACCATAAAAAGGAGTACCAGGCTGTGGTGAAACAATATAGAGCAAAGGTTGTGGTGATCCACAATCAGAGGAAATTAAATGCGTTCTACAAAAATCCGGCTGTAAATCAATAGACTCCGGATAAAGTATTTACCGGAGCCAGGGTTGACACACATTACTGCTAGAAATAAGCTGTTTCCTGCAACATACAGACAATAGATCCTGTTTTACGTGATTCTCTGAAAATACTCATACCCATCTGCCTGGTATCGCTGTACCAGCTTCTGTATCTTTTCCGTGGAGGAGAGAGCCGCCTCAATGGACACATCATGGTTAAAGGAATTAATGATCGCCGCTAAATATTTGCTCATATCTGCTTCCAGATACCATTCCCGCTCCAGCAGAGCCTGGGGCCGATAATTGAGATTTGCCGTGATCACATAGTCGATGTAGCCTTTGTGATAAAATTCATCAAATTTTTCCAGACCATTTGTAAAGAGACCAAAGGTGCAGCAGATAATCACCTTCTTTGCCTTTCGTTCCTTTAGTTCTCTTGCTGTGTCTAACATACTCTCGCCGGAGGCAATCATATCATCAATGATCAAAACCGTTTTTCCCTCCACAGAAGAGCCTAAAAATTCATGGGCCACAATCGGATTTCTTCCATCAATTATCCTGGAATAATCCCGCCGCTTATAGAACATTCCCATATCCACGCTAAGGTTATTTGCCAGATAAACAGCCCGATTCATGGCTCCCTCATCCGGGCTGATGACCATCAGATGATCCTTGTCGATTTTTAAGGATCGGTCATGGGCAAATAAAGCTTTAACAAACTGGTAGGTGGGCATAAAATTGTCAAAACCACTTAAGGGAATCGCATTTTGTACTCTTGGGTCATGGGCATCAAAGGTGATAATATTGGAGACGCCCATGGAAATCAGCTCCTCAAGCGCCATGGCACAATCTAAGGATTCACGCTTAGTGCGCTTGTGCTGGCGTCCTTCATAGAGAAAAGGCATGATCACATTGACCCTGTGTGCCGTGGCCGCACAAGCGCCGATGATTCTCTTTAAATCCTGATAATGATCATCTGGTGACATATGATTGGTATATCCGCATACAGAATAGGAGATGCTGTAATTGGTCACATCCACCATGGCAAACAAATCCACCCCCCGCACGGATTCCTGGATTTCCGCCTTTGCCTCACCAGAGCCGAAACGGGGGCAGATGCACTTTAAAAGATAGGAATCCACATGATAACCCCGGTAATTTAAATCCTTCTGCCTGCGAATCAACTCCTCCGTGTCGTTTTTCCGAAATTCAACAATATGGTCATTGACCTTTTCTGCAAGATACCGGCAGCTTTCCAACGCTGCAATTTTCAAGGGAGCAATGGGCAGAATATCATTAAATACATAGTTATTTGCCATAAGGAACTCCTTTCTGGATTATAAAATTTGTAAAAAAATAACTACTTTACTTATAGCATTTACAAAAGCAGACCGTCAATAGAAAGAATCACTTTTTATGAAAAAAATAAAATCCCTTTCCTTTACAAAGCAGGAGAATGTTGATATGATAGAAAAAGAACAGGAGAGGAACGGCTATATGAACAGACGAATACACAAAATTCAGGCAGTAGAGCCAGGCTCCATTGGTCAGGAGATGGAGCTGGAACCTGGAGATTTTTTGCTGGAAATCAATGGGAATGAGATTGAGGATATTTTCGATTACGAGTATTATGTGAACAGCAAAAGCATGGTGATGCTGATAGAAAAGGCGGACGGAGAGCTGTGGGAGCTGGAGATTGAAAATGACTATCAGGATTTGGGACTGACCTTTGAAAACGGTCTGATGAGCGATTACAAGTCCTGCAGCAATAAGTGTATTTTCTGCTTTATTGATCAGATGCCTCCGGGGATGCGTGAAACGTTGTATTTTAAGGATGATGATTCCCGTCTGTCCTTTTTGCAGGGCAACTATATTACACTTACCAATATGAAGGACAAGGATATTGAGCGGATCATCCGCTTTCATTTGGCACCGATTAATATTTCTGTCCATACCACCAATCCATCCCTTCGCTGCCGGATGCTCCACAACCGTTTTGCCGGGGAGTCTCTGAAAAAAATAGACAGGCTTTTTGAAGCCAAAGTCCCTATGAACGGACAGATTGTGCTGTGCCGGGGAATCAATGACGGAGAGGAGTTAGAGAGAACGATCCGGGATCTGACAAGATATATTCCGGTTATGGAAAGTGTGTCTGTGGTTCCCGTAGGACTTTCCAAATATAGAAACGGGTTAGAGCCCCTGATTCCCTTTGACCAGGAGACTTCCATCAGGACTTTGGAGATTATCGAAAACTGGCAGGAGAAATTATACAATCTCTATGGAACCCATTTTATTCATGCCAGCGATGAATTTTATATTTTGGCAGGCAGGGAGCTTCCGGAAGAGGACCGCTATGACGGCTATCCCCAGCTGGAAAACGGCGTGGGAATGCTGCGCCTTTTGGACAGGGAAGTAAGCATTGCCTTAAAAGAACTGGACAGGAAGCTTTTGGAACAGCAGACCGGGAAAGCTTTAGAGATTTTGTCCATAGCCACCGGGGAACTGGCCTATCCCTATTTAAAACGGCAGATTGATAAAATCACCAGTCGGTATCCCTCAAAGCAGGTTCATGTATATGCCATTCACAATGACTTCTTTGGAGAGATGATTACTGTGGCAGGGCTTCTCACAGGACAGGATGTAATCCGCCAGCTTGCAGACCGTCCTTTGGGAGAGCGGCTTTTACTTCCATCATGTATGTTCAGAAGCGGGGAGGAGGTCTTTTTGGACGATGTAACCCGCAGGGAAGTACAAAACACTTTACAAGTCCCGGTAAATATTGTAAAATCGGGCGGTCGGGATCTGGTCCGTGCTGTTTTGGGAATCCGGGAACCGGCAGAGGAAGAGGCAAATCTCTCCTCTTATAGAGGATACGAGTTAAACGATCTCCACGGATAGGAAACATATAAAGATTATCTGGGCCCTTGGGGCAGATGATTTCCGAGGCGCTTGATACAGAATGGAGGAATCTATGAGCAAACCGATTGTTGCGATTGTAGGGCGTCCCAATGTGGGAAAGTCTACCTTGTTCAATGTTTTGGCAGGAGAGACAATTTCCATTGTAAAGGACACGCCAGGGGTAACCAGGGACAGGATTTATGCGGATTGTACCTGGCTGGATATGAATTTTACATTGATAGACACAGGTGGTATTGAGCCGGACAGCCGGGATATTATTCTTTCTCAGATGCGGGAACAGGCCCAGATTGCCATAGATACAGCCGATGTGATTATTTTTATTGTAGATGTGCGCCAGGGACTGGTGGATTCCGATTCCAAGGTGGCAGATATGCTGCGGCGTTCCACAAAGCCGGTGGTACTGGCTGTCAACAAGGTGGACAGCTTCCAGAAGTATGGAAATGATGTATATGAGTTTTACAATCTTGGAATCGGAGATCCCATACCTGTTTCAGCTGCCTCAAGGCTGGGGATCGGGGATCTGCTAGATGCGGTGGCAAAGTATTTCCGGGCGGAGCAGCTTGAGGAAGAAGAGGATGACCGGCCCAGGATCGCCATTGTAGGAAAGCCAAATGTAGGAAAATCCTCCATTATCAATAAGCTGATCGGTCAAAACCGGGTGATTGTGTCCGATATTGCAGGCACCACCAGGGATGCCGTGGATACAGAGGTGGTTCACAATGGGACCGATTATGTATTTATCGACACCGCAGGCCTGCGGAAAAAAAGCCGGATCAAGGAGGATCTGGAACGGTACAGCATTATCCGGACTGTCTCAGCAGTAGAGCGGGCCGATGTGGTAGTGCTGGTAATCGATGCAGTGGAATCAGTAACCGAACAGGATGCAAAGATCGCTGGAATCGCCCATGACAGGGGAAAAGGAGTCATTGTAGCTGTCAACAAATGGGATGCCCTTGAAAAGGATGATAAAACCATTTATGAATATACAAAAAGGATACAAAATACTTTGTCTTTTATGCAATATGCAGAAATTATCTTTATCTCAGCTGTGACCGGGCAACGCCTGAATAAACTCTTTGATCTGATTGATGTGGTACGGCAGAATCAGAATATGCGGATTGCCACAGGCGTGCTCAATGAGATCCTGACAGAAGCAGTGGCACTACAGCAGCCCCCCTCGGATAAAGGGAAACGGCTGAAGCTATTTTATATGACGCAAGTGGCTGTAAAACCTCCTACATTTGTGGTGTTTGTTAATGACAAGGAGCTGATGCATTTTTCTTATGTAAGGTATCTGGAAAACAGGATTCGGGAAACTTTTGGGTTTAAGGGGACGGCTCTGCGGTTTCTTATCCGCGAGCGTTCCGGAAAGGAGCAGTGATGGAGCGAATCATTTGCCTGGCCATTGGGTATGTGTTTGGCCTTTTTCAGACAGGGTATCTGTACAGCAAAGCACATAATATGGATATCCGCAACTATGGAAGCGGCAATTCCGGCAGCACCAATGTGCTGCGGGTGATGGGGATTAAAGCTGGCTTTATCGTATTTATAGGAGATTGCTCTAAAATGATTTTTGCCTGTCTCCTGACCCGATTTTTGTTTCGGGAACAGCCAGGAATGATCTATGTATATCTTCTCTATACAGGATTTGGCGTAATTCTTGGCCACAACTTCCCTTTCTATATGGGATTTAAGGGGGGAAAGGGAATTGCTGCATCTGCCGGTTTGTTGGTTGCCATGGACTGGCGGGTTATGCTTGTATGCCTGGTAGTGTTTGTACTTGTGGTGGCCATCACCCGCTATGTGTCCTTAGGATCCATATTGGTTATGATACTTTTTTTAGTCGGTATGATATTTTTTGCTGTCAAAGGAGATTTTGGCGTTGATGGGGCAGCCCTTCCAGAATTTTGTGTGATGGCTATGGTCATTTCCATGATGGGAATCTGGCGCCACCGAACCAATATTAGAAGGCTTTTGTCTGGCACAGAAAATAAGCTTGGAGCCAAAAAATAGCAGGTCAGTGACTGGGAGGAGTAAAAAGCTATGGCAGCAATTGGTGTAATTGGTTCCGGAAGCTGGGGGATTGCTTTGGCTTCTTTGTTGAATCATCAGGGAAATTCTATAACCGTGTGGTCAGCTATTGAATCGGAAATAAAAGAATTAAACTGTGCGCGGAGGCTTAAGACTCTGCCAGATCTTAAGCTGCCGGAGGATATTATATTTACCACGGATCTTGAGAAAGCCATGGAGCAAAAGGAACTTCTCGTAATGGCAGTACCATCGATTTATGTAAGGCAAACAGCAAAAAGAATGAACTCCTTTTGCCGGAATGGTCAGATTTTAGTTAATGTGGCCAAAGGTATTGAGGACAAAACGCTAAAGACCCTTTCCTCAGTAATCGGAGAGGAGTTGCCTATGGCGGATGTGGCGGTTCTGTCAGGTCCTAGTCACGCAGAGGAGGTAAGCCGGGGGCTTCCCACCACCTGTGTGGCAGGAGCAAAAAACAAAAAAACAGCAGAACTTATTCAAGAGCGGTTTATGAGTCCGTCATTCAGGGTCTATACCAGTTTTGATGTGCAAGGGATTGAGATCGGTGGCGCTCTGAAGAATGTGATCGCCTTAGCAGCAGGGATTGCAGATGGATTGGGATACGGAGATAACACAAAAGCAGCTCTGATTACCAGGGGAATCTATGAGATCACCCGCTTAGGAACTGCTATGGGAGGAAAACGGGAAACCTTTGGGGGCCTTTCTGGAATCGGGGATCTGATTGTAACCTGTGCCAGTATGCACAGCCGGAACCGGCGGGCCGGGATCCTTATTGGAAAGGGATATTCCATGAAGGAGGCCATGGAGGAAGTACAGATGGTAGTGGAAGGAGTGTACTCTGCAAAAGCCGGCCTGGCTCTGGCAGAGAAGCACCAGATACCCGTGCCGATTATTGAGGAGGTAAATCAGGTGTTGTTTGCCGGAAAGTCTGCCCGGGCTGCAGTAAATGATCTGATGCTGCGGGACCCTACAGAGGAAAGTACACAAATCGAGTGGGGTTTATAATAACAGGGAATAACGCATAAAAGTTCTTGACAATGGATTTTTATGCGATTATAATGTTTTTCAGCTTAGGGACATGGTTTTTCCTGTGTTTGAAGGGCTGTTTTCCATAGGCTGATGCACAGTGCCGGAAATCGATTCCGGGAGTGCGCAATAACAAAGAGGAGGAATAAATTATGAGAAAGTTTGTTGGTTTTGGGCTTGCAGCAGTGCTTGCATTTTCACTGACTGCCTGCGGCGGCGGAAGCTCCACAGATGCTACTACAGCTGCACCGGCTGCTGACAATGAGACTGCTGCTGACAATAAGGACAGTGAGGCTTCGGCACCAGCTGCAGAAGGCGGTTCCTTTAAGCTTGGAGTGATCGGACCGCTGACCGGACCGGCCGCTGCTTACGGTATTGCCGTACAAAATGGTGTGGATCTGGCTGTGAAGGAGATCAATGCCGCTGGCGGTGTAAATGGCGCCACTCTGGAAATGAATTCCCAGGATGATGAACATGACCCGGAGAAATCCGTCAATGCTTACAATACCTTAAAGGACTGGAATATGCAGATGTTGGTAGGTGCCGTTACCTCTAAGCCCTGTATTGCAGTTGCCGCAGAGACAGCCAATGACAACCTGTTCCAGATCACTCCCTCCGGTTCTGCCGTAGAGTGTGCTGCTCCGGAAAATGTGTTCCGTGTATGCTTTGCAGACCCGGCACAGGGAACTGCTTCTGCACAGTATATCGGCGATCACAAACTGGGAACAAAGATTGCTATTATCTACGACAGCTCCACTGAGTATTCTTCCGGAATCCGTGAGGCTTTTGTGGCTGAAGCTGCAAATCATGGACTGGAGATCGTAGCTGACGAGGCATTTACCGCTGACACCAACACGGATTTCTCTGTACAGCTTGACAAGGCCAAAGATGCTGGCGCTGAACTGGTATTTTTGCCCATCTACTATCAGGAGGCTTCCGTGATCTTAAAGCAGGCCAGTGACAAGGAGTTTGCTCCGGTATTCTTCGGTGTGGATGGTATGGATGGTATCTTAAGTGTTAAGAATTTTGACACCTCACTTGCTGAGGGCGTAATGCTTTTGACTCCGTTCTCCGCCACAGAGGAGGGAAGCAAGGCCTTTACGGAGGCTTATGTGGCGGCTTATGGCATTGAGCCGAACCAGTTTGCAGCCGATGCCTATGATGCCGTGTATGCCATCAAGGCCGCAGCCGAAAAGGCCGGAATCACCCCGGAAATGGATGCATCTGCTATCTGTGATGCAATGAAGGGCGCAATGACAGAGATTTCCATCGATGGACTGACGGGTGAGGGTATGACCTGGGATGCTGCCGGTGAGACTGGCAAAGCCCCCAAGGCTGTTAAGATTGTAAACGGAGTTTATGAGATGCAGTAATCGGATTTCTTATTATTGGAAATAGGGAAAGCCTGACAGGGGGTGTTCTAAGGACACCTCCTGTTTATTTGGTTTGTTTGGATACCATTCGCACCAATAAATGCTTGCACATCCTATCTTCCTATGATATAATTCGACTTAATATTTTTATTATCTTAATCTAACGTGTTAAATCGTCAAAATATAAACACCCATTTTACATATGGGTGGATTTAACATGAAAAAAGAAAAGGGGTAGGATTTCATGAGTTTTCTGTCATATTTGATTAATGGAATCAGCCTGGGCAGTATTTACGCGATTATCGCACTCGGATACACAATGGTGTATGGCATTGCGAGAATGTTAAATTTTGCCCATGGGGACATTATTATGGTAGGGGGATTTGCCATATTTACAATCGTCAGTACTCTTAACCTGCCGCCGCTTTTGGGTATTCTCGTTGCTGTTGTGGTCTGCACGGTACTGGGGGTGACGATTGAGCGGGTGGCATACCGTCCCTTGCGGGGGGCTTCCTCTCTGGCGGTTCTCATTACAGCGATCGGCGTCAGCTACCTTTTGCAGAATGTAGCCTTGCTGATTTTCGGCTCCAATGCCCGCCAGTTTACTTCCGTTGTCACACTGCCCAATTTAAAGCTGGCTGATGGGGCACTGACAATTTCCAGTGTTACCATTGTGACAATCATTTCCTGTATTGCTATTATGATCGGACTGACCTCCTTTATAAACAAGACCAAGGTGGGGCAGGCTATGCTTGCCGTGTCAGAGGACAATGGAGCCGCCACCCTAATGGGAATTGATGTAAACCGCACCATTGCCATAACTTTTGCCATTGGTTCAGCTTTAGCTGCCATTGCCGGAGCACTTTTATGCTCCACCTATCCGTCCCTCACCCCGTATACCGGCTCCATGCCAGGCATCAAGGCCTTTGTGGCTGCTGTATTTGGTGGAATCGGCTCGATTCCCGGAGCTCTGATCGGAGGAATTTTGCTGGGAGTGATTGAAAATCTGTCCAAAGCATACATTTCTTCCCAGCTTTCGGATGCCATTGTATTTTCCGTGTTGATTATTGTGCTTTTAGTGCGTCCCACAGGGATCCTTGGCCGGAAGATCAATGAGAAAGTGTAGGTGAATAAAATGAATAAAAATAAAGTGCGGATGCGAAACGGCATCACCTATGGGATTGTGGTTGGATGTTGGATATTGGTTCAGATCATGGATCAGACAGGACACATGACCAGCCTGCTGAAAGGGATTCTTGTTCCTCTATGCATGTATTCGATTCTCGCCATTTCTTTAAATCTTACGGTAGGAATTTTGGGAGAATTAAGCCTGGGACATGCAGGCTTTATGTGCGTGGGTGCTTTTGCCGGGGCATTTTTTACTAAATGCATGGAGAATACATTTCCAAACCTGCAGCTTCGGTTTTTCCTTGCGATTCTTATCGGGGCAGCAGTGGCAGGCGTATGCGGGATCCTTATCGGGATTCCGGTGCTGCGGCTGAAAGGAGATTATTTGGCGATTGTCACGCTGGCTTTTGGTGAAATCATCAAAAATCTGATCAATGTGATGTATATCGGGCTGGATAAAAGCGGATTTCACTTTTCCATTAAGGATACCATGTCCTTAGGGATGGATGAGACCGGTGTGGTGATTATTAAAGGGGCCCAGGGAATCACCGGCACACCCAAGGCATCCACCTTTTTTATTGCTGTGCTGCTCCTTTTGCTTACATTATTTATTGTGCTCAATCTGATTAACTCCCGGACCGGAAGAGCAATCATGTCAATTCGTGACAACCGGATTGCAGCAGAATCCATTGGCATCAATATTACCAAATATAAACTCATGGCTTTCTCTATTTCCGCAGCCTTAGCAGGGGTGGCAGGCGTCTTATATGCACACAATTTGTCCACATTAGCAGCCACACCCAAGAATTTTGGCTACAATATGTCCATTATCATTCTTGTTTTTGTAGTACTAGGAGGATTGGGAAATATTCGGGGGTCCATGATTGCAGCAGTGGTGCTTACCCTACTTCCAGAGCTTCTGCGAGGGCTTAACGATTACCGGATGCTGATCTATGCCATTGTGCTGATTGTGATGATGCTGTTTAACTCCAGCCCCAAGGCGATTGAGATACGCTCCGTGTTCATAGAACGCATTAAAAAGAAAAAAGAGGCTGCTGCAAAGGAGGCTGCATGATATGGCAATGTTGGAAGTAAAAAACTTAAGCATTTCCTTTGGCGGTTTAAAGGCAGTGGATGACTTTAGCGTGACGATTGAAAAAGGACAGCTTTACGGGTTAATCGGCCCCAATGGGGCAGGAAAAACCACAGTATTTAATCTGCTGACCGGAGTGTACCGCCCGGATACGGGAAGTATTTTTCTGGACGCACAGAACATTACAGGAAAAAGAACAATTGAGATCAACCAGGAGGGAATTGCCAGAACCTTTCAGAATATCCGTCTGTTTAAGGAACTCAGCGTGTTAGACAATGTAAAGGCTGGACTCCACAACCACTATAAATATTCAACTCTTGAGGGGATTTTCCGCCTTCCCAGATATTATAAAGTAGAAAAGCAGATGGATGAGCGGGCCATGGAGCTTTTAAAAGTATTTGAACTGGATGGAGAGTGGGATTATAAAGCCTCCAATCTGCCTTATGGAAAGCAGAGAAAGTTAGAGATTGCTAGGGCTCTTGCCACAAAGCCCAAGTTGCTTCTTTTAGATGAGCCTGCGGCAGGAATGAATCCTAATGAGACAGCCGAGTTGATGGAAACCATCCGTTTTGTGCGGGATAATTTTGACATGACAATACTCCTGATTGAGCATGATATGAAACTGGTTTCCGGAATCTGCGAACGATTGACAGTGCTGAATTTCGGACAGGTACTGACCCAAGGCGAGACAACCGAGGTGCTGAATGACAAACGGGTTATCACGGCTTATCTTGGAGAGTAGGAGGAGAAGGGATTATGGCAATACTGGAAGTAAAGGATCTGGAAGTGTTTTATGGAGTAATCCAGGCCATTAAGGGAATCTCCTTTGAGGTGAATCCGAGAGAGATCATTGCCCTGATCGGGGCAAACGGAGCCGGAAAGACCACCACTTTGCAGACAATCACCGGACTGATCCCATCCAAGGCCGGACAGATTGTTTATGACGGAAAAGACATTACCAAATTACCGGGACACAAGCTGGTATCTATGGGAATGGCCCATGTACCAGAGGGACGGCGGGTTTTTGCCCAGCTTACAGTGCTTCAAAATCTAAAGCTGGGAGCTTATACAAGAAAAGATAAAATCGAGATCGAGGACACTTTGAAGGTGGTTTATAAACGATTCCCCCGGCTGGAAGAGCGGAAGAATCAGATGGCAGGAACTCTCTCTGGGGGAGAACAGCAGATGTTGGCCATGGGCCGGGCTTTAATGTCCCATCCGAAGTTGATTGTTATGGATGAACCCTCCATGGGACTGTCCCCTATTTACGTCAATGAGATCTTTGATATTATTCAAAACATCAATCGTGACGGCACAACGGTTCTTCTGGTGGAACAGAACGCCAAGAAGGCTTTGTCCATTGCTAATCGGGCCTATGTTCTGGAGACAGGCAAAATCGTTCTCAGCGGAGATGCAGGAGAACTGATGAATGATGATTCAGTAAAGAAAGCCTATTTGAGTGAATAAAAAGAATCATCAAATATTCAGAAAACGCTTCAAATTCAAGGGGAAAGTCCTAGACTTTTCCCTTATTATTGTGGTAATATATGAGTATAGCAAGGTGAAGTTAAATACAATTTTATAATTTATAAGGAGGGTTTTGTTATGAAAGGAAATGTGATTGTCGGACAGTCCGGAGGTCCCACGGCGGTGATTAATTCCAGCCTGGCAGGTGTTTACCGCACAGCCATCGACCGGGGGGCCAAGAAGGTATATGGTATGAGATTCGGAATCCAGGGACTTTTGGATGAACAGTATGTGGATTTGTCCAAACACATTAAAAATGATTTGGATGTGGAGATTTTAAAGCGCACCCCATCTGCATTTTTAGGTACATGCCGCTACAAGCTGCCGGATATCCATGAAAATCAGGATATTTATGTGAGGATATTTGCGATTTTGGAAAAGCTCAATATTGAATGTTTTATCTATATTGGCGGAAATGATTCCATGGATACCATTAAAAAGCTCTCCGACTATGCAATTCTCACCGGAAAAAAGCAGAAATTTGTGGGTGTGCCGAAAACCATTGACAATGACCTTGCATTAACGGACCATACTCCGGGCTTCGGAAGCGCAGCCAAGTATATTGCCACCTCCACCAAGGAAGTGATTCGTGACGGGCTGGGTTTTTCTTACAAGAAAAAACTTGTTACCATCATTGAGATTATGGGCCGGAATGCCGGCTGGCTCACCGGTGCATCAGCGCTTTCCAGAGGAGAGGATTGTGACGGACCAGATTTAATTTGTCTTCCCGAAGTACCTTTTGATATTGATAAATTTGTGGACAAAGTGGGCAAAATCCTGGAGAAGAAGGATGTGGTTGTGGTTGCCATTTCTGAGGGGATTCGGACAGAGGATAACAAGTATATCAGCGAACTGTCTGCTGCCACAGATTATGTGGATGCCTTTGGCCACAAACAGCTGACTGGTTCTGCCAGCTATTTAGCCAATGTGATTAACCAGAAAATCGGCTGCAAAGCCAGAGCGGTGGAGTTCAGCACCCTGCAAAGAAGCGCTGCCCATCTGGCATCCCGAGTGGATGTAAACGAGGCATTTATGGTTGGCGGTGCAGCTGTAAAGGCAGCAGACGAGGGAGATTCTGGAAAGATGGTTGTCATTGACCGGGTTTCCGATGATCCCTATCAGAGTGCAACGGGTATTTATGATGTACACAAGATTGCCAATGGAGAGAAACTGGTGCCGAGAGACTGGATCACCAAGGACGGCACTTATGTGACGGAGGAGTTTATCGATTACGTGCGCCCGCTGATTCAGGGTGATTCTCCCTGTGTCATGGTAGGTGGTATCCCGCGTCATCTTTATATGTCTTCCGGCCGTGGGAAGAAAGGGGAATAAAATTTATGTTGTCAAAAGCAATTGAGATCGCTACGAATGTTTTTCAAGGCGTTAAAGACGCCAATGGAAATCCCTATATCGACCATGCCATGCGTGTCATGAGCCAGATGGACACGGAGGAGGAGAAAATCATAGCGGTGCTTCATGACGTGGTGGAAGATACGGAGACAACCCTGCACGAGTTGCAGGAAGCCGGATTTTCCCGGACTGTCCTGGATACAATTGGCATGCTGACAAAAAAACCCGACATGAAATATTTTGATTACATTGAAGACATTCATTCCAGTGAACTGGCGTCTAAGGTTAAGATTGCAGAGATTGAGGACAACCAGGATGTTATGCGTGTCCGGAAAATGTCATTTCAAACCTACTCTGCACCAGAGCGGGTGAAAAAAACCCTTGCTATCCTTAAAAATGAAGGAAGCAGCGGAAAGTTTTAAAGTACAGGTGATAATATGATTCCCCCTGGCATATGCTTATAGCAGTAAGGTGTTGCCGGAGAATTCCTGTGAAAAAACAGGCTTTCCGGCAATACTTAAGCATAGTAAGGGGGTATCTTCATGGAAAATTATAATGTTTACAAAGATATCAAAGCCCGGACCAACGGGGAGATCTATTTGGGAGTAGTCGGTCCGGTCCGAACAGGGAAATCCACCTTTATCAAGCGATTTATGGAACAATTGGTGCTGCCGGAGATGGAGGACGAACACCGGAAAAATCAGACCAGAGATGAGCTTCCTCAGAGCGCTGCAGGCAAGACCATTATGACCACAGAGCCAAAATTCATCCCCAAGGAGGCGGCTCTGATTCAGCCGGCAGAGGGGATTCAAGCCAAGGTAAGGCTGATTGACTGTGTGGGCTTTATGGTGGACGGAGCTGCCGGGCACGTGGAAAATGAGAGGGAACGCTTGGTAAAAACTCCCTGGTTTGAGGAGGAGATTCCCTTTACCCAGGCGGCAGAGATCGGCACTCGCAAGGTGATCAAGGATCACTCCACCATCGGAATCGTGATAACCACAGACGGTTCCTTCGGCGATCTGAAGCGGGAGGCGTACATAGGGGCAGAAAATACAGCTATCCAGGAATTAAAAGATATTGGAAAACCTTTCTTGGTGCTTCTCAACTCAGATCGGCCTTATTCTGAGGAGACAGCCCGACTGGCACGGGAGTTGGAAAAGCAATATGGTGTGACCGTTATGCCTATCAACTGCGAACAGTTAAAGCGGGAGGATGTCCACCGGATACTGGAAAAGGTTTTAAAGGAATTCCCGGTGACGGAGGTGGATTTTTTTATTCCCAAATGGCTGGAAATTCTTCCGGGGAGCCATTGGCTGAAAGAACAGGCCGTGGGAACTGCCAGAGAGCTGATGACAAAAGTCCGTCATATGAAGGATATTCCTGCCGATTTCGGAAGCGGAAATTCGGAGGTAATCCGCTCCATGAAGGTGGACCAGATGGATCTCTCAAATGGAAGTGTCTCTGTGCAGGTGGCTTTGGAGGACGGCTATTATTACCAGACCTTAAGCGATTTTGCCGGGATTCCCATCACGGACGAATACCAGCTGATGCAAAAGTTGCGGGATTTGGCTTCCATGCAGGCAGAATATGATAAAGTCCTAAATGCCATGAATCAGGTGCGTATGCGCGGCTATGGCGTTGTTACACCGGAGCGGTCAGAGATTATTCTGGATGAGCCGACTGTTATCCGACACGGCAACAAATATGGAGTGAAAATGCGGGCTGAAGCACCTTCCATCAATCTGATCAAGGCTCATATTCAAACAGAAATCGCTCCTATTGTGGGAAGCGAACAGCAGGCGGAGGATCTGATCTCCTACATGAAAGAAAATGCCAGAAAAAAAGAAGACGGCATCTGGGATACCAATATTTTCGGAAAATCCATTGAGCAGATTGTAGAAGACGGCATCCAGGCCAAAGTAAGTCAAATGACCGAGGATTGTCAGATGAAATTACAGGATGCTCTGCAAAAGATCATCAATGACAGCAATGGGGGAATGATATGCATCATCATCTAGCAGTGCCAAATATGATGCGTGCGTACCCAGAGCAACAATGAGCAATCACAAATAAAAAGCATTTCCCAACACCCATATACACCTTTATTACCCCCCACCACCAAAGAGGAGGAAAACATATGCGTATAGTATTCAGTGGCGCAGCCCACGAAGTAACCGGAAGCTGTCATTATCTGCAGGCTGGTGAGACCCACCTTCTCATTGACTGCGGTATGGAACAAGGTTTTAATATTTACGAAAATGTAGAACCCCCTGTTCCCTGGTCCCAGATCGACTATGTGCTTTTGACCCATGCTCACATTGACCATGCCGGAATGCTTCCCTATATCTATGCCCGAGGCTTCTCCGGCAGTGTGATGGCCACAACAGCCACCTGCGATCTGTGTAATATTCTGTTAAAGGACAGTGCCCACATTCAGGAGATGGAGGCTGAGTGGAAGAACCGCAAGTCTCGCAGGGCCGGTGGAGAAGAAATAAAGCCTCTCTACGAAATGAATGATGCTTTGGGCGTATTAGAACACTTTGTCCCCAACAGCTATGGGGATTTGATAAAGCTCAATGACAATGTGACGATCTGCTTTACTGATATTGGCCATCTTTTAGGCTCTGCATCTATTGAGATCTGGCTGAAGGAGGGAGAGATTGAGAAAAAGATTGTATTTTCCGGAGACATTGGAAACAAAAATAAACCATTAATCCGCGATCCATCCTACACCCTTGCTGCTGATTATGCAGTCATGGAGTCCACCTACGGCAACCGGCTTCACCAGAAAGGAAAGGATCATATATCCGAGCTGGTCCGCATTGTCCAGGAAACCCTGGACCGGGGCGGCAATGTGGTGATTCCTGCTTTTGCCGTGGGCAGAACCCAGGAGCTTTTATATTATTTCCGCCATATTAAGACCCAGCGCCTGATCCGCGGCCACGAAAATTTTGAAGTGTATGTAGACAGCCCTTTAGCTGTGGAAGCTACTCACATATTTAAGCAGAATCAAATAGAATGTTACGATAAGGAGACAAGAGAGTTGGTGCGTATGGGAATCAACCCGATTTCCTTCCCCGGACTTAAGCTTTCCATCAGCAGTGAAGAATCCAAAAATATCAACTTTGATCCCAGTCCCAAGGTGATCATCTCAGCCTCTGGCATGTGTGATGCCGGAAGAATCCGCCACCATCTAAAACATAATTTGTGGAGGCGGGAATGTACGGTTATCTTTGCCGGATATCAGGCGGAGGGCACCTTAGGGCGCAGTCTGACAGATGGAAACCGGACCGTCAAGCTCTTTGGCGAAACCATTGATGTGGAAGCACATATTGAGACTCTTCATGACATCAGCGGCCATGCTGACCGGGACGGGCTTTTGGAATGGGTGGAAAATTTTGAAAAACGGCCAGACCAGATTTTTGTGGTCCATGGAAGTGATGATGTATGCGACCAATTTGCTGAGCTTGTAACAGAGCGGACAGGCGTTCCGGCCAAAGCTCCCTTTAGCGGTGCAGAGTATGATTTGATTGCCGGGGAGTGGGTTAAAGAGACTGTGGGTGTACCCATTACTACTAAGAGCACTGCTGCCAGGAAGTCCAGGGGCATCTTTGCCCGTCTTCTTGCCGCCGGCGAGCGCCTGATGGCAGTGATTGCCCGAAATGAAGGCGGTACAAACAAGGATTTAGCCAAATTTGCCGACCAGATCAATTCTCTGTGCGACAAATGGGACAGATAATGAAGGAGATTCCGATTTTATGACCAAGGTTCAGATATATACAGATGGATCCGCCAGGGGGAATCCCAATGGACCAGGAGGCTATGGAGCAGTGCTTCAGTTTATGGACAGCAAGGGACAGCTTCATGAGAAGATCCTCTCTGCTGGTTACAAAAAGACCACCAACAACCGGATGGAGCTGATGGCGGCTATTGTGGGTTTAGAAGCGCTCAACCGTCCCTGTCAGGTTGAGCTCTATTCCGATTCTAAATACCTGACCGATGCCTTTAACCAGCATTGGATCGAAAGCTGGGTGGCAAACAACTGGAAACGGGGTAAAAGCGGAACTGTAAAAAATGTTGATCTGTGGGAGCGGCTTTTGGATGCCAAAGCTCCCCACCAGGTGAATTTTATCTGGGTCAAGGGACATGCAGGCCATCCACAGAATGAACGCTGTGACAAGCTGGCCACCTCGGCGGCTGATGGAGAGATTCTTCTTGTGGATGACGGTGTGGAATGTTTGTAATGATTAATAACCCGTATAAAACACTCTTTTTGTCAGGAATTATCCAAATCAAATTCCTGGAACAGGAGTGTTTTTGCGTTTCTAAGGCTGAAACATGTTCTTAATTCGTTACAGTTCTCTTACAAATATTTACTTCTTTTATCCTCTGGTTCCTTTTCATGGAAGATTGTGTTATGGTATAGCTAAGATATTGTTGCAAGACTTCAATTTACCGGAAAAGATTAAAGGCGGGATGGATGATATGAAACCAAGGGGAACCTGGATTGCTATTTGCATGATTGTTGCTGTCGGTCTCTTTTCAACTGATTATGTGAAAAAAAAGACAGAAGGAAACGCTGAGATGACAATTACAGCTTCTGCATCTTTCTCTGATTTGCCAGAGAGGATTCCAGAATATGCAGAATCAGAAGAGGAATCAGAAAAAAACGGAGATGTCGATGGAACATCTGTTCCTATTCCTTTTTCCGCAATGGATGAAACCGGAGCGATGGGTCTTAACACCTCCGCAGAGAAAGATGTAAAAAGGCAAGAAAATAACCAGCTCTTCGTCCGAAGTGAAGCTGCTTCCCTGTCAGGCAATCACCACACAGAAAAGGAAGATTCTGTCATAAACCAGATGAAAAAGCTAGCAGAGGAAGATGTAAAAGAAAATCCGTCCCGGGTCCGTCTGCAAGAGCTGGATGATCAGATTGCCAGAAATTGTTCCCGTGAGCAGGATACAACAGCTATCTCCCGAAAGACCCGGGCAGAAAATGAGTGGGCACTGTGGGAGACTGAGCTGCAGCGAATTCTTAATATTCTAAAGGAAAATCTGGATACAGAAGAACAGGAGGCGCTTATGCAGCAGCAGAAGGAATGGATGCGCAGCCGGGAGAATCAAGCAGTGGATGCCTCCAAAAAACAATTAGGCAGCACCATGGAGGAGGTTAATTACAACCGTTCCCTGGCAGAACTTACCCGCGCCCGGGCTTATGAACTGGCAGATTCCTATGCAGACATCCTTGCTGACCAGGAACAATAGCATAAATGACAAAACAGATCGTGGAGAAAAGCAGAACCTTTCTTGAAATACCGTCCGGTCTTTGGTATAATTTTTAGATATAACTATATCACATGATACCAAAGGAGAGAGGATTATGAAAAAAAGAGCATGGATTCTTCTGAGCATCCTGGTACTTGTCTGCTTAACTGCATGCGGCCAGAAGAAAACTCCTGCAGAATCCAGATGGGATGCTGCGAGAAAGGCAGAGGATACTGCCACCTATGTAAAAGAGCACAGAGAAGAATTAGATGACCTGAAAGCAGAGGCAGAATCTGCAGAAACACTGGGACAGCAATTCAAGGCAGTGGCCCTTCTTTGCATGGCAGAATATCAGGACAATCTTTCCTCCGGTGAGGATGCCAATCTTACCGGATGGGTGAATCATGATGTGTTTCAGTTTGATTATCCCAATACCTCTGCCTATGCAGATCAGTATTTTGCCAATATCACCAAAGATGAGGCAGCCTTCTGGGAGTCATTAAAAGATGCTTATTATCCTTATGATTATTTCCTTCCCATGTTTGCTGCCACAAAGAATCTGAATGGGGAGATTGTGACCAGGCTTTTAAATGAAACCGCTCTGGAAGGTACTTGTAAGACAGAGCTGGAAGAAGCCATTGAGGCCTGGGTTGAGAACAGACCAGGACAGATTGTGGCCTCAGGGGATCAGCTAATGGAGATGGGATATTTTGATGACTGGTCTGCCCACGAATGGACAGGAACCTATCTTTCCAACAGCACGGATCTGTATCGGATCCGAACGAATACAGCAGAGGATGGGCTGACCTATATTCGCTATATACGAGACTTTATGCTTCCCGAAATGGAAGGAAAGATCGGCAGAGACTATTATTGTAAAACATCGGAAATTACCGGGGAGGAGTATTATTCCACGCAGCTGGCAGTTTCTATTGGAGAAGAGCTGCAGCTGGCAGAACCCACAGAGGAAAATCTTCCTGAAACCATAGAGCTGGAAGGGAAAAAGGTTGCTGCATTCTATCACAACCCCACCGCAGGCGATGATGTGAATGCCCCTCCATCCTGGCAGATTCTGGGCGATTTTATTATGGGACTTCCAGAGGAAGAGATTCCGGCAACACTGGCTGAGGCAGATTATTACCTTGTCCTGACCGCAGATCATCAGTTTGGCAATTACTATCAGAGCCAGACCGGGAAGCCTCTGGATATACAGGCAGTCTATTCCATCACATCCTTGGATCTGTATGATGCGGCCACAGGCGTTTTTCTCCGCCATATAGGAAAGGTGATGGAGAATCCCTCTAATACGATTGTCAGGAATATGGATAGGAAAGGCGCCCAGTATCCGGAGCTGACAAAAGCAGATGTTCTTTCCTACATTTATCACAATATCAATGATCCGGACAGCTACCAGGTATTGCTTGATCATACCAGTGATTTGGAACCATTGCAGACAGGTGGTACCGGCCTTTTAGGGCCCTGGGAGATTACTATGAATTCTTATGAGATAGTAAAATCCTTTGATGACAATTATTACACCTATTCCGCCAGTGATGGCTGCCAGATTGTGCGGGGATATTTTACCGTTACAAACAGAGGATTTCAAAAGGACAGCTTCCTTGCCGGTGATCTTCATCTGACCTCGGATTATGCAATGTTTGCAGGTATCACGGACGAGAGCGAGGAGAATTATTATCCGTTGACAGATGCCATGACATACAGTGCATGTCTGAATGGCAAATCCTTTGAGATCGGGGAAACAAAAGAAGGGGAAGTGCTCTTTGAAGTTCCAGATGAGGCAATTGGTGGTGAAACCCCCTTATACATAAGCTTTAGCCTGGGGAATCAGATGCTTTTGTATTCATTTGGCGAATAAAAGAGGCGGCCTTGACGACAGGCGTTTGAAAAAGGCTGAGAAAAAAATCCTCCTGAGGAAAAAGGCGCCTTGCTAAATGCCATTTCCTATGATAAGATAAGAGGATGGAAAAAATGATATTCAAAAATGGAGGTGCGACCAATTATGGCACAAATAGGAATAAGCTTTCTTGGCTACACATTTAAGGCGCTGGTTTTTGCGGTGCTTGCCTATGCAGGGATTATCTGCGGCAAAAAATTCAGAGATAAAAAAGATGCCGAAAAGGCTGGGGTCAGCCAGAAAGGCAAATAATACGGAGGACATAAGACGTGAAGAAGTACGGCGTAAATGAACTGAGAAAAATGTTTCTGGAATTTTTTGAGAGCAAGGGCCATTTGGCGATGAAGAGCTTTTCTTTGGTTCCTCACAATGACAACAGTCTGCTGCTTATCAACTCCGGTATGGCGCCTTTAAAACCCTATTTTACAGGGCAGGAGATCCCGCCAAGAACCCGGGTGACAACCTGTCAGAAGTGTATCCGGACCGGAGATATTGAGAATATCGGAAAGACCGCACGGCATGGGACATTTTTTGAAATGCTGGGCAATTTTTCATTTGGTGATTACTTTAAGGATGAAGCAATCCACTGGTCTTGGGAGTTTCTGACGGAAGTGGTGGGGCTTAATCCGGATCGTCTGTATCCCTCCGTGTATTTAGAGGATGATGAGGCTTTTGATATCTGGAACAAAAAGATCGGTATTGCCAAGGAGCGGATTTTCCGCTTTGGAAAAGAGGACAACTTTTGGGAACACGGCGCTGGTCCTTGTGGCCCCTGCTCAGAGATCTATTACGACCGGGGAGAAAAGTACGGCTGTGGGAAACCGGGCTGTACAGTAGGCTGTGAGTGTGACCGGTACATTGAGGTATGGAACAATGTGTTTACCCAGTTTGACAATGACGGCCATGGCAATTACACAGAGCTGATTCAAAAAAATATTGATACAGGTATGGGACTGGAGCGTCTGGCTGTGGTGGTTCAGGATGTGGATTCCCTGTTTACTGTGGACACCAATAAAGCGCTGTTGGATGAGGTGTGTGCCATGGCTCACACCACCTATCAGGCAGATGAGAAAAAGGATGTATCCCTGCGGATCATTGCCGATCATGTAAAATCCTGCACGTTTATGATATCCGATGGCATTATGCCTTCCAATGAGGGGCGGGGTTATGTGCTGCGCCGTCTTTTGCGCCGGGCTGCCCGTCACGGAAGACTCCTTGGGATCGAGGGCCGGTTTATGGCAGAACTTGCCCGGACCGTTATTTCTCTTTCTAAGGATGGATATCCGGAGCTGGAAGAAAAGAGTGCAATGATCCTTAAGGTACTTTCTGAGGAAGAAGAGAAGTTTAACAGGACCATTGATCAGGGACTTTCCATTCTGGAATATATGGAAGCAGAGATGGAAAAACAGGGTGAAAAACTCCTCTCTGGTGCCAATGCCTTTAAACTGTATGATACTTATGGCTTTCCTCTGGATCTGACGGTGGAAATCCTGGAAGAAAAAGGTATGGCTGTGGATGAGGAAGGCTTTCAGGATGCCATGAAAGAGCAGAGAGAGAAGGCCCGAAAAGCCCGCAAGACCACCAATTACATGGGCGCTGATGTGACAGTCTATCAATCCATTCCCGCTGATATTACCAGTACCTTTGTGGGATATGATCGTCTGACGCATGAGTCAGCCATCACGGTCCTTACCACAGAGGCTGAGTTGGTGGAGGCCCTGACAGACGGACAAAGTGGAACGATTCTTGTGGAGGAAACTCCCTTTTATGGCACCATGGGCGGACAGACTGGCGATACAGGTGTGATTGAGAATGCCAATGGAAGCTTTCTTGTGGAGGACACGATCCACCTCCAGGGCGGAAAGATCGGCCATGTGGGAAAGATGGTGTCCGGAATGTTTGCCACAGGCGAAAAAGTGGTCTTAAAGGTGAGCACTCAAAGCCGCCAGGCAACAGAAAAAAACCACAGTGCCACCCATCTGCTTCAAAAGGCTCTGCGGCTTGTTTTGGGAGAGCATGTGGAGCAGGCCGGTTCTCTGGTTACGCCAGATCGTTTGCGGTTTGATTTTACTCACTTTTCCGCAATGACTCAGGAAGAGATCCGCAAGGTGGAAGAGTTGGTAAACAAAGAAATTCAGGAAAATCTGGATGTTATCACACAGGAGATGAGTCTGGATGAGGCGAAAAAAACCGGCGCTATGGCGCTTTTTGGGGAAAAATATGGTGAAACGGTACGTGTGGTCAAGATGGGCTCTTTCTCCACAGAGCTTTGCGGTGGTACTCACGTGGGCAATACTGGCCAGATTCATGCATTTAAGATCCTTTCCGAGGCAGGAATCGCTGCCAATGTCCGCAGAATCGAGGCATTGACCGGTGATGGTCTGATGTACTATTATCAAAAGGCTGAGGAGGATTTACATCAGGCCGCTAAAAGCGCTAAGTGTACTCCCGGAGAGCTTAAGACCAGGATTGAGGCAATGGCAGAGGAGCTTCACGCCCTTCACGCAGAAAATGAAAAACTGAAAGCCCGCCTTGCCAAGGATTCTCTTGGTGATGTGATGAACCGGGTCAGAGAGATTGGTGAGGTCAAGGTTTTGGCCGCCAAGGTCAGCGATGCAGATATGAATGGGCTGCGAAATCTGGGCGATCAGCTTAAAGATAAGCTGGGCGAGGGTGTGATTGTGCTGGCATCCGTGTTGGACGGCAAGGTCAATCTGATGGCTACCGCTACGGATGGAGCGCAAAAAAAAGGAGCCCACGCAGGAAATCTGATCAAAGCCATTGCCGGTCTTGTAGGCGGAGGCGGAGGCGGTCGTCCCAATATGGCCCAGGCAGGCGGAAAGAATCCGGCCGGAGTGGATGCTGCTTTAGAGCAGGTATATAATACAGTGGCTCAGCAGATCCAGTCATAGACTTTACAGAAATGAAGGAACGGGGCTGCGCAAATTGTCGTACAAGAGAGCAGTAACACAAAAATCCCCAGGTTTTGCAAAAAATAGTTGACGAATAGAGAATTTATGTTATAATTTAAGCAGTGCGAAAAAATACCCAAACAGTTGTATTATGCACAAGTACACAACTGGAGGGAGGTCAGGTGTGAGCGATGTCGAACGTAATCGTTAAAGAAAACGAAAGCTTGGACAGTGCATTGCGCAGATTCAAAAGAAACTGTGCAAAGGCAGGTATCCAGCAAGAGATTCGTAAAAGAGAACATTACGAGAAACCCAGCGTCAGACGTAAGAAAAAGTCTGAAGCCGCAAGAAAACGTAAATTTAATTAAACGTTTCCAAATCCCCAGTCATAGGACTGGGGGTTTTTTCGTAGAATAGTAGTAATTCTTGGCATGGGATGATATTTTTGTTTGAGCAGATGAAAATTGCGGCAGCCGACAATCTAAAGCTGCCAAAAGATGTGGTACTGGGAGAGGTTTTAATATCCTTTGTAGGGCGTACTAGTGTGATTGTTGAGAACTATCGGGGAATCTTGATCTATGATGACAAGACGGTGAAGCTGCAGGCAAGACATTGCAAGCTACAGTTTCACGGAAAAAGACTTCATATTGATTATTATAACCATGACGAAATGAAAATCAGCGGATGGATTCAGTCCATGGAATTTGGAGAGTAAAATTCTGTGCCTGGTAATGTAGCTGGAATCGTAAAAAGAAGCGGGAGGGAAGAGTTTGAAGGATGCCCTGAAGCATTACTTTGAAGGATATCTGTGCATCCGGCTGAAAGGATTTTCTCCGGAACGTTTTCTGAATCTTTGTATGGCCAAACAGATCGTGATCTGGGATCTGAAATATCAGGATGGAGGATATCAGTTTTTCATCCGTGTAAAGGATTACCGAAGGGTGCGGCCCTTGGTGCGGAAAGCACAGGTAAGGCTTCGGATTCTGGGAAGATACGGGCTTCCCTTTTTTTTGTATCAGAACCGTAAGAGGAAGCTGTATGCCGTGGGAATTTTGTCCTTTTTTTTCGTATTATTTTTGATGTCACAGTTTATTTGGGATATAAACATCGAAGGAAATTATCATTTTACAGACGATGTCCTGCTTCATTATCTGGACAGCCAGGATATCCGCTACGGAAGAAGAAAAGCGGGAATCGATTGTGACCGTTTAGAAGAATCGATCCGCAGCCAATATCCTGAGATTATCTGGGTATCAGCCCGCATCTCTGGAACCCGGCTGATGATCAAGGTAAAAGAAAATGAAGTGATGGGAACCATCCCGGTAAAGGAAGATGCTCCCCGGGATCTAGTGGCCAAAAAGCCTGGAAAAATAACCCGCATGGTGGTCCGCCGGGGAAAGGCTCAAGTAGCTCCGGGGGATACGGTAGAAGCAGGTGATGTGCTGGTTCGCGGAGCAGTGCCCATCTACAATGATGCAGAGGAGCTTGTGCGGGAACAGCTTGTGCGGGCAGATGCAGATATCTATGCCATTACCAGGGAAGATTATGAGGAGTCAATCCCATTTCTGGCAATAAAACGGGCTGATACCGGAAAAAGCCGGCAGGGATTGCGTCTGCGGTTAGGTGGACTCTCTTTTCTCTGGATGCTGCCTGCATGGGGAGAAAATCCATGGGAAATCACCGCAAAAAGCAGCCAGGTAACTGTGATGGGAGATTTCTACCTTCCAGTCTGGATGGATCAAATTTGGGCAAGAGAATATCAAACCTATGAATATTTTCTGACAAATGATCAACTGGAACAGGAAAAACAAAGGATCCATCAGAAAAAAATCGGAGATTTGACAGAAAAGGGGGTACAAATTCTCGAAAATAGTGTTAAAATAGTAAAAGAAGGCTCCGGATGGCAGATTCAGGGAACATTTCTTGTGGAAGAATTGATTGAGGCCGGAAAAGAGATCACACCAGAGCTTTTGGAAGGAGAGACAGGAGATGCTACCGGTTCCTCCGATCTTTCCGGGAACCAGACAAACACTACAATGACAGAAGGAGAGCAGACAGCTGGATGAGTGTAATTGAGACCATCATCGACATACCTGTCGAGCATGAACGAAATGTATGCGGTCAGTTTGACCAGTATTTAAAAAAAATTGAGAGAACCCTGCGGGTGACGATTGTGGCAAGAGATGGAGCCATAAAGCTGATCGGACCAGATGGGATGATTCGGAAAGCCAAAAGTGTATTTAATAATCTGGTAGAGCTTTCCAGAAGAGGCAACACCATTACGGAACAGAATGTGGATTATGCCCTTTCTTTATCCTTTACAGAGTCAGATCATGCTATTTTAGAGATTGACAAGGACATTATTTGCCGGACAATAAACGGAAAGCCTGTAAAGCCCAAAACCTTGGGACAAAAACAATACGTGGACGCAATCCGAAAAAAGATGATCGTGTTTGGCGTGGGACCGGCTGGCACAGGAAAGACTTATCTTGCTATGGCCATGGCTATCCAGGCATTTAAGAACAATGAGGTGAACCGGATCATTCTGACCCGGCCTGCCATTGAAGCAGGAGAGAAGCTGGGCTTTCTTCCAGGAGATTTACAGAGCAAGATTGATCCCTATCTTCGTCCTCTCTATGATGCTCTGTATCAGATTATGGGAGCAGAAAGCTTTCTTCACAATTCGGAAAAGGGACTGATCGAGGTGGCTCCTCTGGCGTATATGCGGGGCAGAACCTTAGACAATGCCTATATTATTCTGGATGAAGCGCAGAATACCACACCTGCCCAGATGAAGATGTTTCTGACCCGGATCGGTTTTGGCTCAAAGGTGGTGATCACCGGGGACAGAACCCAGAAGGATTTGCCGGGAGGCGCTGCGTCAGGTCTGGATGTGGCTATGAAGGTGCTTCAAAAGATCGATGATATTGGCTTTTGCACTCTGACCAGTGAGGATGTAGTGCGCCATCCTCTTGTACAAAAGATTGTACAGGCCTATGACAATTATGAGAAAAAAGAGGAGCGGCGGGAAAAGCCGGCAAAGTCAAAGCAGTATCTGCACCACAGATAGTCATACTATTACGCATAAAAGCACATAAAAAGATGAAGGGGGAATGGGATGACAATCCATATTGAGTACGAGACGGAGAGAAAATTAGACCTTGCCTGTGAGGCAATCGTCCAGGATGTTGTTTTGGCAGTGCTGGACTTTGAGCAATGTCCCTATGAGGCAGAGGTCAATGTGTTGTTTACAGACAATGAAGGAATCCGTGAAATTAATCGGAATACCCGCCAAATTGACAGCCCTACCGATGTACTTTCCTTTCCCATGATAGAATATACCCATGCGTCTGACTTTAGCCATGTAGAGGATTCAGCGGAAGATTTTTTTAATCCGGACACAGGTGAGCTTCTTTTAGGGGATATTGTGATATCCGTGGAAAAGGTAACTGAGCAGGCGGAAAAATACGGTCACTCTCCCCGAAGGGAGCTGGCGTTTCTCGTTGCCCACAGTATGCTTCATCTGTGCGGCTATGACCACATGGAAGAAAATCAGCGTCAGGCGATGGAACAAAGACAGAGGGATGTGTTATCCGGGAAAGGATATGACAGATGAGAAAATGCTTACATGCAAAACTTCTATTGGCTTTTTTAATCCTGTGTGTATTGTCCGGCTGTTCAAAAAAAGCTGTATCCGAACAGGTGATTGCCACAGAACCTGCGATTATCATTGAATCTGAGACCGATCCCATTATCATTGAGACAGAGACCGAGGTAGAAGAGACCGAGGCTAGGCTTCAGATTTTAGAACCTTGGGATAGGCAGGCAAAAGATGGCATGGTCCGCAGCTATCTAACCGGGGAAATGGTGCCAGAAGATAAGGGAAACCGCCGTCCTTTAGCGATTATGATGAGCAATGACAAGGCTTCCCTGCCCCAATATGGTATTAACCGGGCAGGGATTGTCTACGAGGCGCCGGTGGAGGGGGATATGAACCGGTACATGGCGATTATTGAGGACTATGATGATTTGGAACGAATTGGCTCTGTCCGAAGCTGCCGCACCTACTATACCTATTTTGCCAGAGAATTTGATGCCATTTATGCCCATTTTGGGCAGAGTACTTTTGCAAAGCCCTATTTAAAAAATGTTGACAACATTAATGGGATCGAGGGCATTGGAAGTATGGCCTATTTCCGTTCCAGGGACAAAAAAAGCCCTCACAATGCATATGCCAGTTATACAGGAATACAGAATGCTGTTGAAAAGCTGGGGTACGCTCAGGAATACGATACCGCTTATCAGGGGCATTACTATTTCTCCCAGGGAGAGATCCAGTCCTGTCTGGAGGGGGATGGTATTTTAAATGCTTCAAAGGTAACACCAGGATATCCCATGAATCGTCCCTGGTTTGAATACCATGAAGAGGATGGTCTTTATTACCGGTATCAATACGGGGCGGCCCATGAAGGAAATGAAGGTCCTATTGCTGTAAAGAATATTCTGATTCAGTGCTGTTCCGCAGGTTACTATGCCACCACGGATTACAGGAATATCAATGTCCATGAGGACCAATGGGGCGGATATTTTGTAACGAACGGAAAAGCCAGCAGCATTTCCTGGAAAAAGGACGGAGAATTTGGCGTGACTCACTATTATATGCCTGATGGACAGGAGATTGTGCTAAATCCGGGAAAAACCTGGATCTGCATTGTACCAACCTCTGATGCAGATAAGATCATCTTTGAATAAAAAATAACAAAAAAGGCAAAAATAAGCAGACAATATCCTTTTTCACAGGAGGTTTTACCATGAAACGGTATATCATCTGCTTATTTTTGTTTATTGGGGTAAGTGGGGCATGTCTCACTGCCGGACATTTTCTTACCAGGCAATATCAGAATACAGCTTCGCCATCTGCGGCAGAGTCAGAGATAGAGACCATGGGTACGGTGGAGACTACGGAGACTGTTCCGGAAAATCTGGCAGCTGCCAATAAAAATCAGATACGACACGAGACAGCTGCACCAAAGGGAGAATTTTATCTTGTATCTGAGGATGGATTTCTGCTGGTTTTTGGAAAGGACAAGGAGACTATTTGTTTGTATACGCACATTCCTCTGATGGATTTTCCTCTAAAGGAGCAGGAACGGCTGCGGGAAGGCATATGGTTCATGGATATGATGGATGTGATTCATTATCTGGAATCCTATACCAGCTGAGAACCATGGAAAATAATGCTTGAAAAGTGGCGATAAAGTGACTACAATAGGAGGATGGCAAAAACGGAGACAAAACCGGAGGATAAAAGGTGAAAAGACAGGTGATTGTTGTCGGAGGAGGCGCTTCCGGCATGGCAGCTGGGATTATGGCTGCACGTCAGAATGCTAAGGTGATCCTTTTAGAGCATATGGACCGGGTAGGGAAAAAGCTGCTTTCAACAGGCAATGGCAGGTGCAATCTTACCAATCTGTCTGTGAATGCGGATTGTTATCGCTGCAGCTGGCAGGAATTTCCCATGAAGGTGCTCGAGCGATTTGATGTTTGGACCACTTTGGCGTTTTTTGAGGAACTGGGGATTCTGACAAAAAATAAAAACGGATATGTTTATCCCAACTCAGAACAGGCTGCTGCTGTATCCGATCTCTTTCGACTGGAGCTTGAGAGGCTGGGGATAGAAATTTTTACGAATTGTCATATAAAACAGCTGAAACGCCAAAAGGGAAAAGGATTTTTCGTTCAGACCGATACAAAACAATTTTGCGCAGATGCCGTGATTTTGGCTACTGGGTCCATGGCAGCACCCGCTACAGGGTCTGATGGCAGTGGGTATGAGATAGCCAAAAGATTTGGCCATAAGCTGATTCCCCCTTTACCTGCACTGGTGCAGCTTTGCTGTGAAGGGAAGCATTTTAAACAGTTGGCAGGGGTTCGCTGCGAGGCCAGGGTATCCCTGTTTTCCTGTGGGAAAAAGCTGGCTGAGGATACAGGCGAGGTTCAGCTGACCGATTATGGTATCTCCGGGATTCCCACCTTTCAGGTCAGCCGCTTCGCCTCCATAGCTCTGGCTGAGCAAAAGCCAATCACGGCTTTGCTGGATTTTTTTCCTGGCAGAAGCAGAGCTGATGCGGAAATCTTTTTAAAACAGCGGGCCTTTCAGATGCCCCATCTAAAGGGAAAGGATTTCCTTACCGGCGTTCTTCACAAAAAACTGGCAGCAGTACTTTTAAAGCTGGCTGGCATCCCGGCTGAACAGACAATCGGAGAATCCGATGCAGCTGCCCTTCATCGTCTGGCTGCTCAGATAAAAGCCTTTGAGGCAAAGATTACTGGTACGAAATCCTTTGAACAGGCACAGGTTTGCTGTGGTGGTGTGGATACCAGGGAAGTTTGCCCAAAAACCCTGGAATCCAGGCTGGTTCCGGACTTGTATTTGGTGGGAGAGCTGCTGGATGTAGATGGAATCTGCGGTGGTTATAATCTTCAGTGGGCCTGGTCCACCGGATGCCTGGCAGGAATCCATGCAGGAGGGAGAAATCAATGATACGGATTACAGAGTTAAAGCTTCCCATCAATCACACATCCCAGGCACTGCGGGAAAAAGCTGCCAGAACTCTGGGTATCCGTCTGGAGAAGATAGCCAAAGTCTGTATACGGCGCCAGTCTCTGGATGCCAGAAAAAAACCAAAACTATTTTACAGCTACTCTGTGGATGTGGAACTGAAATCCTCTTCTGCAGCCTTTGAACACTCGGTCATACATAAGGCTAAAAATGCTCAGATTGTACTTTTGAAAGAAGCGGCTTACCATTTTCCAGAACCTGGCACACAATCTCTATCTCATTCTCCGGTTATTGTAGGCACTGGCCCTGCCGGGCTGTTTTGCGGGCTGATGCTTGCCCGCCATGGATACCGGCCTCTTATTTTAGAGCGGGGACAGGATATAGAACAACGGCAGGAAATGGTAGCCCGTTTTTGGCAGACAGGAGAGCTGAATGTCCATTCCAATGTGCAGTTTGGCGAAGGAGGTGCCGGAACCTTTTCCGATGGCAAGTTAAACACTCTGATAAAGGATTCCCATGGCCGGAACCGGCTTGTCCTGGAAATTTTTCGGGAATTTGGCGCAGACGAAAAGATTCTTTATCAGAACAAGCCCCATATCGGAACAGATGTTTTAGCATTGATTGTCAAACGAATACGGCAGGAGATTATCCGCCTTGGAGGAGAAATCCGGTTTGAGTGCCAGATGAACGATTTGGTTTTAAAACAGGGGAAGGTAGTTGGAGTCATTACCCAAACCGGAGAAAACATTCCCTGCGAGGCTTTGGTTCTGGCTATTGGACACAGTGCAAGAGACACCTTTTTTATGCTGCAAAGCCATGGGATACCCATGAGTGCCAAAGCCTTTGCCGTGGGACTTCGCATTCAGCATCCCCAGTCCATGATTGATATTTCCCAGTACGGGCGGGAGCATGACGCAAATTTAGGCGCTGCTGATTACAAACTTACATGGAAAGCCTCTGACGGGCGGGGAGTGTATTCCTTTTGCATGTGTCCCGGAGGTTATGTGGTTAATGCCTCCTCAGAGAAAGGAATGTTAGCAGTAAACGGCATGAGCTATCATGGACGAGCCGGCTTAAATGCCAACAGTGCATTGATCGTGACTGTGACGCCAGAAGATTTCCCTGAAAACACGCCTCTTGCCGGTGTGGAGTTTCAGAGAAAACTGGAAGGCCTGGCCTTTCAGGCCGGGGGTGGGAAAATCCCTGTTCAGCTGTATGAAGATTTTCTGGCGGAAAAAGATTCCTTAAGGCTGGGGGAGATTGCTCCTCAGATGAAAGGTCTGTGGACCCTTTCTGGCCTTCACCAGATTCTTCCTCCTGCCCTTTTTTGTGCCATGAAGGAGGCAATGGCAGGGTTTGGTCAGATTATCCCAGGATTTGACCGCCCAGATGCCCTTTTTGCGGGGGTTGAAAGCCGGACCTCATCTCCGGTACGGATCTGGAGAAATAAAGCCCTGGAAAGCGATGTTAAGGGCCTTTATCCTTGTGGGGAAGGGGCGGGCTATGCAGGCGGCATTACATCCGCAGCCATGGACGGAGTGGGGGTGGCAGAAGCGATTGCTTCTGCTTATCAGCCTTTTGAAAGAAATTTATCAGACTAGAAACGGAGAGCAAGAAAACAGGAATGATTACGGATATGCGAAAAAAGCTAAAAGACAAAAAGAGAATCGTGGTAAAGATTGGTTCTTCCACTCTGACTCACAGCAGAACAGGAGAACTGAATCTGTTAAAAATTGAAAAGCTGGTCCGCATTCTCTGCGACATGAAAGCAGAAGGCCGGGATGTGGTCTTGGTGTCCTCCGGAGCCATTGCCGCAGGACGCCAGGCCTTAGGCGGACAGAAAAAACCATCCAGTATCTCGGAAAAGCAGGCTTATGCTGCTGTGGGCCAGGCCCGTCTGATGATGGTATACCAGAAGCTTTTTTCTGAATACAATCATGTGGCTGCCCAGGTGCTGCTGACCAAGGATACTATGTCCCATGAAGTGTCGCGTTACAATGCCCAAAATACCTTTGATGAGCTGATTCATTTAGGGGCAATCCCTATTGTTAATGAAAATGATACGGTCTCCACCCATGAGATCCAATTTGGGGATAATGACCGGCTTTCTGCCATTGTCTCTGCCCTGATCGGAGCAGATCTTTTGATTTTACTTTCAGATATTGACGGCTTGTACTCCGATGACCCAAGGAAAAATCCCAAGGCCTGTTTTATTGATCTGGTGGAGGAAATCACCCCAGCGCTTTTATCCATGGGAAAAGACACATCTGGAAGTGATGTGGGCACCGGGGGGATGGCGGCAAAATTAGCTGCCGCACGGATCGCCACAGACAGTGGTTCTGATATGGTGATTGCCAATGGAGAAAACGTGGAGATTATTCATGAAATCATGGCAGGAGAGAAGAAAGGAACTCTTTTTATGGCTCATGCCAATCTGGATTTTGATCTGATGGATTACATTAACCATGAATATTGACAAAAAGGAGAAAACCAAAATGAATCCAAACAATATAGAACGAATCAATGAACTGTATCACAAATCTCAGTCTGTTGGCCTGACTGAGGAGGAGAAGGCAGAACAGGCGGCCCTGCGAAAGGCTTACATTGAAAATATCCGGAGCAATATGCGGGCAAATCTAAACAGCATTTCCATTCAGGAGAAGGATGGGACCATTACAGATCTTGGGAAAAAATATGGTGGGATTCAGGATGTCCAGTCATGAAACCTGTGGCAGATAACCGGGAGCTAAAAGAAAAGCTCAGAAATGAAATCCGTTTGCAGCGCAGGCAATTGTCTTTTGAGGAAAAATCCCGGATGGATGCTGTGATTCTGCAAAAACTTCTTTGTCTTAGAGAGCTTGTTGAGGCAAAGGCAGTCTATCTCTATGCCTCTGTGAAAGGAGAGGTGGATACCTGGTCACTTATGGAGGAATTGTGGAAAAGATCGATTGTAATTGCCCTGCCCCGGGTGGAAGGAAAATGTATAACCTTTTATATTGTGGATAACAAAAAACAGCTGAAGTCTGGTTCGATGGGGATTTTGGAACCGGATCTTCCTTGTCAGAAGGCAGATTTTCTGTATGCACCAGTAATCACTCCTGGTCTTGTTTTTTCTCCTGACGGAAACCGGATTGGCTACGGAGGCGGTTATTATGACCGCTTTTTCTCTAAGGAGCCGGAGCACCTTCGTATTGGGATAGCTTATCCCTTTCAAATTAAAAAGGACATAAAAACAGATGAACAAGATCAAAAAATTCATTGGATTATAACCTCAGATGCCAGGATAGGAGGAGAAAAATGAGTCTTACAAAAATCGGCATGGCTGCAAAAACAGCAGCTATGTACTTAAACTGTATGGATGTTTCAAAGAAAAATGAAGGCCTTTTCGCTGCGGCCCAGGCCCTTCTTGACGGAGAAAAGGAGATTCTCATTGCCAACCAGGCAGATGTTTCCCGGGCTGAGAATATAGGGATGAATCCGGCGCTTATAGACCGGCTTATGCTGAACCATCAGCGGATTCAGGATATGTCGGATGGACTTTTGCAGGTGGCTGCTCTTGAGGATCCGGTGGGAGAGGTTTTGTCCATGAAAAAACGCCCCAATGGCCTTTTGATTGGCAAAAAACGAGTTCCCTTAGGTGTGATTGGCATTATTTATGAAGCCCGTCCCAATGTGACGGCAGATGCTTTTGGATTGTGCTTTAAAACAGGAAATGCAGTGATTTTAAAAGGCGGGAGCGATGCAATTGATTCCAATAAGGCAATCGTAAAGTGTCTTCAGGATGGCCTTAGAAAAGCCCACATTCAGGAAACAGCTCTTCAGCTGATAACTGATACAAACCGGGAGATGACCCGCAGGCTGATGCAGATGAATGAATATGTGGATGTGCTGATTCCCAGAGGTGGCGCAGGGCTGATCCGAACGGTTGTGGAGAACAGTACTGTGCCGGTAATTGAGACGGGAACAGGAAATTGTCATATTTATGTGGATGAGACTGCAGATCTTTCTATGGCTCTTGACATTCTATTAAATGCAAAGACCCAGCGGATTGGTGTGTGCAATGCCTGCGAATCTCTGCTGGTTCACAAGTCCCTGGCGGAAGAATTTCTTCCTGTTCTTTGGACTGCTTTAAAAGAAAAGCATGTGGAGGTTCGGGCAGATGAATACTCCTGCAGGCTGGTTCCTGAATTTTCAAAGGCCTCTGAGGCAGATTGGGGAAAAGAATATCTGGATTATATTCTCTCTTTGAAGCTGGTTGGATCTCTGGATGAGGCCATTGCACATATTAATCGTTATAATACTGGTCATTCGGAATCAATTATCACAAAAGATTATGAACATGCTCAAAGATTTTTGAATGAGGTTGATGCAGCTGCTGTGTATGTCAATGCATCCACAAGATTTACAGATGGAAACGAATTTGGGTTTGGCGCGGAGATCGGGATCAGTACCCAAAAGCTCCATGCAAGAGGTCCGATGGGGCTGGAATCTCTGACAACAACCAAATATATTATCTATGGGAACGGGCAGATCCGTGGATGAAAATTCCCCCTTAAACCCCCTCCTTGCGCCATTATAACATATAGTATCAGATTGTTCAAATTAAGAATTTCTTAAGATGTGTGAGCAGATATGCTTGTGCTATAATGTTTTGAGTTGTATTTATATGACAGAAGGGAAAAGTTAAGAAAAATGTGGAGTGATATGAATTTAGATAAAATAGATATTCCTTTTGAACCTCCCTTAAAAGAACCAGCCCGCCAGTATTATTTTATAGAAAAGTGTGCTCAATATGTGAAAGCAGAGAGCGAGCGTCTGGGCCGGCCTCTTTTCTCGGCAGTTAAAACCTTTGGATGCCAGATGAATGCCCATGACTCAGAAAGGCTTCGCGGTATTCTTTTGCAAATGGGTTTTGAAGAAAGTGAAAATGAAGCTTCTGATTTTGTCCTGTACAATACCTGCACTGTGCGGGATAATGCCAATCAAAAGGTCTATGGCCATCTGGGGTACCTAAAAACCATAAAAAAGAAAAATCCTCATATGAAGATCGCTCTGTGCGGCTGTATGATGCAGGAAAAAGCGGTGATTGAACGGATTAAAAATAGCTATCCCTTTGTAGATTTGATCTTTGGTACTCACAATGTTTTTAAACTGGCTGAGCTTTTGTACAATTGCCTGACAAAGGATTCCATGGTGATCGATATATGGGACTCTGGGGACATTGCTGTGGAAGCTTTGCCCTCAAAACGCAAATATTCCTTTAAATCCGGGGTGAATATTATGTATGGCTGCAACAATTTTTGCAGCTATTGTATTGTGCCTTATGTGAGAGGGCGGGAGCGCAGCCGTATGCCAGGAGAGATTCTCTCAGAAATTGAAGCTTTGGCCTGTGATGGAGTGAAAGAGGTGATGCTCTTGGGTCAGAATGTAAATTCTTATGGAAAAACATTAAAAGAGCCAGTCTCCTTTGCCAGCCTTTTGCGCCAGGTGTGCCAGATTCCCGGGGTTGAACGGATTCGGTTTATGACTTCCCATCCCAAAGATCTCTCTGACGAGCTGATTGAAACCATGAGAGACTGCCCGAAAGTTTGCCGCCATCTCCATCTTCCTCTTCAGTCTGGAAGCAGCCGTATCTTAAATCTTATGAACCGGCGGTATACAAAAGAACAGTATTTAGAACTGGCAGGCCGGATACAAAAGGCGATTCCTAATATCTCCCTGACCACGGATATCATTGTGGGATTTCCCGGAGAGACAGAAGAGGATTTTGCAGAAACCTTGGATGTTGTGACAAGGGTTCGCTATGACAGTGCATTCACCTTTATTTATTCCAAGCGGACCGGGACTCCGGCGGCTGCCATGGAAAATCAGGTTCCGGAGGCAGTGGTAAAGGAACGGTTTGACCGGTTGCTCTGTCAGGTTCAAAAAATATCCTCCCAGGTCTGTATGCGTTATGCAGGCACAGTGCAGAAGGTATTAGTGGAATGTGAAAATGACCATCAAATTGGCTATGTCAGCGGACGGCTTGACAATAATCTGCTGGTTCATTTTCCAGGTGATGCCTCCCTTGTGGGAAAGCTGGTAAACGTAAAGCTGACAGAAGCAAAGGGATTTTACTATATAGGAAAAATGGCTGAAAACAGTTGAGGTAAAGAATGAGTGGATTATCGCCAATGATGGCTCAGTATATGGAAACCAAGAAGCAGTACAAGGATTGTATTCTTTTCTACCGCCTTGGGGATTTTTATGAGATGTTTTTTGATGACGCCAAGACCGTATCCAGGGAATTAGAGCTTACCCTGACTGGAAAAGAATGTGGGCTTGAGGAGCGTGCGCCGATGTGCGGGGTTCCCTATCATGCTGTGGACACTTATCTGAGCCGTCTGGTCCAAAAAGGCTACAAGGTAGCGATTGCAGAGCAGATGGAGGATCCCAAGCAGGCCAAGGGTCTGGTGAAACGGGAGGTGATTCGGGTTGTAACCCCTGGAACCATCACCAGTATACAGGCCCTTGACGAGACAAAGAATAACTATTTGATGGGGATTGTTTACTTGGGAGATAAGATGGGGATATCTGTGGCAGATATAACCACAGGAGACTTCCTGGTGACAGAAGTGGGATCCGAGCGGTCCCTTTTTGATGAGATCAACAAATTTTCACCTTCTGAGATTGTGTGCAATGATGCTTTTTCCATGTCAGGCATTTGTTTGGATGAGATTAAAAACAGATACCATTTTACTATGTCATCCTTAGATGGCCGTTTTTTTCAGGAGGAAGGATGCCGCAGGGTTTTACAGGAACATTTTAAGGTGAAAAGCCTGGAAGGTTTAGGTCTTGGCGGATATGAGTCCGGAGCCATTGCTGCCGGGGCGGTGTTGCAGTATTTGTATGAGACACAAAAAAGCACGTTGGATCATATGACTGCTCTTGTCCCCTATTCCACGGGAAACTATATGGTGCTGGATTCCTCTACCCGGCGAAATCTGGAGCTCTTGGAGACTATGCGTGAAAAGCAGAAGCGGGGCAGCCTTTTGTGGGTTTTAGACAAAACCCGCACAGCTATGGGCGCACGGCTTTTGCGCACCTGGATTGAACAGCCCTTGATTGACCGGGAAACCATTCTTGGCCGTCAGCAGGCAATTGAAGAATTGAATTTGAACTATATAGGACGAGAAGAGCTGGGGGAATACTTAAACCCGATATACGATCTGGAACGCCTGATCGGGCGAATTAGCTATAAAACAGCCAATCCCAGGGATCTTTTGGCATTTTCCAACTCCATTGCCATGATTCCACATATCAAAAATCTTCTCCTGGAATTTACTTGTGGAAAACTTCAGGAGCTCCAGCAAAAATTGGATCCCCTAAAAGAGCTGTGTGCTCTGATCAATCGTGCCATTGTGGATGAACCACCGGTTTCCATTCGGGAGGGCGGAATGATTCGGGAGGGCTTTAGCCAGGAAGCAGACAAGCTTCGCAGTGCCAAGACAGAAGGGAAAACCTGGCTGGCTCAATTGGAGGCCCGGGAGAGAGACAATACTGGAATCCGGAATTTGAAAATCAAATATAATAAGGTGTTTGGCTATTATTTTGAGGTGACCAATTCCTTTAAGGAGATGGTGCCAGAGCATTTTATCCGCAAACAAACTTTGACCAATGCAGAGCGCTACACCACGGATGAGCTGAAAAATCTGGAAGATATTATTCTGGGCGCTGAGGACAAGCTTTTTTCTCTGGAGTATGATCTGTTCTGCCAGGTTCGGGACCAGATTGCCGGGGAGGTTGTGCGCATCCAAAAAACAGCCCGGGCTCTGGCTTGTGTGGATGTGTATGTATCCCTTTCTACAGTGGCGACCCGAAGCAATTACGTGAAGCCCTCCATCAATGAAAAGGGTATCCTCCAAATCAAGGGAGGCCGTCATCCGGTAGTGGAAAAGATGATGGGAAACGATCTTTTTGTGTCCAATGACACGTACTTGGATAATGGAAAAAACAGGATTTCCATTATTACGGGACCAAATATGGCTGGAAAATCTACATATATGAGACAGACTGCATTGATTGTGCTGATGGCACAGATCGGAAGCTTTGTTCCGGCAGATTCTGCCAACATTTGTATCTGTGACCGCATTTTTACCCGAGTGGGCGCATCCGATGACTTGGCTTCCGGGCAGAGTACTTTTATGGTGGAAATGACGGAGGTTGCCAACATTCTCCGTAGCGCCACCCGCAGCAGCCTTCTTATTCTGGATGAAATCGGAAGAGGTACCAGCACCTTTGATGGCTTAAGCATTGCCTGGGCTGTAGTGGAACACATCAGCAATCCCCGGCTTTTAGGGGCTAAAACCCTGTTTGCCACTCATTACCATGAATTAACAGAGCTGGAGGGAATTATCAGCGGAGTCAATAATTACTGTATTGCTGTCAAGGAAAAAGGCGATGACATTGTATTTCTTAGGCGCATTGTCCGGGGTGGGGCAGATAAAAGCTATGGCATCCAGGTAGCCAGGCTGGCTGGTGTTCCGGATTCGGTAATCAGCCGGGCCAAAGAGCTGGTGGAAGAACTGGTGGCCTCGGATCTTACTTCAAAAACCCGGGAAATCGCCCAAATCAGTGCCAATATTTCCAGCCGAAAGGCAGTGGCAAAGCCTGATGATGTGGAGATGAGCCAGCTTACGTTGTTTGATGCAGTGCGGGAAGATGATATCATCAAGGAACTTCGGGAATTGGAGTTAGGACGGATGACGCCGATTGATGCATTAAATTTGCTTTATCGTTTTCAGACAAAGCTGAACAATCGATGGGAGGCAGATAATAGGTAGACATAATTTTTTTATGTAAACTATGGAGGGCTTATGGCAAACATACAGATTCTGGATCAAAATACAATCAATAAGATTGCAGCTGGAGAGGTGATTGAGCGGCCGGCTTCTGTGGTAAAGGAATTGCTGGAAAATGCCATTGATGCTAAAGCCACTGCTATTACGGTGGAAATACGGGATGGAGGGATCTCCTTTATACGAGTGACTGACAATGGCTGCGGCATTCCAAAGGACGAGATCTCCCTGGCTTTTCTCCGCCATTCCACCAGCAAGATCCGGTCCGTGGAAGATCTGTTTTTTGTATCCTCTTTGGGGTTTCGCGGAGAGGCCTTGTCCAGCATTGCCGCAGTGGCCCAAGTGGAAGTGATCACCCGCATGGAAGGAAAGCTTACTGGGATCCGCTATCAGATAGAAGGTGGAGTGGAAAAAGGAATGGAAGAGATCGGCGCACCAGAGGGGACCACATTCATTGCCAGAAATCTGTTTTATAATACACCAGTGCGGAAAAAATTTTTGAAAACGGCCATGACAGAGGGAGCCCATGTGGGAGATTTGGTGGAAAAGATCGCCTTGTCTCATCCGGAAATTTCCATCCGCCTGATCCAGAATAATCAAAACAAGCTGTATACCTCAGGCAACAATAGCCTGAAGGATATTATCTACACCGTGTACGGGCGGGAGATTACGGCAAATCTTTTAGATCTCCATACAAAAAGTGAGGCAGTCTTTATACAGGGCTTTATTGGCAAGCCGGTTATTGCCCGCAACAACCGGAGCTTTGAAAATTATTTTATCAATGGCCGCTATATCAAAAGCAATCTTATTTCCAAGGCAATAGAAGAGGCGTACCATCCCTTTATGATGCAGCACAAATATCCTTTCACCATGCTACAGCTTACCATTGAGCCGGAGCTTTTGGACGTGAATGTTCACCCCACGAAGATGGAATTGCGGTTTCAAAACGGAGAACGGATTTTTCAGACAGTGAAAGATTCGATCATTGAAACCTTAAGCCACCGGGAGCTGATTCCCAAGATGGAACTGATAAAAAAGAGCAGTGAGCCAGAACCAAAAAAAGAAGAAAAGCAGCAAAGCCGGGAAAAACGGCTTCCTCTTCCTGAGCCCTTTGAACAAAAACGGCTGGCCCAGTGGAAAAAAGAGGCAGCAAATACTCCTCAGCCGGAGAAAACGGACCCTTCCGAGCCCATGGAAAAAGACTCCCTGAACCAAAAAAAGCTTTCTGTTCCAGAAAAAGCTCCTGTACAAAAAAACATAGAGTATGGGGAGATTGGTTTGGATGCTTCTCATAGAATGGTTGCAGAGAACAGAGGAAACTACAATGCAGATTTATCCTCTGCCAACTCTTTGGAAAAACAGATGGATCTTTTTGAGGATCGCCTTTTATCCCCAAAATCCCGCAGCCGCCATAAGCTGATTGGACAGCTATTTGACACCTATTGGCTGGTGGAATTTCATGAGCAGCTCTACATTATTGACCAGCATGCTGCTCATGAAAAGGTTTTGTATGAAAGGACAATGGAGGCGCTTGCTGCCAGAAAGCAGACCAGTCAAATGGTTGACCCGCCGATTATTTTGACTTTAAGCAGACAAGAGGAGCTTCTTCTTAGCAGTCATAAAGATATTTTTCAGGAAATCGGATTTGAGATTGAACCCTTCGGAGGCCGGGAGTATGCTGTTCGGGCTGTGCCGGACAATTTGTTTTCCCTGGCAGAAAAGGAGCTTTTGACAGAGCTTTTTGACAGCCTGTGTGAAGATGGGGGCCGCCGTGAATCGACCATGATTTATGAGAAAGTGGCATCCATGTCCTGTAAGGCAGCGGTTAAGGGAAACCACTCCATGAGCGCCATGGAGGCGGATCAGCTGATTGACCAGCTTTTGAAGCTGAAAAATCCCTATGCCTGCCCCCATGGCCGTCCCACCATCATCTCAATGAGCAAATATGAGCTGGAAAAACGGTTTAAACGAATCGTGTAAAGGAGCCATTTATGAGAAAACCACTGATTATTCTGACCGGCCCTACCGCTGTTGGAAAAACAGCACTTTCCATCCGTCTGGCCCAGGCCCTTGACGGGGAGATTATCAGCGCAGATTCCATGCAGGTATACCGCCATATGGATATCGGTTCCGCAAAGGTAACCGCTGAAGAGATGTGCGGTGTTCCCCACCATCTGATTGATATATTAGACCCACAAGAAGAATTTAACGTGACTGTTTTTCAGTCCATGGCCAAAGAGGCCTTAGGCGGCATCTACAGCCGCGGGCATATTCCCATTGTGGCTGGCGGAACCGGCTTTTATATTCAGGCATTGCTGTATGATATTGACTTTAAGGAAAACGGCACAGACTCTGACATCCGCCAGGAATTAGAGCAGCTGGGAGAAGAAAAAGGAAAGGAATACCTGCATCAGCTTCTCTGTAAAGTGGATCCGGAATCGGCCCGGCAAATCCATGTCAACAACTATAAGCGGGTGATACGGGCCATTGAATATTACCGGCTCACTGGGCAGCAAATCTCCGTTCATAATCAACAGGAGCGGGAAAAAAGCTCTCCTTATCGGTTTTATTATTATGTTCTTAACTGTGACCGGGATTTGCTTTATGAAAGAATTGACCGGCGGGTGGATCAGATGATAAAAAACGGGCTGATCAAAGAAGTGGAGGAGTTAAAAAAAGCCGGATGCCGCCGGGGCATGGTATCCATGCAGGGCCTTGGCTATAAGGAAATCCTGGATTATCTGGATGGTTATTGCAGCTTTGAAGAAGCTGTTCGGATTTTAAAGCGGGATACCCGCCATTTTGCCAAACGACAGCTTACCTGGTTCCGGCGGGAGAGGGCTGTGCGCTGGCTTAATCTGGAAACCTTTGACTCCAGTCCGGATCAGGTGCTGAATCACATTCTGACTGAATTTCGGCAGGAGGAAGCCAATGCCTAAACAAGAAAAGGAGATACAAAATGGAGTTAAAACAGCTATACGAAGAAATGGGAATTAGCCCAATGGTCCTAAAATATGGGCAAAACATTGAAAAAGAGTTAAAATCCCGCTTTGAAGTGATCGATGAAACGGCAGAATATAACCAGATGAAAGTGATCCAGGCCATGCAGAAGGCCCGAATCAGTGATGTTCATTTTGCAGCTACCACCGGCTATGGCTACAATGATTTAGGACGTGACGCATTGGAGGATGTATACGCTTACACCTTTCACGGAGAAAGCGCCCTGGTACGCCCCCAGCTGATCAGCGGCACCCATGCCCTTCACGTTGCTTTATCCGGCAATCTCCGCCCTGGGGATGAGCTGCTTTCTCCGGTGGGAAAACCTTACGACACTTTGGAGGAGGTCATTGGAATCCGCCAGTCGGTTGGTTCCTTAAAGGAATATGGTGTGATCTACCGCCAGGTGGATTTGCTTGCAGATGGCTCTTTTGACTATGATGGGATCCGACAGGCAATCAATGAACGCACAAAGCTCATAACCATCCAACGCTCTAAGGGATATGCCACCAGGCCAACCCTGTCTGTGGATAAGATCGGTCAGTTGATCTCCTTTGTCAAAGCCATCAAACCAGATGTAATCTGCATGGTAGATAACTGCTACGGAGAATTTGTAGAACGCCAAGAGCCCACGGATGTGGGCGCTGATATGATTGTAGGCTCTCTCATCAAAAATCCCGGCGGCGGTTTAGCTCCTATTGGAGGATATATTGTGGGAAAACAGGAGTGTATTGACCGTGCCTCCTACCGTCTTAGCGCCCCCGGATTGGGAAAGGAAGTAGGTGCCAGCTTAGGCTTAAACCAGTCTTTCTTCCAGGGGTTGTTCCTTTCTCCCACTGTGGTTGCCGGTGCCCTAAAGGGTGCGGTCTTTGCTGCAAATGTCTATGAACGCCTTGGCTTTTCGGTAGTTCCCGACAGCACCCAGTCCCGCCATGACATTATACAGGCAGTCACCTTTGGTACCCCAAAAGGCGTGATTGCCTTCTGTCAGGGAATCCAGGCCGCTGCCCCTGTAGACAGCTTTGTCACCCCGGAGCCATGGGACATGCCTGGATATGATGCGCCTGTAATCATGGCTGCTGGTGCTTTTGTCCAGGGCTCCTCCATTGAGCTCAGCGCCGATGCCCCCATCAAGCCTCCCTATGCTGTCTACTTTCAGGGTGGTCTGACCTGGTACCACGCCAAGCTGGGAATTCTCAAATCCCTGCAAAATCTTCTGGATCAACATATTATCCATACTTTGGCGTAACCAAAAAAGATATAAAACAGAAGGGAATATTATGAGTATATTAAAGCCAAAATTAGTAAAACCTTTTTTGTTAGCAGCAGTGATATTCGTGACCGGATGCTCTGCCATTCCCCGTTCTCCGGAACCAATGCCAGAGGATACGATTGAAGAATTTGAAAGTGCCATCAATTCCATGGATGTTAATGGGATAATGGAATGTCTGGATGAGAGTGCCGCCAAATCTGTAACAGCCAGCATGAAAATCGCTATGGGAGTGGCAGAGGCCGTAACCGGCATAAGTTTGGGGATCAGTGCTGAGGATCTTCTTTCTCTTATGCCGCTGATGCAGGGACTTACCGCATCCTCTATGTCCGAAGGCTCTTATCCACAAATAGATTTCCAGGTGACAGAGACCTATATAAAAGGCGATAAGGCTACTGTATTCTTTACAGAAGAAAATTCCGGGGAAAATATGGTCATTAACATGAAGAAAAAGGATAAGAAATGGCGGATAACCTTTGATGTTCGCCCCATAGAAAAAGATATGGCTGACCGTGTGATTGTAGCCGGGCAGGAAAAACAGAGTGAAGCAGAAGATGAAGTTTTGGTACAGGTGAGTTCAGAAGAATATGAATTTTCCCTGCCGGATCTGTTCACAGAGAATGGCTTAAAAGAAATTCTCAGAGGCCTGATCAAAGAATAAATAGACTGGTGTTTTTTCTAAACTCTTTCTAAACTTCCAGTTTGTTATGTACACAACTTTAATTTTATGGTAGAATAATACAAGTTATCTCTTTCTTCTCTAACCACGTATCTGGAGAGTCACGCAGGAGGAGGATGGTAGGAGATATGAAAATCAAAGACATTCCCAATGACGACAGACCATATGAAAGATGCCAAAGGGAAGGGCCAGAGAATCTGAGTGATGTGGAACTATTGTCGATTATTATCCGCACTGGTTCCCGGGATTCTAATTCTCTGGAGCTTGCTGCGGATATTCTTGCCTTGAATTACCCAAAAGATGGTATTTTGGGGCTTCTTCATCTGACGCTACCAGAGCTGATGAAGGTAAAGGGCATTGGCATGGTAAAGGGTATTCAGCTTTTGTGTGTAGGTGAATTGTCCCGGCGAATCTGGAAGAGAAAGGCCAGGGAGAAAAACCTGATTTTTCATTCCCCGGATGAAGTGGCTGAATACTTTCAAGAGGATATGCGCCATAAAGATCAGGAGCTTCTATACGTAATGCTGTTTAATACCAAGCAGATTCTGATCCGTGATATCCAGCTTTCCAAGGGCACTGTTAATGCATCCCTTGTGGCACCCAGAGAGATTTTTATTGAGGCTCTTCGCTATCAGGCTGTCAGCCTCATTTTGGTTCACAACCATCCCAGCGGGGATCCAGAGCCTAGCAGAGAAGATATTGCCCTGACCCGGCAGGTTTTTGAAGCAGGCCAGATGATTGGGATTTATCTGCAGGATCATGTGATTATTGGTGAACATTCTTATGTAAGTATGAAGGAACGAGGATTGATATAGATGGAGTCAAAACACAGCAAATATATTTTGATCGGTATGTCCCTGTTTTGTATGGTATTGATTTTGGTGACGTCCTTCAAAGACAGCTTTTTAGAGCCGTTGCGAACCGGAGTAGGGTATTTTTTGATTCCTGTACAGTCCGGAGTGAACCGGGCTGGAACATTGATTTATAATGAGATCTCTGATTATCGTCAGTTTAAGGGAGCTGTAGAAGAAAATCAACGTCTTCGGGAACGGATCGATGGGCTTGTAGAGGAAAATACCAGACTGCAGGCAGAACGATTTGAGTTGGATCGCCTTCGGGAGCTGTATGAATTGGATCAGGATTATCAGCAGTATAAAAAAATCGGGGCCCGGATCATTGCCAAGGATTCGGGTGCTTGGTTTCAGGTTTTCCGTATTAACAAAGGATCGGCGGATGGTGTCCGGGTAGATGCCAATGTGATTGCCGGTGGCGGCCTGGTAGGGATTGTGACCGATGTGGGAGCCAATTATGCCACGGTTCGCTCCATTATTGATGATGTCAGCTGGGTCAGCGGTATGGCACAACAATCCGGGGATACTTGTTTTGTGGAAGGAGATCTCACCCTGTTTTCTGAGGGAAGGCTGCGTATCAGCAAGATTACCAAGGATGGAGATATTAAGGATGGGGATCGGATTGTCACCTCCAATACCAGTTCCAAGTACCTTCCTGGGATATTAATCGGATATGCCACGGATATTACGACAGATGATACGCGTCTTACCAAATCCGGATTTCTGATTCCTGCCGCAAAGTTCAATAATCTCCAGGAGGTTTTGGTGATTTTGGAACTGAAAGAGGATCAGCTGGATGGTGAGATATCTTTGGAACAGGGAGACCGGGAATGAAGCGGATTATTCTAAATATATTGCTGATGCTTTTGGCCTTCACCATTCAGAGTGGGATATTCCCGCTGCTTCCCTTTTTTGCAGCTACTCCCAATCTGCTTTTGATTCTGACCTTTTCCTTTGGTTTTATCTACGGGAAAAAGGCTGGCATGTGGTATGGCCTTTTAGCCGGAATTCTGCTTGATCTGTTTTACAGCGGACCATTTGGATTTTATACCCTTTTATATATTAATATTGGCTATATCAATGGAATCTGTACAAAATATTACTATGAAGATTATATTACTCTGCCGCTGATCTTAAGTCTGATCAACGAGCTTGCCTACAACTGTTACATCTATGTGTTCAGTTTTCTGATCCGCAACCGGTTGGATTTTTTTTACTATTTCTGGGAGATTATTCTTCCAGAAACAATCTTTACGGTTGTGGCCACATTGTTTCTTTACCGCTCATTTCTGTTTACAAACAGAAGGCTGGAGGAACTGGAAAAAAGGAGAGATTAGAAAGGAATGTTCAAAGATTTTCTGGAAATACTGCAGGAGTTGCTTCATCGGTTGGCCAAATCCCGACTGTTTGCCTTGGGACTGGCATATACCATCATGTTTGCCATTTTGATTGTCAAGCTGTTTAACCTGCAGATTGTAGCTGGAGAAAAATATCTGAGTGACTATAAAAAGCTGACGCAGAGAGAAGTGTCTATTCCAGGTACCCGGGGGAATATTTATGACTGCAATGGATATTTACTGGCTTACAATGAACCGGCTTATCTGGTAACGATTCAGGACGTAGGTGCTTATTCAGATGCTGCATCCATGAATGCTATGCTTTTGCGTTTAGTACGTATTTTGAAAAAACATGAGGTCAGTATTCAGGGAAAGTTGGAGATCAGCTTCGATGAGGCAGGTAGGATGGTGTATACCAGCAGCTCTGAAGCTGCCAGACTCCGTTTTTTGCGGGATTATTATGGTGTTCGCTCTGTAGACATGCTCAATGATCCGGATGGCAAATATCCCACGGCAGTAAGTCCCCAGGAGCTTTTGGAGGAGCGGTGGAAACGCTATAAGATCAGTGAAATGAAAGATGACCGGGGCAACCCCCTGCTTTTGGCCGATGATGAAGCATTGGATATTTTTAATATCCGTTACACCATGTCCCTCAGTGCCTACAAAAAATACGAAGCGATTCCTATAACCTCCCATGTGGACGAAAGCACAATGATTGAAATTTTAGAAAATCAGTCACTTTTGCAGGGGGTTAATATTGAAGAGACCACAATCCGCATGTACAATGACAGCATCTATTTTGCTCCCATTATCGGTTATACCGGCAAAATGCAGGAAGATCATCTTGAAGAATTGCAAAAGATTGACAAAAGATATGACTTAAATGATATTGTGGGCCGCACTGGCATTGAATACCGGATGGAAGCAGAGCTACAAGGAGAAAAGGGTTACAGGAATTTAATTGTCAATAACATGGGAAGCATCATGGAGGTTGTTTCAGAGACTGAGCCAAAGACCGGGGATGATATTTATCTGACTATAGACCGGGAGCTTCAGATTGGCATCTACCATCTGATTGAACAGCAGCTGGCCGGAATTTTAGTGAGTAAGCTAAAAAATTATGATGTGGAGGTTACTAGCAGTACAGATGCATCCAAGATTGAGCTTCCCATCAAGGATGCTTATTACCAGCTCATCAACAATAATGTGCTTTCTTTAAATGCCATGAGCAGGGAGGATGCCTCTGGAATAGAAAAAGAGATTTATGCAAGCTTTTCCTCCAACAAGGAGCGGATCTTAAATCAACTCAGACAAGAGCTAATGAGTGAACATGCCACAAATATGAAAGACCTTTCCAAAGATATGGTGGCCTATATGGTCTATATATACAATTATTTATCTGGTGACACAGTGGGTATTGTAAAACGGGACAGCATAGATGTGAACAGCGAGGCGTATCTTGCCTGGAAAAGTGATGACATCAGTCTGCGTGATTATATTTACGCTGGCATTGCCGATAACTGGATCGATACCACCCGTCTGAATATCGAAAATAAATATTCCAGTGCAGACACGATCTATGAGGTACTGGTGGATACAGTGATGGAGGCCCTTTTGCAGGATACCAAGTTTGATAAACGAATCTGTCGCTATCTGGTCAATGATGAAATCATTACTGGACGGCAGCTTTGTCTGGCGCTCTATGCTCAGGAGGTTCTTCCCTATGATGAGCAGCAAGTGCAGCTTCTCAATTCCAACGGGGAAAATTATGCCTATACATTCATGATTGAAAGAATCTCCAACATCGATATTACTCCTGCCCAGCTGGCTCTTGATCCCTGTACCGGAAGTGTGGTTATCACGGATGTAAATACCGGTGAAGTAAAGGCATTAGTCACCTATCCCAGCTATGACAACAACCGTTTGTCAGGAACTGTAGATGCCACTTATTTTAACCAGCTCCAGGAAGATCTCTCTCTTCCGATGTACAATAATGCCACCCAGGCCCAAAAGGCTCCCGGCTCCACTTTTAAACCGATCAGTGCCATTGCCGGCCTGGAGGAGAAGGTAGTGACCTTAGAGGAGACGATTGAGTGTACTGGTGTTTACAAAGAGGTAACACCAGACATCAAATGCTGGATTTACAGCGGTTATCATGGTCCTTTGGACTTGGTGGGAGGTATTCAAAATTCCTGTAACTATTACTTTTCGGAATTGGCTCACCGCCTTTCCACAGATGAAAACGGAGTGTACTCTACAGAACGGGGGCTGGATATCCTGAGAAAATATGCTGCCATGTTCGGGCTTGACCGTCCCTCAGGAATTGAGATCTCTGAGGTGGAACCAGAAATGTCCACTAAGGATCCGGAGCGTTCTGCCATGGGACAGGGGACCAATCGGTATTCCAACATTCAGCTTTCCCGCTATGTGGCTGCTCTGGCAAACAGAGGGACGGTATTTGATCTCAGTCTGTTAGATAAGAGAACAAATTCCAAAGGAGAACTGGTTGAGGACTATACACCGAAGGTTACTGGACACATAAATATCCAGGATTCTACCTGGGATGCCGTGCAGTTAGGCATGTATAAGGTGATTTATGAAAGCTCTTCCCGCCGGATCTTTCGGGATCTGGAAGTGGAGATTGCTGGTAAAACCGGTACAGCACAAGAGGATAAAACCAGAGGAAATCACGCATTTTTCATCTCTTATGGTCCCTATGCCAATCCAGATATCAGTGTGACTGTCAATATCCCTTACGGATATTCCTCTGGTAATGCAGCCACCCTGGCTAAAAATGTTTACCGCTTTTACTATGGATATACAGATCTGGAATACGTAAGAAGCCATGGTGCTTTGGATGCATCCACAGTCACCATTGGAGACTGATTGAATAAGCTGTATTTACAGGATTTAAGGAAGGAGGACGGCAGCAGAGCTGTCCTCCGGAAAGAGGGGAGCAGGTTGAAAAGCAGAGTAGTAATCAAAAGCAGCAAGTCGGGAATGTGTGTTATTCTGGACCCGGATTGTACTTTCGAGGAGCTTCTGTCCGATATCGCATCTAAATTTAAGGAAAATGCCCGTTTCTGGGGCAGTGTTCAGATGGCATTGATGTTGGAGGGAAGAGAGCTTACTTCCGGAGAGGAGTTTCAGATTGTAAATACAATTACAGAAAATTCCAGCGTTGAGATTCTCTGTCTGATTGACAATGACGCAAATCGGATTGAAAGATGTGAAAAGGCCTTAAATCAAAAACTAATGGAGCTTTCCTACCGCACGGGACAGTTTTACCGCGGCGATCTTCATCGAGGGGAGTCCATTGACTCAGAGGCCAGTATTGTCATTATTGGTGATGTACTTCATGGAGCCCGGGTCACAGCCCGGGGCAATATCATTATCTTAGGTACACTGAAGGGCTCCGCTCATGCAGGAATCTCCGGCAATGAAGAATCTGTGGTAGTTGCCTTGGAGATGGCTCCTCTGCAGCTGAAAATCGGGAGCTTTAGCCGCCAGTATGGGGACAAAGGAAGAAGATTAGGTAAAGGTGCCATGACAGCCTTTGTCGAAAATGACAATATTTGTACGAAGCCCATAAAAAAAAGCTTTTTAAACATGATAAATTTCAATTAACACTAGCAAAAGTTAAAATTTTAATGTAGAATATAACTGTGCATTTATTTTTCAGGAGGCGTTCTATGAGTGAA
>JAAWEL010000075.1 GCA_022794255.1 Lachnospiraceae bacterium
AATAGCTGGTCATGGTCTTGGGAAGCTGCTCCTCCGGAGTGATGGTGTCAATAAACTTACCGATCATAGAGTGTTCACTGGTTCCGATCAGGTACAAATCCTCCCCCTCAATCTTGTACATCATGGCATCCATCTCCGCAAAGGACATAACGCCTGTGACCACATTGCTGCGGATCATAAAGGGCGGCACACAGTAGGTAAAGCCCCGGTCAATCATAAAATCTCTGGCATAGGCGATCACTGCTGAGTGAAGTCTGGCAATATCCCCCATCAGATAATAAAAACCATTGCCCGCCACCTTGCCGGCCGCATCCAGATCAATCCCGTCAAAACTTTTCATGATGTCTGTGTGGTAGGGAATCTCAAAGTCCGGAACAACCGGCTCGCCAAATTTCTCAATCTCCACATTCTCGCTGTCATCCTTCCCAATGGGCACGCTGGGATCGATAATATTGGGGATTGTCATCATAATCTTTAAAACCTGAGCCTCTAATTCTGTCTCCTGGGCCTCTAACTCTGCAAGCCGGTTGGCATTAGCCGTCACCTGGGCCATCACAGCCTCAGCCTCCTCCTTCTTCCCCTGTCCCATCAACTGTCCGATCTGCTTGGAAAGCTTATTGCGCATAGCCCGCAGACCATCTGCCTCCGCTTTGGCCGCCCGATTCTTCCCATCCAGCTCAATCACCTGATCTACCAAAGGCAGCTTGTCAAACTGAAATTTATTCTCAATATTCTTCTTCACAACCTCTGGATTCTCACGGACAAATTTTAGATCTAACATAGTCTCCTCCTGGTTTCTTCTCTGTAATTCCCAAATTATACTACATTTTCTCTGGAATTAAAACCCCCCAAAAAAGTAAAAATCAACCAAATTCCCCTTAATGTTTTTCACATCTTTTTAGCTTTTTACAGATTTTCTAGTGACATTCTCCCATTTTGTGATATAATGTCACCAACTGGAGCGAACTTCGTGTGAGTAATACCTCGCCACAGATACATTATGTTAAAACGATTGGAGAAGCCATGAAAATTATCATTATCGGATGCGGCAAAGTGGGCTATGCCCTGGCCGAAGGTCTGACCCAGGAAAATCATGATGTGACCATTATTGATTCCTCCGCTGAGCGTCTGCAGGATGTTACTGAGGAATTAGACGCCATGCAGATCATTGGCAATGGTTCTAGCATCAATACCCTTATGGAGGCCGGTGTGGCCGACACAGATCTTTTGATTGCAGTCACCGGTTCCGATGAGCTGAATCTGCTATGTTGCCTGATCGCCAAAAAACAATGGGATTGCCACACAGTAGCCCGTGTCCGCAACCCTATCTACAATAAGGAGATCGACCTGATCAAGGAAAGTCTGGGAATCTCCATGATCATCAATCCGGAGTTAGCCGCATCAGCAGAGATTGCCAGACTCCTGCGCTTCCCCTCGGCCATCAAGATCGACACCTTTGCCAAAGGCCGGGTAGAGCTTTTAAAATTCCGCATTAAACCAGAATTTCACTTGGATCAGATCTCCATCGCTGAACTGCCCCGCCGGGCCAAATGCGACATTCTGGTAGCCGGTATCGAGAGGGGAGAAGATGCCCATATCCCCAATGGTAACTTTGTTTTGCAAAACGGAGACCTGCTCTCCATCATCGCCTCCCCTCAGAACGCAGCGGCATTTTTCCGCAACATTGGTCTGGCCACCAACCAGGTGAAAAACTGTATGATCATAGGCGGAGGCACCATTGCCGTATATCTGGCCAGACAGCTATTGGATATGAAAATCCGGGTGGCCATTATTGACAAAAGCTCAGACCGCTGTCACACCCTCAGCGAGCTTCTCCCGGACGCTGTGATCATCCATGGGGATGGGACCAGCAGAAAGCTTTTGATGGAAGAAAACTTAGAAGGTGCAGAAGCCTTTGTGGCCCTGACCAACATTGATGAGGAAAACATCATGCTCTCTCTGTTTGCCAGAGAGCATTCCAAGGCAAAGCTAGTCACCAAGGTAAACCGGATGTCTTTTGACAACATTCTGGATCAGTTTGACCTTGGAAGCATCATTTATCCCAAATACATTACTGCTGATTATATTCTCCGCTATATCCGGGCCATGCAAAATTCGATTGGAAGCAATGTGGAAACCTTGTGCCATATTCTGGACAGCAAGGCCGAGGCACTGGAATTCTGCATCCTGGAAAACTCTCCTGTAGTGGGCATTCCTTTAAAGGACATGCAGCTGAAGGACAACCTTCTTTTGGGATGTATCCACCGCAAGGGGAAAGTCATCATCCCACGAGGGAATGACTCCATTGCCGTAGGAGACACGGTTATTGTAGTCACCACCCAGAAGGGGCTGGATGATATTCAGGATATTCTGAAAAAATAGAGGAAAAGCCATGAACTATCGAATCATATTTTACATAATCGGATGGGTCTTAAACATGGAGGCGGCATTTATGTTGCTTCCTATTATTACTGGAATTTTGTATCAGGAATCCGCTATATGGGCCTTCGTCAAATCAGGAGCGCTTTGCCTGATTCTGGGTCTTTCTCTCACCTTAAAAAAGCCAAAACGCCAGTATTTCTACGTGAAGGAAGGCTATGTGACCGTGGCTTTAAGCTGGATATTTCTCAGTGTAATGGGGGCTTTGCCTTTTCTTTTTAGCGGTTCTATCGCTCACCCGGTTGATGCCCTGTTTGAGACTGTCTCCGGCTTTACCACCACCGGAGCCAGTATTCTGCCGGCAGTGGAGGATCTGCCTAAATGCGTGCTGATGTGGCGCAGCTTTACCCACTGGATCGGTGGCATGGGAGTGCTGGTATTTTTGCTGTCTCTTCTTAAACTGGCCGGAGGCTCCCACATGAACCTGATGAAGGCAGAGAGCCCGGGACCCTCTGTCAGCAAGCTGCTGCCTAAGGTCCATTCTACGGCCAAAATCCTCTACGGAATCTATATTGCCATAACCATCGCCGAATTTGTGGTGCTTCTCGTCAGCGGCATGAGTGTGTTTGACGCTCTGACCACATCCTTTGGTACAGCGGGGACTGGCGGCTTTGGCATCAAAAATGACAGTATGGCCAGCTACTCCCCTCTGATTCAGATTGAGGTGACCTTATTTATGATCCTCTTTGGCGTCAACTTTAACTTCTATTTTCTTTTGCTTTTGCGCAAATGGAAACAGGCCTTTTCCAATGAGGAGGTATTCTGGTACTTTTTGATCATCCTGGCGGCAATCCTTATGATCGGCTGGGATATTCGGGGTATATACAGTTCTCCCGCCATTGCCCTCAGAGAATCCGCCTTTCAGGTGGGCTCCATTATCACCACCACCGGCTTTGCCACTGCTGACTTTAACCAATGGCCGGAGATATCCCGGACCATCCTGGTTCTCCTCATGTTTGTAGGAGCCTGTGCAGGAAGCACCGGTGGCGGGATCAAAGTCTCCCGTTTTATCATTCTCATTAAGGCGGCCGGAAAAGAACTAAAGCAGTATCTTCATCCCCGACTGGTAAAACAGATCCGCATGGACGGCAAGTCCATTGAACACGAGGTAGTTCGCAACATCAATGTATTCCTGATCATTTATATTATGATCTTCGCCTCCTCCATGCTGATATTAGCCGGTGGAGGCACCGATCTGATCACCAACTTCACCGCCGTTGCCGCCACTTTCAATAATATCGGCCCTGGCTTAGAGCTGGTGGGACCATCAGCAAACTTTGCATTTTTCTCTGTTCCGTCTAAGCTTGTACTGATCTTTGACATGCTGGCCGGAAGACTGGAGATCTTCCCTCTGGTACTTTTATTCGCCCGGGATACATGGAGAAAATTCTGACCCCATCAAAAAAGCAGGAGAATCCATAACCATTCTCCTGCTTTTTCAGTTCCTACTCCTCGCCTGCTGCCTCAATTCTCTCGATCACATCCATATAATCGGCACAATAGGTTTTATACACTGGTACCATAGCCTGGCGGAACCGCTGCTTCTCTTCCTCTGACAGCTCCACCACAGTACACCCAGCCTTCCGCACTCTTTTCTGTGACGCTTCCGACCGCTGTATCCACAGCTTTCTCTGAAAAATTGCCGATTCCCTGGCGCATTCCCGTATAACAGCCTGATCCTCCGGAGAAAGCTTTTCCCAGGTATGCTGGGAAATAAGCTGCATCTCCGGAACCCGGGTATGCTCATCCACTGTATAAAAGGGAGCCACCTCATAATGTCTTACCGACTCATAGGAAGGCCAGTTGTTTTCTGCCCCATCGATCTCCCCTGTCTCAAGAGCCGAATATACTTTGTCATAGGTCATAGGCACTGCCGTTCCTCCCAAAGCCTCAACCATAGCCCCCATCATCTCCGACTCCTGAACCCGAATCCGCATCTTTGCTACATCCTCCAGCTTTCTGATTGGCTTTTTTGTACAATAGAAATTTCTCGCGCCTGCATCATACCAAGATAACCCGGTAAGTCCCGACCCTTCAAAAATTTCCATAAATTCCTCTCCAATCTCTCCATCCAAAACCTTCCACATATGCTCCGAATTTTTATACAAATAAGGCATCTGCAGCACATTCACCTCTGGTACAAACTCAGACAAAGAAGAAAGAGATGCCCGAACAAAATCAATCCCCCCATACTGAAGCTGCTCTACCACCGCCTGCTCATCCCCCAGCTCCCCATTCGCCTTCACAAGAATCTCAATTCTTCCTCCGGTCCGCTCTTTCACCAGTTCTGCAAACCGATAAGCCCCTAAAGTGGTAGGATAATCCTCCGCCTGATTCTCTGCATAAGTAAATACATATTCCGGCACAGGCTCCGTTGTTTCCCTCCCCCCGCAGCCACCCAATCCCCCGGCCAACACCCCAACCAAAAGCCCGGTCCAAACAGCATTTCTCCGCTTCATTCCTTTCATCAAGTCCTTTCCATAATATTCTCCCCAGTCTACCACAAAAAGATAAGGCTACTTTCCCAAGCAGCCTCACCTCTCACAAAAAACCTTCCTGAAAATCATTCTGAAAATCTTACCCAAGCAAATTAGGCAGCCACATGCTAATAGCCGGAATAAAGGTAATCAGCAGCAACGAAATAATCATACACAGATAAAACGGCAGGGTTGCCTTTACCACCTTCTCCATAGGCAGCTTCGCAATAGCTGATCCGATAAACAATACTGCTCCTACCGGAGGAGTGAGAAGTCCAATCCCACAATTTAGCACCACCATAATGCCAAACTGAATCGGATCAATCCCAATTGAGGTGGCAATCGGAAGAAGAATGGGCGTTGCGATCAAAATAATCGGCGCCATATCCATAATACAGCCAAGAACCAGCAAAATCAGATTCAGAAGCAATGCCAGGATATAAGGATTCCTGGTAAGCCCTGTAATGGCGTTAGCCGCCAATTCCGGCACATGAAGTCTGGTTAGACAAAAACCAAACACTGCGGATGTGGAAATCAGAATCAGAACAATCGAGAGAGTTGCCACACAGTCGTCTAGTGCCTTCCACACACCCTTCCAGTCCAATCCTTTGTAGACAAACACGCTGACAAACAAACTATACACAACTGCAATAGCTGCTGATTCTGTAGCTGTAAACACACCGCCTACCACGCCAAACACCACGATCAGCACTGCTGCCAAAGCCCATATAGATACAAAGAGCTGTTTGCCCAGATTTATAAGAGAAAATGGTTCACCCTTTGGATAATTCCTCTTTACCGAAATAATATAAGATCCAACCATCAGACTCCCTGCCAACAGAGCCCCTGGTATATATCCGGCCAAAAACAGAGAACCCACAGAAATTCCTCCGGCTGTGGTGGCATAGATAACCATATTGTGACTGGGCGGAACCAAAAGTCCCTCACAGGAAGAAGTAATGGTAACTGCCGTAGAAAAATCCGCATCATACCCCTGATCCACCATCATAGGAATCAGAATTGAGCCAAGGGATGCTGTATCCGCCGAGGCAGACCCGGAAATCCCGCCAAAAAAGTAAGATGCCACAATATTTACCATTGCCATGCCGCCCCGCATCCATCCCACACAGGCATTGGCCAGGGCAATCAACTTTTCTGAAATCCCTCCGGATCCCATAAGTACCCCCATGGTAATAAAGAATGGCACTGCCATCAAGCTGAAGGAGCTGATTCCCTTTACCATATACTGGCAGATATTCGATAGGGGAAGTCCCTGCACCATCAGACACAGAACAGAAGCCAACCCTACTGCATATGCAATGGGAAACCGGAGAAAAATCATCACAAAAAATCCACCCAGCAATACAACAATCGCCATTGTATTCCCATCCATTATGCCTCACCCTCCTTTATAAAAATCAGCTTTATATGATTATAAATCGCCTCAATCTCAAACACCAGCATAGCAACTCCGGCCAGAGGAACTGGGAAATACATCCAGAACCTAGATAGCCAAGGCATACTCTCATAAGCGCCCCGACCCCCTATCGTCTGTGCATACTTCCATCCCACAACAATCATAATCACAGCAAGAATCAACACAGCAATATCCGCAAGAATATCCAAAAAATGAATCAGTCCTTTAGGAAGATACGAGTCCAAAGCTGTCATTCGGATATGAGAGCCATTACGAATTGCCAGAGCAGCAGAAAGCACTGCCATATAAGACATCAATGTCAAGACCACCTGTTCCGACCATGCCGGATCTGGAATAAAAGAAATATATCTTCCACAAACAGCCATGGAGGTGATACCAATATCCGCAATCAAAAGTAATTTACAGATGAAAAGAGTTATTTTGTACACAATATCATAAATCGGTTTAATCCTTTCGATTATTTCAAAAATCACAGGCATACCCACTCCTTTCCAAAAAGCTTCACTGGCAAAGCCCTTTCATACAAACAGGCACAGAAACCTTTCCTGGCTTCTGTGCCTTAAGTCCGTCACATTTCACCGACCATCAGGTTTTCTCACACACCAATTCTTACTTCATAAGAGATTACTGCATATCTACAATCTGTTTATACAGATCTGCATAAGCAGAGGTGTTGTCCTCCACTACCTTTTTACAAGCTTCCTGCCACGGAGTCTTATCTGTTACATCCACAACATTACAGCCCTCTGCCTTCAGCTCCTCTAAAACCTTGTTCTCTGCATCTTCAGAGATCTTGCGGTTGTACTCAGAAGCCAACTTGGATGCCTCCATCATTGCATTCTGCTGATTCTCTGTAAGCCCGTCCCAAGCCTCATCTGTGATAATAACCTGGATAGCTCCCAGGGTATGGCCGTCTAAGATCAGGTTGTTGGCAACCTCCGGAAAAGCATTGGACTTATAGTTAGCGATTGGCTGCTCAGCGCCATCTACCACACCAGTCTGCAGTGCTGAATACAGCTCACCGAAAGCCACAACAGTGGGAGAAGCACCCAGCCCCTCAACCATACCATTCATAATCGGGTCATTGGACACCCGCAGCTTCATGCCCTTTAAATCTTCCAGTCCGGTTACTGGTTCTTTCGTGAAGAAATGGCGGAAACCCTCCTCGCCGTAAAACAGACCTCTCACTCCTGTGCCATTTTCATGGGGCTCAAGCAGGAATTCCGGAGCTAAGTCAGAGGTGGCAAAATTCCAGAAATGATTCCGGTCCACAAAGGTGTAGGGAATGGAAAGCAGCATGGACTTCTCGCCGCCATAGCTAGTCAGTGCAAATGCAGAAATACGGGACATATCAATGGTTCCGCCACCGCCTAACATAGTATCCAAAACATCATTCTCAGAACCCAGAACACCGGAAGCCTGTAAATCAATGGTAATGGAACCGCCGGAAAGCTCTTCAACCTTCTCCTTAAAGAAAGAATCGGTCTGTCCTACAATTGTGTCAAGGGGATTCACCTCTGCATATATCAGGGTAACAGCCGGGTCATTGGCAGCAGCCGCATCTGCGCCACCTGCTTCCTCTTCACCACCAGCCGCCTCTGTGGCATCTCCCGCCTCTGTAGCAGGCGCTTCTGTAGCTGCCGGAGCCGCTGTAGTGGCTGGAGCCTCCGGCTCCTTCAGTCCACATCCGGACATAGAAGCCACAACCATGGCTGCACACAATGCTGTACCAATCCATCTTTTTTTCATAAAACAATCCTCCTTATGATTTTTATGAAACTCCCCCGGAAAACAAGTCCGAAGGTTCCTGGAAAATCCAGGAATATTTTTATTATAGACCAAAACAGCAAAAAGAAAAATGGTAAATTTTTGTGAATCATAGTATAATTTTAACCTGTTTGCTAATAATATTTATACATATTGCCCTTGATTTCCTCCGGTTCGCAGCTGCTGTACTCGATACTCTGTAGGACTTACCCCTGTAACCCGCCGAAATACCTTGGTAAAATAATTGGAGTCCCCGTATCCTACTGCTTTTCCAATCTCCTTTATATTCGCCATGGGATCCTCCAGCAATTTTTTTGCCTCCTCCATACGGTACTCTGTCAGATAGGAGGTGAAATTCCTGCCAAAACACTGTTTAAACAGCTTACAGAAATATGCTTCTGAATAGTTCATTGCCCGGGCCACATCCTGCATGGAAAGATCGGACTGATAATTTTCCCGAATATATTGAGAAATCACCTCCCGAAGACCCGTTTCCTGTCCTGTCAGGACCTCCCCATCCTGAAGCCCCTCCCGCACCTTTTCTGTCCTTACATCCGAAAATTCCTTGTCTTTCACTGCCTCAAAGCTTTCGGCAATGTGCATAGCCTCCTCCACCACCAGCATCAACTCCTGTTCCTCATAAGGCTTTAAAAGATAATCAAGAGCACGGACTGTAATCGCTCTGCGAGCATAGGCAAACTCATCAAAGGCTGTCAGAAAAATAATACAGCACTCCTTATCCTTTTTGCGGATTCGCTCTGCTGCCTCAATCCCGTTGATCCCCGGCATCTCAATATCAAGAATAGCAATCCGAATCTTTTCCCGCTCGTATATCTCAAGGGCCTCCCTGCCGTTTTCCGCCTGGAAAATCCTGCATCGGTCTCCCAGCTTTTTTTCCAGGGTCTTGCAGAGCACTGCCCGCTCTAACATCTCATCATCCGCAATCAGTAAATGAATCATGATATCCCCCTTCCATCTCCCTGCTTTTCCTGTCTCTGACTTCATCCTCCTGTGGAATCACAAGCCAGATCACCGTACCCTGCCCCTTTTTGCTGTAGATCTTCATCTCCCCATCCTGGTACATGGCATGAATCCGCTGATAAATATTTCCCAATCCGATTCCCACCTTCGCTGTATGGCTTCCCGCCAAAGCCGCGAGAAGTCCCTGCCTGTGCTCCTCATCCATCCCCACTCCTGTATCTGCCACCAGCACAATGACACGGTTTCCCTTTCGGCGCACCCGCAGATATACCCATCCTCCCTGCTCCTTCTTCCCAATCCCATGAACAATCGCATTTTCCACCAAAGGCTGCAAGGTAAAAGCAGGTATCTTCACCTCTGTCTCATCCACCTGCAAGCGGCATTCGTACCGTATCCTGTTTCCAAACCGCATCTGCTGAATATACATATAATCCTGTACCACCCGTATCTCCTGCTCCAAAGCCACAATCTGTTCTGTGGTCTTTAAATTATACCGAAACAGATTGCTCATACTGGTAATCATCTTTTCTGTGGTGGCTGCATCTTCCAGTTTCGCCATACAAGCAATCATGTTTAAAGTATTAAACAAAAAATGAGGATTAATCTGACTCTTTAAAAGCTCCAGACGTGCCGCCTCCAACCGTTTCTCCATTCGAACCTTCTCCATCTCCTCTCTGTGAAGAAGCTCAGATATCTCATGGTTTTTCATCAGAGTATGAATATATCCTTCCGTGGCATGCTTCATCTTGTTAAAAGCCCGAACCATCTCTCCCATCTCATCCCGATTATCCACCACCAGATCTTCTCCGCTAAAATCATTGACTGCAATCTTTCTGGTGGCATCTGCCAGCTTCTCCATTGGATCTACTACCCCATGGGACAAAATCCGGGTCAGCAAGGTCATAGCTCCAATCAATATCACAGAAACCAACAGAATCAAATAGGGCATCCAATAATACACAGGTACCCGTCTCTGGTAGCTGGCATCCCCCTCCACCATGGTGAGCTGCAAAAGTTGGCGGGCATAGGTAGTCAGATAGCCCTGCATGGCATATACCTGATATAATCTTATGATATACTCTCCATCTCTCTGGTCCTGCAAAAGAATCTGATTTCTGGAATCCTGATACTTTTCATAGGCATTACGCACACTCCACGTCCTTCCATAGCGCTCTGCCCCAATCAGTCGATAGTCGAAGGGCAGCTGTGTCAGACTCTGCTCCGACTGTATGCATGCCTCCTCATATAGCTTTTCATTTTCTACGGTACGGTTTCTGATATAATTCTTAAAAACCTGACTCTCCCGCTCCATAGCCTCCTGAAAATTATAGCATCGGGAATTATCATCCAAAATCACATTAAAATTTCCCAGGGCAAAATCCATCAGGAGAAAACTAAACACCGCAGAAATCCCTATAACCAGAATTACCAGACATACATAGATCCCCAGCTTTTTCTTCAGAGACAATCCCAGCCAAACCGTTCTCACCCTCACACCCCTCCCCTGTTACTTGGCTATTTTCCATTTTATCATGAATCAAAATAGGAGACAACTCTTTTCCTGAGTTGTCTCCCGGGCTGTTTTCTTTTTCCTATATAATTCCAAAAGCTCCACCTTAGGGGAAGGAACGCCTCTCCCCGCTTTGTCAAATCCCCTGTTCTAATTCAAAAATCTTCGTATCGTCTTAGGCTTTCGGTAATTCCATGTGGAAATCTTGATTCCGCTTCTGCGGCTTGCCGCATGTACGATCTGTCCGTTTCCAATGTACATTGCAACATGGTTCACCACACCGCTGCTGTTGGTGTAGAAAATCAAATCCCCTGGCAGCATCTCGCTGGCTGTAACTGCCCGTCCTGCCTTGGCCTGCTCCCTGGAAGTTCTGGGAAGGGACACCCCTGCCGCGTGTCGCATCACATACTGAACAAAACCAGAACAATCGGCTCCTGTGTTGGGATTGGTCCCTCCCCACACATATCGGTTGCCTACAAACTGCAGTCCATAATTTACCACCTTGCTGCGCAGAGCCGCCTGCTGGTTGGCCCGCTCCTCCACCGGGGAAAACTTGATGGCCTCTGTCAGAGCATACCGCACCTCCACATTGTTATCCCTGGTGGCGATAAAAGCCTTATCTGGCTCCTCACCTTCCTCACTGTCGCCTGTATCCAGCTCAATCTCGATCCAGCCGTCCATCTGATTCAGCACCGTATATCGATCCTCTTTGGAAATCTGCGTCCAAATCCGGGAATCTGTGGTGGGCTCAGAACGGACATTCAACTTATCTGTATTGACAATGGCCATCAGTGTTGCCGATTCCAGGGCCAGATCCCTGGCTTCCTGTCCTGTTGCCACATATTGGGTGTCTGCTGTGATATATCCGGTAATCGAACCTGACTTAACTTTGTACCAGCCGTCCAAGGTCTCTAAGATCTCTCCCGCTGCCTTGCCAGGGAATTTGCCAATAATATTTGTATCATCCTCCGTGCTGGGGCTCTTTCGGATATTTAAATAATTGCTGACCTTAGAGATCACCAGATTGTCATACTGATTTAAGGCCATAGCTCGCAAATCCAGCTTTCTCGCCTCATTTAAGGCATACTTTACAGTCACAAATTCAGAAGAAATATATCCCTCCTCAATCCGGATCCAGCCGTCTAGTTCCTCTAGTACCGGATAACGCTCATGGATCAAAGCCTGAGCCACCACATTGGAGGCATCCTCCATATTCGGTTCAGACCGGATATTCAGCTTCTCTGCATTGACCTCTGCCATCTGTTCCACCTGCGCCAAGGCCTGCTGACGTGCCTCATCCCCGCTGAGCACATAGCGGTTGTGAACATAGCCTTCAATACCGCCGGATGTAATATGGCTCCACTCCCCTTCTGTCTCGAGCACCTCACAGGCGCTGTTCTGCTGCAGCTTCCCGATAATCTTTCCATTGGATCCTGGAGATTCCCGCACATTTAAATACCCTGCTACCTGCACCAGTCCCAGATTTTCATAAGAATCAATGACCGCCTGCTTGTCCTGTAAAATTCGCTGTCTCTCCATCTCCTCATAAGACACAATAGACTCAATCGTAACCGGAGACTCCCCTGTGGTCTCCTCAGGATCAACTGCTGCTTCCTGATAATCTCCCCCTTCCTGGCGAGAGGAAAAAACCTTGGTAAAGATTGCTGTCATCGATAAGACAGCCAGAACAGCCCCCGCAACAATCAGATGCTGGCGGGTGGGAAATCTTTTTTTGCGGCGGCGGGATCGGGTGGAATGAGACTTACTGGAACGAAAACCGTGAATCATTTCTTTATTGAAAGAATTTCTTTTATCTGACATGTCAGCTCTCCTTCTCGATGTGGAGTAAATATAAAAAGGGGAAGGCCCCGCATTGGAGAGTATACCACAATTCTTTCTTCTTTACGATACTGTGATATAGAAAAATTATTAAAATTCTATTACATTTCTCCCCTCTATTTCTCCTTAACCCAGGATCAGCCCTAAAACCGCAGCAATCAGAATCGTTTTCGGTATGGAGAGCTTCCCTTTTATCAGAATAACTCCGCAGATCAAAGCGATAACCGCAAGATTCCAGGAGATTTGACCATCTGGAAAAAAGGTAGAGATTCCCAAGGTTACTGCAGCAGAGGCCAGCATACCAAGACTGGCTGGCCGAACACCGCGCATAGCGCTTTCCAGATATTTATTTCCCTTCAGGTGAAAGATAAAATGTGCTGCCGCCATGGAAAGCGTGAGAGAAGGCATCATCACTCCAAAGCTGGCACAGAGCGCTCCCCACACTCCTGCTGTGCGCAAACCCACAAAAGTGGCGCAATTAATCCCCAGAGACCCAGGCGTCATCTCAGCCACAGCGACAATGTCCATCACCTCCGCCGGTGTCATCCACCCGTACCTTACCACCTCATCATTGATTACCGGAATCATAGTCATGCCCCCAAAACTGCAAAATCCAATCTTCATAAAAGATAAAAAAAGCCTAAGACACGTCATCCTCTATCTCTCCCTTCCACAGGATAAGCCCTGCCACCAAGGCCGCAAGCACAATGAAAAGCTTGTTTATCCCGGTGAAAATACAGATCACAAAAACCACTGATAAAATTATCCACGCCATCCGCCCATGAATCGCTGTTTTTTTCAGCTTTAGACAGGCACTGACAATGATCGGGACCACCACACTGCGCACTCCGTTTAATATCTTCCCCACAATCCCATTATCCCGCAGGGAGCTGTAAAAATAAGTGACTATGGCAATGGCAGCCAGAGCTGGGGCTGACAGCCCTATAGCTGCAATGGCGCCGCCTGCCACTCCCTCCATAGCATAGCCACAAAATACAGACATATTAATAATCATCACACCAGGGAAAGACTTTGCCAGAGACATATAATCCATCACCTGCTCCTCTGTCAGCCACCCCTTCTTGTCCACAAATTCACTTTGCATCTGAGCAATAATGCTCCATCCTCCACCAAAAGTGAACAGCCCGATTTTTGCCATAACATAAAATATAACTACTAGCCTTCTGCATCTCTCCATTATAAAAATCCCGCCCTTTAACCGTTTCTTTTCTAATCATAATATTCTCCTCCTATAAGGTCAAGTAGAAAAATCCTATAGTCCTTATCACACTTTTCCTATGGAAAAATCATCTATACCCATTCATTCCTCCCTCCATCGACAAATTTTTCTAAGTTTTTCACAAAACATTCACACTTTGGCGGAAATTTAATAAAAAATAAATAGTTTTTTTCTGCCCTTTGTAGTAAACTCTTGTTTGCAACAGCCATTTCCCAGAAATCACGGAAAATGACACATTCTAAATTTTCACAAGAGGAGTGATTTGTAATTATGAAAAAAACATTTTTGACTATGGCGATTCTTACCATGGTTCTGGGTGCATCTGCATGTTCTTCCAAAAGCAGTACGGATGCCACTACCACGGCTGCCGAGACCACCACAGAAGCCCCCCAGACCACAGAGGCAGAAACTACTACAGAGGAGACGGAGGACGAGGAAGTAGAGGAGATGTCCATGACTGGTGTGATTACAGGCATCAACAGTGATATTCTTACGGTTCAAGGCGATGATGACGATACAGAAAAAAAATACGATATATCAAAAGCGGAGATAACCCGTGAGTTTCCCTTCGCTGAGGGAGACCAGGTAGAGATCGTCTATCCGGACGGAACGGACAAAGATCCGATCCCAGCTATTTCCCTGGAGGTTTTGGAATCTGTCATTGCCGAAAATACGGATCCCTCTGTCATTGGCTCTGTAACGGAGGTAAATGATTCCACCCTCACCATCAAGTCAGACGAGGATGATGAAAGCTACACAGTAAGGATCGCCAATGCCTATGTTGTGGCCAAAAACGGGATCACTCCGGACAAGAAGGCCACCATCACATACATTGGAGACTTGGATGATGATGCTATGGCAACCAAGATTGTTATGGAAGATTCCTATGATACAGCGGAAGCTGATTTGAATGCATTTATCGGCAAGGTAGCAGAAGTGGAGGAAGGCAGTATTGTACTGATATCTGCTGATGATGAGTATTTCACCTTTGTGGCTGAGGATATTGACTTCTCTCAGTACAGCACAGGGGATACACTTCAAGTCTACTATACCGGAACCCTCACCGCCAAAGCTCTCACCGCTGAGGACGTAGAGAAAAAATAAAAAAGGAATCCTGCCTGTCTTGTTGGGAAACAGATGACAGGACACGCGGCATCAAAACGCCATGGTGTCAGGGAAAAATACCCTGACACCATGGCGCTTTCATTATCCCGTTTATATATCATATCCAATCATCCGAATATAGCTCTTAATCAAGTCCACTACCTGCTCAAGCTCTAAGCGGCTGGCATTGATAGGCAGATCATAATTTTCCACATCTTCCCACTCCTTGCCAGTAAAATAATGATGATACTCCCGGCGCTGCTTTGTGATCTTATTTAACTTGGAGAGAGCCTCCTTGGTGTCTGTGATCCCGTCCACCTCCATGGTTCTGCGGATGCAGGTGTCCACATCTGCGTACACAAAGATCTTGACCAGATCTTCCTTTCCTGCTGACTCCAAAATAAAGTCTGCACAGCGGCCCACGATAACACAGGATTCTGTGTTGGCCAGCTCCCGGATCACCTCAGACTGGAACTTGAAAAGATTCTCCGGAGAAGTGACATCCCCCTGGGTCTTTGGCGCACCCAGGGGTGCATGGCGCATCCCTCCTACAATCCTCCGCAACAGGTTGTTGCCTGCTTTCTCGTCTGCCAGGCGAAAATACTGCTCTCCCACCGCACTTTTTTCTGCTGTCATGCTGAGGATCTCATCATCATAGAAAGGAATCCCCAGCTCTTCAGCCAACTTTCGCCCCACGATCCTTCCCCCGCTCCCATATTGGCGCTCAATCGTGATCACCAGCTTGCTTTTGTCCATAAAAACACCTTCCTTCCTGAACAAATCTTTCTTTTATCATACCATAAAACCATCAAATATGCAAAAAAAGTTCCGTATCTTCAAATGATACGGAACCTTCATTCGTCACTGCTATCTATTTTGCCAGCATCATCCTGTCATTGGCAAACTCGCCACCGCTCTCCTGGGCAAACTTATGCAGAAGATCCTCCACTGTCAGCTTTTTCTTCTCCTCCCCGGACACATCATAGATAATCCGTCCCTCATTCATCATGATCAAACGATTTCCGATCTGGATGGCATCCTTCATATTATGTGTAATCATAAGGGTAGTCAGATGGTCCTGATTGACAATCGTCTCCGTTGTCTCCAACACCTTGGCAGCCGTCTTTGGATCCAGGGCAGCCGTATGCTCATCCAAAAGCAAAAGCTTCGGCTTTTCTAAGGTTGCCATAAGAAGGGTAAGAGCCTGCCTCTGACCACCGGAGAGAAGCCCTACTTTGGAGGTCAGACGGTTCTCAAGCCCCAGATTCAGCTTTGCCAGCAGATCCCGGTACAGCTTTCTCTCACTTCCCGAGATTCCCTGCTTTAAAGTCCTTCTATGACCCCGGCGCAGTGCCAGAGCAAGATTTTCCTCGATTCCCATGGTGGCGGCAGTGCCATTCATGGGATCCTGGAATACCCTCCCGAGAAATTTGGCCCGTCTGTGTTCAGAAAGCTTTGTCACATCCTTGCCGTCAATCAGGATCTGCCCTTCATCAACCTGCCAGGTGCCGGCGATTGCATTTAAAAGGGTGGATTTCCCTGCCCCGTTTCCACCAATCACCGTGACAAAGTCTCCGTCCGTCAAAGTCAGGCTGAGGTCGTTTAAGGCCAGCTTTTCATTGACTGTCCCGGGATTAAAGGTTTTATAAATATTTTTAACCTCAAGCATCAGCTTCGTCCTCCTCTCCTAACCGGCTTTGAAAAATAACGGCTTTTCCAGGTTGGAATTGCCAGGAAGATAGCCACCACCACAGCAGACAGAAGCTTCAAAAGATCTGTGTCAATTCCCATCCAGATGACAAACTGCAGCACCAGATAGTAAATAATAGACCCCAATGCCACTCCCAGAAGGCGGAATCCGAAATTGTGGAACACTCTCCCAAAAACAGCTTCCCCGATAATCACTGCCGCCAGTCCGATTACAATGGCCCCCCGGCCCATGTTAATATCTGCAAAGCCCTGGTATTGAGCTAAAAGAGCACCAGAAAATGCCACCAGACCATTGGAAATCATGAGCCCCAAAACCCGGTTTAAGTCTGTGTTAATGCCCTGAGCCCTGGCCATTTTGTCGTTACAGCCTGTGGCCCGCAAAGAGCACCCCAGCTCTGTGCCGAAAAACCAGTACAAAAACAAGATCAGCACCACAATCGTCACTGCTACGATTGGAATAGTATTTTTATAAAAAGGCACATTTTTAATAAAACGCAGCGAGACCAAAAGATCAAACTTATCCACATTGATCGCCTGATTCGCCTTTCCCATTATTTTCAAATTAATCGAATACAATCCTAACTGTGTAAGAATTCCTGACAGAATCGCCGGAATCCCCATAAAGGTGTGAAAAAGGCCTGTGGCCAGACCAGTAATCATTCCGGCCAATACTGCCCCTAGCATGGCAACCCATACATTCTGCCCACCTAGCATCAATATAATACAGACCGCACCGCCGGTACACAGCGAGCCATCTACAGTCAGATCCGCAATATCCAGAACCCGATAGGTGATGTACACACCAATCGCCATAATTCCCCATATCAATCCCTGCGCCACCGCTCCGGGCAATGCATTCAATAAGCTCATCATAGTTTTATTCTTCCCTTGTTTGCATAATTGGCTGCTTACTTATTCACAGCAGCTCAGACAGGGGTTCTTCCTGTCCGTCTAAAGCTGGACAGGAATTTAAATTCCCTCTGTCTGAATCGATGCCATTTATTCTTCAATTGCCACATAATCATCCGGAACCGTGATATTTAACGCCTCGCAAAGGCCCGGATTATACTTTTTGGTAAACTGAGGTGCATACTCAATAGGCATCTCAGAGATATCTGCCTCGCCAGTCAGAATCTTCGCTGCCATTCTCCCAGTGCCCACACCAAGGTCATAGTAGCTGATGGACAGGGTTGCCACTCCACAGCCACGGCAGATATTTTCTTCCCCTGCAACCACCGGAACCTCTGCTGCCTGGCACACATTGTTGACGATTTCTGTGTTAGATGCCGCTGTATTATCTGTGGGCACATAGATCACATCACTCTCGTCAGCTGCCTTGGTAACAATCGTGGACAGATCATTGGAATCCGAAAATGCATAGTATTCGCAGGTATAGCCCAACTCTTCCAAAGCCGTCTTAACCGTGTCCACCTGGTACTGGGAATTGGCCTCCGCAGAACAGTAGAGAAGTCCCACCTTCTTGGCATCTGGAAACAGCTCATGAAGCATGGCCGCCTGCTCGTCCAATGGCGCCAAGTCAGAGGTTCCGGAAATATTGCCGCCCACAGTACCGGTAAAGTCATCAATCCCTAAAGCCACGCCATACTCTGTGACAGAGGTTCCCAGAATCGGAATCTCATTGGTGCCTGCCTGAGCTGCCTGCAGGGCAGGTGTGGCATTGGCAAGGATCAGATCCACATCCGAGGATACAAAGCTGTTGATAATGGTGGAACAGGTGTTGGAATCGCCCTGAGCATTCTGCTCATCAAAGGTCACAGCGTCCCCAAGGGCCTCAACCAGAGCATCCTTAAAGCCCTGCGTAGCTGCATCCAGCGCGTCATGCTGCACCAGCTGGCAGATTCCCACGGTATAGGTCTCCCCTGCGGCCTCCTCCTTAGCTGTCTCCGCATCTTTATCCGCCTCTGCTGCTGTTGTTCCATCTGTCCCAGCTGCCGCAGTGGTCTCTGCCGAAGCTGCATTGTCATTGGAGCCGCCGGAACATGCCGCCAGGGACAATACCAGGGATGCTGCCAGGGCCATGGATAATAATTTGGCTGATTTCTTCATAATTTTAATCTCCCTCAATTAAATTTTATGTATTCCCAAAAAGAACACACTTGGTATCATACTACAAAATTTTCTCCGCGTCAACTTTATAGAACTTTAAAATGTTAAAATTTAAAGTATTGAAGTGAGTTTATGCCAAATCCATAAAAGATTATTTGTTTGCTATTTTCTGTCTTTTCTATTATAATAGACATCACAAATATGCCAGAGATTTTCAGGCAATACCAGGAGGAGAAGGTATGAAGCAATATGTAAAAGGAAAAGCTTCAAAAGTACAAGGTTTCATTTTCAGCACAGCCATGTTGCTAGAGCTATTGGTGGCACTCATTGTCATCATTGCACTGATTATTATGCTGATCAATGTCCCCCGGGAATTATTAACACTGATCGAAACCATGGAGTTTAACAACTTTTTAAAGAACATGTTCGATATCATCATCGGGATTGAGCTGTTAAAGATGCTGTGCCGTCATGATCTGGATTCAGTGGTGGAGGTACTTTTGTTCTCTGTAGCCAGAGAAATGGTCATCGAGCATATGCCTATTTACTTCACTCTGATCGGCATTATCTCCATCTCCGTTCTGTTTCTTATCAGGAAATATCTGTTTGTATCTGCCCTTGATAAGGATGAACACTGATTCTCAACCATCCTTTCACCATGCCAGATGCAGATATAGCGCAGCCGTTTAAAAAGACAGCGGCTGCGCTATATTACTTTTTTAATAGGCTTTATCACAAAAGCTCTCTGTACACCCTCAATACATTCTTGGAAAACACTGCTTCCATCTCATCAACTGTAAATCCCTGACACTCCATCTCCTGGGCCAGAAGCTGGATTCCTGAACAGTCTCCCATATCCAGAATACTGGTAATCCCATCAAAATCACTGCCCAGTCCCATACAGCCGATCCCGCCAATCTGTCTCATATGTTTCATATGGCTCACCATATCTGAGCAATAGCTATGTACCATCTCACTGTCATTTTCCTTGTCTTTAAGAAATGCAGCGCAAAAATTAATCCCGGCCACCCCTCCACGCTCCCCTAAGGCACGAATCATCTCATCTGTCAGGTTGCGGGGATGGCCTGCCAAGGCCCGGGCATTGGAGTGACTGGCCACGAAAGGCTTTTTTGTGTATTGAAACACATCCCATATACCTCTGTCGCCTAAATGAGAGATATCCACAATCATCCCCAACCGCTCCATCTCCCGGACAAATTCAATTCCCGTATCGGTAAGCCCATGCTCTGTGTCTGCCACACAAACAGGGGGCCGGTCATTTCCGGAGATAATCTGGTTAGGGTATGCCAGCTCATTGGGAAAATTCCAGGTCAGGGTCATCATCCGTACTCCCAGCCGATAAAAATTCCGCAAAAGAGAAAGATCCCCCAGACATACGCCTCCCTCCTCAATCGTGAGAAGCGCAGACATTCTCCCCTGTCTATTATTTTCTTCAATATCCTGCCAGGTCTTTGCCACCCTGATCCGGTCTGGATGGGCCTCCATCTCCTGATAGAATACATCCACCAGTCTCATGGCGTAGGCAAAGGGATCCTCCTCCCTTTTCAGATGGGTAAACAGGGCAAAATTCTGCAAAAGGTAATCTCCCTTTTCCATCTTTTCCAGGTCAATATGAAGTCTGTTTGAGAGGATATCCCCCTTCTCACCCTTTATCCGGCGTTCATATAGCTCTGATATGGTATCGCAATGCATATCCACAACCTTCATTGTCCGCACCCCTCTCCTCATCCTGAAGCAATCGGCTGTCGAAGTACTCCCCTTAAAGCGTCTCCGCCCGCTCCTGAATATTCTTCTTAAAATTGATCACATCATGCTGATAATCCGTATTCATATACTCAGATGTGATCATAAAATCTGCAGTGGCCTTATTCACCGCAATAGGAATATCATACACCTGGGCAATCCGCATCAATGCCTTTACATCTGTGTCATGGGGCTGTGCTGTCAGCGGATCAGAGAAAAACACCACAAAATCAATTACGCCTTCCACAATCTTTGCCCCGATCTGCTGATCTCCTCCCAAGGGTCCGCTGTTGTAACCTTTTACTGTAAGTCCTGTCTGATCTGTAATCATCCGGGCAGTTGTTCCCGTTCCATATAGGTTATGATGCTTTAAGATCGCATAGTGCTGCTTACACCATCCAATCAGCTTCTGTTTTTCATTGTCATGAGCAATCAATGCGATGTCCTTCTTCGGTCCAATCGTAAATGTAATGTAATCCTTTGCCATAGCAATCATCTCCTTTCTCTACGGCATGTTACATGTTATACCATGGACCCTGCTTTTCCACAACTTAAATAAAGGTAAACAATTCCTAACGTTTTTCTGAAGAATATTCAGAATCGTTGCACATTATTCTATTTTTTATCGTTTATTCTCTAACATTTCTCATTTCATTGTTCTTTTCCACCAAAGAATCTATCAATCCCCAGATCTCCTCCCGCCCCTGCTTGGTAACGGAAGAATAGGGTATCACCAGACTGTCTTTGGAAGCCCCCAGCCCTTCCCGCACCATTTTCACATGCTTTGGCACCTGGCTGCGGTTCAGCTTATCTGCCTTGGTGGCAATCACCACTGGTTCATAGCCACTGGCCATAATCCAGTCATACATCTGCCTGTCATTGGCAGACGGCTCATGGCGGATATCAATCAAAAGAAAGACCCGCTTTAACATGGCGGACTTTTTCAGATACCGCTCAATCATTTTTCCCCACCGGGCCTTCTCCTCCACCGGCACCTTTGCATAGCCGTAGCCAGGCAGATCCACATAATAAAATTCATCATTAATATTATAAAAATTGATGGTTTGGGTCTTTCCCGGCTGGGAAGAGGTCCTGGCTAAAGACTTCCGGTTCATCAGTCCGTTAATCAGGGAAGATTTCCCCACATTAGACTTTCCGGCAAAGGCAAACTCCGGGAATTGATTTTGAGGAAGCGTGCTGGTGATGCCGCAGACAGTCTCCAGCTCTGCTTTTCTGATAATCATAATATCCTCCTGCGAAAATGTTTTTTCATACCACCTCAGACCAGAGCTTCCTTGACCACTTCTTTCATGGTCCGCACATATACGATCCGCAGTCCCTTTGTGATCTCCTTAGAAAGTTCTCCGATATCCGGCCGGTTTTTGTCCGGCACCAGAACCGTCTGAATATGGGCCATCTTTGCAGCAAGAAGCTTCTCTTTCAGCCCTCCAATGGGAAGAACCCGCCCCCGCAGCGTGATCTCTCCGGTCATAGCCACCCGGGCAAATGCCTTTTTTCCTGTCACTGCAGACAGCATAGCCGTAGCCATAGTGATTCCGGCTGAAGGCCCGTCCTTGGGTACAGCTCCCTCTGGAATATGGATATGGATATCATGCTTTTCAAAATAATCATCGCCGATCTGATACTCCGGACAAACCGACCGGACATAGGTCAGTGCCGTCTGAGCGGACTCCTTCATCACATCCCCCATCTGGCCAGTCAGCTTTAATTCCCCCTTTCCCGGCATCACATTGACTTCTATCTGCAAGGTATCTCCGCCCACGCTAGTCCATGCCAGTCCCCGGACAATTCCCACCTCATCCTCCTCATTAGCATCCTCAAAACGAATCTTCTCTTTCCCCAGATATTTTTCTAAATTAGACTCTGTAATGCGGATCTTCTTTTTCTTATTTTCCAGCACCTCTCTGGCCGACTTTCTGAAAATTTCTCCAATTCGGCGCTCTAAGTTCCGCACCCCTGCTTCTCTGGTATAGTTATGGATGATTTTCTTTAAAACTCCGTCTGAGAGAATGACCTGCCCTTCATTGAGGCCGTTTTTCTCCAGCTGCTTTCCCACCAGAAAATCCCTGGCAATATGGAATTTCTCATTCTCCGTGTAGCTGTTGACTTCAATCACTTCCATGCGGTCTAAAAGCGGCCGGGGAATAGACTGGGTGGTATTAGCTGTAGCAATAAAAAGTACATTGGACAGATTGATGGGCACCTCCACATAATGATCCCGAAACCGCACATTTTGCTCCCCGTCCAACACCTCCAAAAGCGCGGAGGAAGTATCTCCTTTATAGTCGCTGCTGACTTTATCAATCTCATCCAAAAGCATCAGGGGATTGGAGACTCCCGCCTGCCGCAGGCCCTCCACCAGTCTGCCTGGCATGGCTCCCACATAAGTCTTTCTGTGCCCCCGTATCTCAGCTTCATCCCGGACACCTCCCAGGCTGATACGCACATACTTTTTGTTGAGAGCCCGGGCAACCGACCGGGCGATGGAAGTCTTTCCGGTACCAGGAGGCCCTACAAGGCAGAGAATGGGCCCGGTTCCTTTCTTTGTCAAAGCCCGCACTGCCAAATATTCAAGCACCCGCTCCTTCACCTTCTCAAGCCCGTAGTGATCCGCATCCAAGATCTCCTGGGCATGGCGAATGTCGTTGTTGTCCCGGGCCATCTTATTCCAGGGCAGCTCTAACAGGGTCTCGATATAAGTGCGGATCACATTGCTCTCCTGACTGCTTCCCGGCATTCCCTTAAACCGCTCAATCTCTTTGTGCAGCTTCTCCCGTACTTCTTTGTCTGCCTTTAAGGCACTCAGCTTTTTCTCATATTCATCTGCATCTGACATAGAATCCTCCCCCAGCTCCTGGCGAATGATCTTTAACTGTTCCCGCAAAATATAATCCCGCTGATTCTTTTCCACCGCCGTCTTTACCTTAGCCTGAAATTCCTGGCGGATGCGGGATATCTCAATCTCATCTGCCAGATTCCCTACAAGGACTTCGTACCGTGTGATGGCATCTGCCGCCTCAAGGTATTCCTGGCGAACGGAATAATCCCAGGGAAGCTGACTGGCCATCTGTAGCATCAGATCCTCTAGTCCGTTAGCGTTCATCATATTGGGCTGAGCCTCCCTGGCAAACCGGGGATGCTGGCGCCCGTACTCCTCCACCTTTTCCCTCAGCACCCGCTGCATAGCCTCGGCTGTGAGAGAATCCACATCATCACTTCTCCACGGAGATGATATCACTTCCCCGATCAGAGCAGGTTCCTCTGAATCCAGCATCAAAAGCTCTGCCCGCTCCAGCCCCTCCACCATAACCCGGATCACATTGCCAGGCATTTTTACTAACTGCTTTACATGGACGATCACTCCAATATGGTAGAGCTGCTCCATATGAGGATTGGAATCCTCCGCATCCTTCTGGGTAACTACACAAATCTTCTGGTCACTGACCATGGCCTTCTCCACTGCTGCCACGGAACGTGAGCGGCTGATATCAAAGCTTACGGTCATTCCCGGCAAAATGGTCAATGACCGCAGGGCAATCACCGGCATTGTCATAACTGTCGTATCCATTTTATTCTCCTTCTCTTGGCATGGTTATGGAATGCTTCTACTTTCCCACCAATCTCCCTGAAAGAAAAAACGGGGGCTAAGCCCCCATTTTTACAAATCAGATCCCTTTTCAGGCGATCTCCCCTGATCTGTCCTTCTTCCGTCTCTGGGAGATTGTCTTGCGCGGTACGGTAGTATCTCGATACACCAGCTCCGGCTCTCCTGTCTTGTTAACCACACCCTTTGTGACTGTACAGATCCCAATACTGCTCTCAGAAGGAATCTCATACATCAAATCCATAACTGCATTCTCCATAATGGAGCGAAGTCCCCGGGCACCGGTTTTCCGCTTCACCGCAAGGCTGGCAATCTCTAACAGCGCCTCTCTTGTAAATTCCAGCTTCACATCATCCAGCTCAAACAGCTTCTGATACTGCTTGGTGATCGCATTCTTCGGTTCTGTCAAAATCCGCACTAAGGCTTCCTCACTGAGAAGCTCTAAGGATACCGTCACAGGCACCCGCCCGATAAACTCAGGAATCAGCCCGAATTTCACCAGATCCTGGGGCTCCACCTTGCGCAGCAGCTCATCAATGTCTGTCTTATTCTTATCCACGATATCCGCGTTAAATCCAATGGAGCTGGCACTGATCCTGCGCTCTATGATCTTCTCCAGCCCGTCAAAAGCACCGCCGCAGATAAACAAAATATTGGTGGTATCGATCTGTAAAAGTTCCTGGTGAGGATGCTTTCTTCCTCCTTGGGGAGGAACACTTGCCACAGTGCCCTCCAGAATCTTTAAGAGCGCCTGCTGTACCCCTTCCCCGGACACATCCCGGGTGATGGACACATTCTCTGACTTCTTTGTGATCTTGTCAATCTCATCAATATAGATGATTCCATACTCTGCCTTGGAAATATCATAATCTGCCGCCTGTATCAGCTTCAGCAAAATATTCTCCACATCCTCGCCCACATAGCCTGCTTCCGTCAGAGCTGTGGCATCGGCAATAGCAAAGGGCACATTTAACACCTTTGCCAGAGTCTGGGCCAGGTAGGTCTTGCCGGAGCCGGTGGGACCCAGCATAAGAATGTTGCTCTTCTGTACATCCACATCCATATCTTTCCTGGAGGTAATGCGCTTGTAATGGTTATACACTGCCACAGACAAAACCTTCTTGGCATTCTCCTGCCCAATCACATATTCATCCAGAAACGACTTAATCTCCTTGGGCTTTAGCAGATTTATCCCGTCAAAATCCGGATCCGTATTGTCCTGCTCGTCAAACTCCTCCTCCAGAATCTCCGCGCAAAGGTCAATACACTCATCGCAAATAAAAACATTGTTGGAACCAGCAATCAGCTTTTTCACCTGATCCTGGGTCTTTCCACAAAAAGAGCATCTGACTCTGTCATCCATTCTGCTCGGCATAAGTGTGTACCTCTATCCTTTCCTGTTACCAGTCTCTTTCCTAAATAATACAACGATCCAAAAGGCGCCTTAGTGGTTCACAATCACCTGATCCACCAGCCCGTAATCCCGGGCTTCCTCCGCGGTCATATAATGGTCTCTCTCCGTATCCCGACAAACCACCTCATAGGGCTGCCCGGTATTCTCAGAAAGAATCCGATTTAACTTTTCCTTCGTCTGGAGAATCTTCTCTGCCACGATCTGAATCTCCGTAGCCTGACCTCTGGCTCCCCCGGAAGGCTGATGAATCATCACCTCCGCATTGGGAAGGGCGAAACGCTTCCCCTTGGTTCCTCCTGCTAAAAGGAAAGCTCCCATGCTGGCAGCCATACCGATACACACGGTGGAAACGTCACATTTGATATAATTCATTGTATCATAAATAGCCATACCTGCAGTCACAGAACCGCCGGGGCTGTTGATGTACAAGTTAATATCCTTGCCCGGATCCTCGGATTCCAAGAACAAGAGCTGAGCCACAACCACACTGGCAGATACATCCGTCACTTCCTCGCCCAGAAAAATAATCCGATCCTTCAAAAGCCGGGAGTAGATATCATAGGAACGCTCTCCTCTGCTGGTCTGTTCAATTACATAAGGTACTAACGGCATAATCACTCCTCCTTATATGAAACGGTACAGAAGTGCAGACCTCCGAACCTCCGGAAATCCGCACTTCCTCCATTTTGCTTCTATCTGTCAAATCTGGCATTACCAATGTAAATACCAATTTAGCGACAGCAGATGATGCCAGAAGTCCGGTTATACCAGCTTGGCCTCTGCCACCAAAAAGTCCACTGCCTCCTGAACAGCCAGATCCTCTTTTATCCGGTCAATGCCAGACTCGCCCAAAAGCTCTTTCACGCGATCCGGCTCCATCTTATAGCTGTCTGCCATCTTTTGAATCTCCCCATTCAAAGTCTCCTCAGAAGCTTCCAGATTCTCTGCCGCCACTACAGCCTCCAATACAAGACGGGTGCGGATCCGCTTCTCGGCCTGGGGACGGATGTCCTCCATCAGACGTTCCCTGGTCATACCAGTAAACTGCATATACTGCTCCATGGTAAGGCCCTGAGACTGCATCCGGCGGGCATAGTCATCCAAAGTATTTCTGACTTGCTCCTCGATCATGGCATCCGGAATCTCCATGGAAGCGTTGGCAACCACCTTATCCACCACATTATTCTCATTCTCCGTGGTGGCCTGCTTCTGCTTGGTCTCTGCAAGTTTTGCCTTAATGTCCGCTTTATATTCATCTAATGTGTCAAATTCGGAAACCTCACCGGCAAACTCATCGTCCAGCTCCGGAAGCTCCTTCACCTTGATCTCATGGATCACTACCTTAAACACTGCCGGCTTGCCAGCCAGCTCTGCCGCGTGGTACTGCTCCGGGAAGGTCACATTGACCTCCACTTCCTCCTCCACATTCTTTCCGATCAGCTGCTCCTCAAAGGTATCAATAAAAGAGTGAGAGCCAATGGTCAGGGAATAGGACTCTGCCTTACCGCCCTCAAAGGGTACTCCGTCCACATAGCCGTCAAAATCGATCACTACCTGATCGCCGTCTGCAACCGGACGATCCTCCACTGCCACCAGACGGGAATTCTGCTCCTGCACCTTCTTAAGCTCCCCGTTGATATCCTCGTCCGTCACCTCCGGCCGTGCCCGCTCCACCTCAATGCCCTTATACTCACCTAAGGTCACCTCCGGCTTCACAGCCACCAGGGCCGTATAGATAAAAGTCTGTCCCTTCTCGATCTGCTCTACACTGATCTCTGGACGGGAAACAATATCCAGTCCACTCTCATCCATAGCATCCCGGTAAGTGATGTTGATCACCTCATCTGCAGCATCCTCATATAATATGCCTGGACCATACATTTTTTCGATCAGGGCCTGGGGCGCTTTGCCCTTGCGGAAGCCCGGAATATTGAATCTGCTTCTATTTTTCTTATAGGAAGTTTTAAGAGCCTCTTCAAACTGCTCTGCCGGTACTTCTACGGTTAATTTCGCCATGTTCTTTTCCAGCTTTTCTACTTGTAAACTCATGATCTGGGTTCCTCCTTCACATCTGTGTATGGTCGTCTCGGCAGGGCGCCACACTTCAGTGTACCATTATATCATAGTCCTTTCATAATTACCAGTACTATTTTGTAGGATTTATGGGGTTTTTCACTGCTTTTCTGCCGTCTTTCTGCCATTCTTCCATTGCCCCGGAGGCACAAACCAGATAAGTACTGTATGATTATCTGCCTGTTATACATCGCCGAAAAGGATTAAAATAGACTTTTCCCGGATTCAATCGGTTCCAGTACCCCTGAAAATACTTTCTTAATGAAAGTCAACCGTTGCGATACACGAAAAAACGTGATATGCTGTTAGTAAGCTTTTTACAATGACATCCTTTTATGGGCAAAGTTTATCAATGCGAAACGAAAGGAGGAATTTCATATGTTAGCAGAAAAAACTTTATATTGGAAGTGCCTATCATCAGCTCCAAATCATCAGTCATAACCGGAAAAGCACCTGGAATATGAAGCCCGGGAAAAAGCCATATGGGAATATAATCAATTTATGGAGATAAAGATGACACAAAAAAACAGAACAAGTATCACAATAATAAACAAAACCTTAGCCATACTGGGGTTAAGCCTTTTGATATCTCTTACATTGGTATCCGGATGCGGCAATGTTTCAGAAACAAAAGAAGATGGCCAGATACAGACCAGTGGAACGGTGCCTGTCACCAATTCACACAACGACCATTCCCAGTCTCAGGATACCATTGCACCATCTTCTTTGGAAGCCCCAGTCTCTTCGGAAGATAAAACAAATTCTTCTGATCTCAATTCCACAATGGAGCAAAATAAAGAAAGCAAAAAGGCAAACGAATATATTCTTCCGGAAAGCAACGCAAAATATCTGTCAGAAGAAGAGCTTAAAAACATATCCAAAGAAGAATTAAAGATTGCCAGAAATGAAATCTATGCCCGACATGGAAGGAAATTCCAGTCTCAGGATTTACAAAAATATTTCGAAAGTAAAACCTGGTACAGAGGAACGGTTGACCCTGCAAATTTCAGTGAAAGCCTGCTAAATGATTATGAAAAGAAAAATGTCCAATTGATTCAGAGACTTGAAGAAACAGCCCAATCCTTTCCAGAGCTTTCCAGTCTTTTTGATGCCCCATCCAAAGAGATCATTGATCGCTATGGGTATGAAAACGGATATTCTGTACTTTCCTTCCACATTAAAGAAAACTCCCTGGAGGATTGCGGAGAATACTATCAGGTAGATGCCACCTATCAGCAGAGAATCGAGGCCCCTGCTGATTTACAGGAAGGAGAGCAGATCACTCTGACCTTCAACGAATTAACCGGAGAAACAAGAACACTAATTTTTCGTAAAAATCATTTTTATCCTCTGGATTCCACGAATTACTACGATGGTTTTTACTACTATCCCTCGTCTGATGGGAAATCTTTCATTTTATATCACGACAGTGAAGATCGGATGGATAAACCGGTATTTGAAGGAAAGCTCTGTATCCGTAAGGATGCCACCGAAGAAGTTGATATTATCCGGCAGATTCAGCCGGTAACAAAAGAGCTTCTAAACCGGGAAAGCTGGTATAACGGAGTCTACTTTGATCAAAAAGGCTATGTTACCCGCCTGGTATATTATGGAGATTAAGGAGAACAAATTTCATGGAAATCGAACGTAAATACAAGATTGAAACACCTCCGGACAACTACAAAAGCTATCCCTTTCACATCATCGAACAGGCCTATCTGTGCATCCGGCCTGTAGTGCGCATCCGCAAGCAGGATGATGAGTACTATCTGACCTACAAATCAAAAGGCCTGTTATCCAGGGAAGAATACAACCTTCCTCTGACCAAGGAAGCCTACGATCATCTTCTCCCCAAGGCAGACGGAATCATTCTCACCAAAAAACGCTACCGGATCCCCCTTTCCTCCTCAGAAAATACCGGCCTCACCATCGAGCTGGATGTATTCTCCGGAACCTACGAAGGCCTGATCTTAGCAGAAGTAGAATTCCCCACCGAAGAAGCTGCCCTTTCCTTCACTCCTCCGGACTGGTTCGGACAGGATGTAACCTTCACAGGAGAATATCAAAACAGCCGTTTAAGCCAAGGCATTATCCCTGGCCAGTGACCACGATCCGCCAGCACTACTCCCTATATTCCCCTTCCCCCTCCCAAGTAACCGTTTCTCACCGGTCCAGCATCCCCAAAGCCACCACAAAAATCAATCCAGCCAAAAGAACTCCAATAATAATATCCAGCTGCTTCACGGTCAAAGGAACCCTGTCATAAAACCGCTCCTTCAAAGGCAAACTGGCCCGATATTCCTTCAAAAGTTCATTTTCCCTTCTCAGCCGCTCATTCTCCTGCTCCAGCTCTGACAATTCCTGTTCCATCCCTGCTCCCTTTTCCGTATCCATTTCAACCTCCTCCTCTACGCTTTTCTCCATATCTGTTTCTTTCGCTATCTCTGCCTCTTTCTTTACCTCTAATTGATTACCCGCAACAGATTCTTTCTCCATATCAAACTTCCTTTCCTTCAATCCCATCATTTATCCTCGCTGTATTGACACCTAGTTTCATTTCCTATAACCGTTCCCATGAAAAAAACAGCCGAACCCTGTCCAATCCAGCTGCCATTCCTCCCACTTAGCTTCCCATTCCAAAAAAAGAAAAACCGCCGGGGAATAAGAGAACAAATAAAGACCATGTTTCTGCGTTGACATTAAGGACTGTCTTTTGGCGTTCTCTTATTCCCCGGCGGCGAATCCTTCAGAGATTTCTTCCGATCCTCTCTCCTAATCTCCCACGGAAAAAAGGAAACAGCGATTCTTACTTCTTCGCAATGTATTTCCGAATATCCAATGCAATAGCAACCACAATAACAATACCCTGAGCAATATACTGATAGTTGGGATCAATCCCCAAGAACTGCAGACAGGTCTTTAACAGCTCGAACACCAGCACACCGATAACCACACCAGATACCCGTCCGATACCACCGTTTACTGACACACCGCCAATGGTACAAGCCGCAATCGCTTCCAACTCATAACCATTACCGGTATTAACACCAGCACCGCCGGATTTGGCACCCAGCAAAAATCCTGCAATTGCATACAAGGCCGCTGCTGACACATAAATAATAATCTTTGTCTTTTTAACATTGACACCGGCAACCTCTGCTGCTGCCTCATTGCCTCCGATGGCATACATGTATTTCCCATGACGGGTATAATTATAAATAAACCACATAATCCCACCGATAATAATCGCTATGATAAACAAATAAGGGAATACCCCGAACAGTTTACCATTGGCAATCACCGTATAATCCGTCCGATATCCGCCTAAGGGCACAGACTTGGTATAAACCAGGTTAATACCATAAATAATCATCTGCATACCCAAGGTTCCGATAAAAGCAGGCACGCTTAAATAAGCAACCACAATACCATTGATCATACCAAAAATACAGCAAATGGCAACACAGATCAACAGAATCAGCCACACATTCAGCTCTGGAAAATCCTTAGTCAGCTCAAAACGTCCGCTGTAATCTGCCCGCTGAAGCAAGGTGCCTGCCAGACAGGCGGCAAGGCCCACAGAACGTCCGGCGGAAAGGTCTGTACCTTTGGTAATCAGGCAGCCTGACACACCAATGGCAATGATGAAGCGACATGCCACATTGATGGAAATGTTGCTGAAGTTACTCATACTGAAGAAATTCTCTTTGGTGATTCCCACAATCAGAACCATCACAAGAATCAGGATTACAATTCCATTGTTAATCAATACATCTGCTACATTGACTTTCTTGCTGTTCATTCTCTCTTCCTCCTCTTCCTAGAACTGGGTCGCGTAGCTCATGATACGCTCCTGGGTCGCTTCCTCGCCCTGTACCTCGCCGGTAATATGGCCGTTGCACATGACCAGAATCCGGTTGGACACACCGATCAGCTCCGGCATCTCCGAGGATATCATAATAATCCCCTTCCCCTGCTTTGCCAGCTCGATCATGATCTGATATATCTCATACTTGGCTCCCACATCAATACCACGGGTCGGCTCATCCATAATCAGAATGTCCGGATTGTTGGCCAGCCAGCGGGAGATCAACACCTTCTGCTGGTTGCCGCCGGACAGAGACTGAATCAGAGTCTTGCTGTCTGGGGTTTTGATAGAAAGCTTTGCCACGTTATCTTGTACCAGCTGTTCAATCTTTCCCTTGTTGAGCTTAAGGCCCATCTCCAGATACTGGTCAAGAGAAGAAATAGAAACATTATCTGCAATGGAAAGACATCCCAATATTCCGGTTCCCCTCCGGTCCTCGGTGATCATGCCGATTCCTCCCCGAATAGCATCCTGAGGACGGTGAATATGGATCTTCTTCCCCTTAATAAACACTTCGCCGCCAGTAATATGGCGCATACCAAAAATTGCCTCCATCAGCTCTGTCCGCTGCGCTCCCACCAGGCCGCCAAAACCCAATATCTCACCCCTGCGAAGAGTAAAGGAGCAATCCTGGAAGGAACGCTCATGAATACTGGAATAGTTCTTCACTTCCAAAAGAACCTCTCCCACTGTGGCATTATTCTTGGGAGGGTAGATATTGGTAAGCTCACGGCCTACCATCTGTTTGACGATCTCCTCATCTGTGATGTCACTCATACTCCAGGAGCCCACATAAGTACCATCACGCATAATGGTGATATCATCGCAGATCTCCCGAATCTCTGCCATCTTGTGAGAAATATAGACCAGAGACACCCCTCTGGATTTCAAATCCCGAATGATGCGGAAGAGAGCCGCCACCTCATTGTCCGTAAGAGAGGAGGTGGGCTCATCCAGGATCACAACTCTTGCCTGGAGAGACACTGCCTTGGCAATCTCCACAGACTGCATCTGTGCAATGGACATGGTTCCCAGTTTTGCCTTGGGGTTGTAAGGCATCTTCACATCATCCAGCCATTTCGCTGTCTCCTCGTACATCTTCTTGTGATCCACAACCTGAAGGGGGCCGAACTTCTTTGTAGGGTAGCGGCCGGCATACATATTCTCCGCCACCGTTCTCTCCGGTATTGGCTGCAGCTCCTGATGTACCATGGCCAGACCCTTCTGCAGGGCCTCGTCCGGATTGTGGATGTCCACATGCTCCCCATCCAGGTAGACCTCCCCCTCATCCATATGATAAATGCCAAAAAGGCATTTCATCAGGGTGGATTTTCCTGCACCGTTCTCTCCCATCAGTGCATGAACGGTGCCCGGACGGACTTTCAGGTTGATCCCGTCCAGAGCCTTTACGCCAGGGAAGCTTTTGGAAACCCCGCGCATTTCCAGTCTGTACTCTGCCATCCCATTCTCTCCTTTCATAAAATCAGGTGTGCCATGAAGGCACACCCGACATTTTTCTGTCTTTTTCTATCAGTCAGAATTCCGTCTCTATTTATTTAATCAGGTCCAGAATCTCTGCTGCATTCTCCGGCGTAACTTTCACATAGTCAACCATATATACATTGTCAACATCTTTGCCATTTACAAAGTCAAGCGCTTTGTCGGCTGCAGTATGGGCCTGGCCAAAGTAATCATTAAATACAGTACCAGTCATCTTGCCGTTCATAACGTGCTCAACAACCTCAACCAATGCATCAACACCTACCAGATAGATGTCCTCGTTGACCTTTCTTCCTGCTGCCTCGATGGCCTGCAGAGCACCCAGAGCCATAGCATCATTGTTACAGAACACAACATCGATCTTTGCACCATGCTGAGACAGTGCATTGGCAGTGATCTCCTGGCCCTTTGTCTGATCCCAGTCACCACGCATCTTAACAAGCTCCTCAACCTCAACGCCTGCGCCGGTCAGTGCTTCGATGGACTTCTCCGTTCTGTACTGAGCATCTACATTTTCCGGATCACCCTGAACCATGATGTAGCGGACAACACCGTCACCATCTGCATCGCCCTTATTCTCCAGATCAGCAATCTCCTCACCCTGATAAGTACCAGACTGTCTTGCATCTGCACCTACGTATGTAGCTTTGATTCCCTCAGATACCCATGCTGCCTCTCTCTCAGCTTCCGGCTCACGGTTGATGTAGACAACCGGAATACCTGCTGCATTACATTCCTCAGTAACAGTCGGCTCGGAGGATGCCTGTACCAAGTTGATGATCATCACATCGTAACCCTGGGTGATAAAGTTACGTATCTGGTTCATCTGCTCACCCTGGTCGTTCTTACCATCCATGATGGAAATGTTCTCAGCCTTCAGACCACACTCTTCAACCAGATACTTCTGCAGCTCTTCCCGGTAAAGGGTCATAAAGTTGTCAGCAAACTGATAGATGGAAATACCAACCTTGATCTCAGCCGGATCTTTCCCCTCTGTGGCCGCTGCCGCCTCTGCTGCGGTGGTCTCTGCCTCTGTAGCTGCCTCAGTGCTCTCTGCTGCCGCCTCAGTGGTGGCTGCTTCTGTAGCTGCTGCCGTAGTCTCTGCCGGCTTGCTTCCGCCGCAGGCTGCCAGTGACATTGCCATACAGGATGCCAGTGCCAGTGCCATTACTTTCTTTGTCAATTTCATGTCGAAAATCCTCCCTTTATTTGGATTTGTATTATTCAGCTTTGGCAATAATGCCTCACTGATGTTTCATATTATAACGGTTTTTTATCAATTTTTCCATAAGATTTTCTTTGATTTTCTATTAAATTTCTTTGATTTTTCCATATATTGCATGAAATCCAAAAAACACGATTTTTCATAAATCGTTTACGGACTTATCATAATCTCCTGTGGTGACCAGTAATATTTATCTTCCTCCAGCGAAAGCTCCTCCGAAACCGGCTTGCCCAAAGCCTTGGCCGCCGCAATTGAAAAAATCGCTCCTGCATACTGCTCCTTATCCGCAGATACCGTTCCCAAAAGCTTTCCTGTACGAACCGCCTCCTGCCCTGGTGTGGTGGCATCAATTCCCACCAGCTTTATCTTATCGATCCCTGCTCTCTCTAAAGCATCGATAGCTCCCAAAGCCATATCATCATTGTTGCACACCACCAGTTCAATCTTGTCCGGATACTGGTCCAGCCACTGCTCCATCAAAGCCGAAGCCTGGCTCCGCTCCCAGTTGGCAATCCCTCCTGTGATTTTCTCAATCGGCACTCCTCCATCCTTCAGCGTCTGGATGGACCACTCCGTCCGGATCAGAGAATCCTGGTGGCTGCTCTCCCCTTCTAAAAGCACATAGCTGACCACCCCGTCCCCATTTCGGTCCAGGCTTTTGGGATCCTTTCGGTACTCATCCACCACAATATTTCCCTGAAGTACTGCAGACTCCCTGGCAGCTGCCCCCACATAGTAAAGCTGATCCCACCGGTTCATATCCTCCTCCACCGGCTGCCGGTTAAAAAACACCACCGGAATCTGAGCTGTCATAGCCTTATCAATCATAGCTGAAGCTGCTGTACGGTCCACCGGATTGATGCACATCACATCATATCCCAGGGAAATAAACCGTTCCACCTGATTATTCTGAACATTCTGGCTCCCTTTAGCATCCTGGATGTCCAGCGCAACCTTCACTCCATGCCTCTGCTCATACTCTTTGGCGCAATTTTCCAGCTCACTTCGGATATTGTTGATAAACGTATCATCCCCCCGGTACAAACTCACCCCTATCCGAATGGATGTTTTTTCTTCTTCCTTCTCCATGGTTCCGCATCCTGCCAATATCCCGGCCATAAAAGCAACCGCCAAAATTTTCCCGACAATTTTATACACGTATCCCATCCCCCCACTTTCACTCAATCGGGTATAGCATCTTCTCAAACTCCACATCCCGCAAATCCTCCCGCCGGATACACCGGCTTTCCAGATATCCCAAATCCTCCACAATCTGATTCTCTGCCAGTTCCACTGCCATTTTAACACTCAGATATCCCGCCGAAAAATCATCAGTAATGCAAAGGCCCTGTATCACCCCTTTATCCAGATAATTCAGGAGCCGAACCGCAGTCCCTCTTCCGTATAAGCCTGGACTTTTGTTCTCTGTTCCCATATCTAAAAGCAGCTGGGCCATCTCTGTCAGACTCACCGGATCCAGAGCGATTAACACCATCTGTTCTCCCTGCTTTCCTTCCAATGCCTCCTTCAATGATGCTTCGCTTCCTTCCCACAAAACAATTTCAACCCCCTCTGGCTTAAGCTGATCCAAAATCCCGTCCCGAAACTGTATGCTGACCGGATCCGTCTCGCCGAACAAAAAAGCTTTCCTCCTTATTTTTCCTTCAAAAACCGAATCCTCCAGAATCTGCTTTCCCAAATCCTGCCCCATCTGATAATAGTCAAATCCAATTCTTTCTGTTATTCCATCCCCTCCGGAGCCTATCTCTGAATTGAGCAGAATCAATGGCACATTGATCCGCTTATCCTCCTGCATTTCCAAAACCCGTTTGGCGTCCACCGGGGCCACAATCAGAGCCTTGCACCCATCCTGCTGCTCTCGCAGAATAAGCTCTTCCTGCTGTTTCACACTGCCCTTATCATACAAGGTAATAAAGCTCACATCCCCATAAAGCTCCATGGCTGCCCGGTCCATTCCCTTCCGGAAATTCACATAATTATCATCCGATGTATCCTCAATGATCACTGATATCCCGTAAATCCGCCTTTCCTTCTCTTTGATGATCAGATTGGTGGAGGACAAAAGAAACAACAAAAACAATACCACCCCATATAAAATCCAGAGTGCTTTTTCCTTTTTTGTTATCATGACTTTTCCTCCTTTGTCAGCTCCTGAAACGGCACTGCCGGCAGCCGGATCTGTATGGTCGTCCCCTCATCCGGCTCTGACCAGATAAAAAGACCATACTCCTCCCCAAAATACAGACGGATCCTTTCATTGACATTTTTTACGCCAATGCCTGATCCCCTGCGGGAGGAGCCGTGGGTCTTTCCTGTCAGAAGCCCTTCCACCTGCTCACTGGTCATGCCAAGGCCATTATCTGCAATCGTAAATAAAAGCTTTCCATCTTCTATGGCGGCCTTCACAAGAATCTCCCCATCTCCATCCATAAATTCCATTCCATGATAGATCGCATTTTCCACCAGAGGCTGCAGCATCAGCTTTAGGGAAGCCAGACCAAGAGCCTCTGGCTCTGACTCAATTTGGTAGGTAAACTTATTTTTGAACCGGGTCTGCTGAATCATCAGATAATTGCGCACATGCTCCAGCTCATCCTTCACCGGAATAATACTCCTGCCCTTACTTAAGCTGATGCGAAAAAAGCGGGCCAGGGCCGTCACCACCTTCACTGCCTCCTGCTTCTGCTCATTTTCAATCATCCAGACAATAATATCTAATGTATTGTATAGGAAATGGGGATTGATCTGAGACTGAAGGGTATCAAACTCGCTTTTCCGTTTCGATTCATGCTCCGCCACAATATCTTCCATCAATGCCTGGATCCGTTTTGCCATATCCCCAATTGATCTGCCCAGATGCTGGATCTCATAGGAACCGCCCATATAGACCTTGGTATCCAAAGCCCCGGCCTCCAGGGCATTGACTGACTTTTCCAGCTCCTGAATCGGGGCGGTTATCCGGGAGGAAATATAGGAGTTGATTACAGCCAGAAGAAAAAGAAAAAATGCCACCACAAACACCATAAAAAGCCGGGTCTTTATATTGTTCAGAGAAAATCCCTGCTCTGGTGTCACACCCACTAACTTCCAGCCTGTATACCCTACGGACTTTACCACCACATCCCGCTGTTTTCCCTGATAGGTTTCCTGATAATTCCCATCCCGATAATCACGGGCTGTCAGAACATTCTCCTGCTCCAGCCCGGCATCAATGAGCTGCATTTTGGGATGGTAGATCAGCTCCCCGTTGCTCCCCAAAAGATAAAGATATCCCCCATTTCCCATAGCCACATTGTCTAAAAGCTGCTGAAGGCTTCCATAGGCTATATCGATCAGAAGCACTCCCTGATCGGTGGAGGTACCCTGGGTGATTTCCACTGCCCGGGACAAAGTGATCACCCACCGATACTGGTTCTCGCTGTTATCAAAAATGTACTGGACATGAGGCATGGAAAAATGCAGATTCTCCGGCCTCTCCAAGGTGCTTTTAAACCACTCCTCCCCAGTGACATCCATACCAGTTTTTAATCTGGCGGCAGGCACTGCAGACAGAATGTCTCCCCCTTTTGATAAAAGGGCAATATTGGAAACCGAATCCTTGTTATTGTCATATAGCAGGGTGATTTCACTGTTTACAGTATCTGTCTCATCCGATAAATCTGCATTTTTGATCACCCCATAATACAAAGAATCTGACAGCTTCATAATTGTCCGGAGATAGGAATCCACCGATAAGTTTACCTGGCTGATCACCGCCTGGTTCTCCTCCCGGATAGTGGCCGTAAGCTGAGCGGACAAACGCCCGTAAAGAGATATACCAATCAGCAGAATCATCACCAGGGCACTGACAGTAAAATAGACAAATATCGTATATCGGATGCTGGTTTTCTGAAAAAAATCTAGTTTCTTCATCTTTGCCTTGATTCCTCCTGTCATTCCTTTGCTGCAATTATTTTATATTTCCCCATCATGCCCCACGGAACTTGGAAGGCGAAAGTCCGTATTTTTTCTTAAATACATAACTAAAATAGTTCTGCTCCTGATACCCTACCTTCCGGGCAATCACATAGGTCTTATCATTGGTCTCATTAAGCAGCTCCACTGCCTTATTGAGGCGCACCTCTGTCAGATAAGCCACATAGGTCTGTCCGGTTTCCTTCCGAAACATGGTTGAAAAATAAGCCGGACTCATATGAAGCTGACGGCAGATCATTTCCACAGACAGATCTGGATCCGGATAATGTTCCTGAATATACCTTTTTGCTTCCTCGATCACCTGACGATTGGTGGTATCCCGGCGCAGATTGATCGCCTCGTGAATCTGACAGGCCACCTGAATCAGCCATCCGGTAAATTCTTCCTGTTTTTGTCCCCCGTCCATCAGCCGGATAAAACCGTCATCTGTATCAAAAATTTGCCTCAAATCCATATCACACTGCTGCATCAAACGAGTGACCCAGTTGACTAAAGACAGCCGGTACACCTGATGCTGGCGGACATGAACTTTGGCTTCCTCCACCCGGGCCATCAAATCCTGCACCACTGCCTCAATCGTCTGAGGAGTGCCGAATTTGACCGCCGCTGTCAGCTCCGCCTCATCCTTTTCATCCAGATGCAGCTTTCCCCGGCTGACCGGTTCCATATCATGAATATAAATGGTTCCTCCTGTACCAGTGATCGCCTTATAGCCCAGAGCATCCATGGCTGACTGATAGGATTCTCCAATATGTTCCAGCATCTGGCTGCTGTGACCGACCCCAATAGTCACTGTCACCTCAAGGATTCGCCGTATCTCCTTGCATATGTCTCCCAGAAGATCAATAAATCCGGTCTGGGTGTTTGGCTCATCAATTGCTGCAAGGATAGTAATGCCGCCTGTGGAGCTGAAGATGGTAAAGCGGAAATACTCCTTCAAATTGTCCTCCACCAGCTGACGAACAGAAATGGGAATCAGCTTCTGCTCCTGCTGCCTTGACAGAGGTTGTCCCTCCACCCGTTCTTCCGGCTCCACACTGATGACTGCTGTCACCCATTTGCGGGCGTTCAGAATATCCACCTCATATTCCTCCAGCTTTCCGGCTATCTCCCCGCCTGGAATATTTCCCCCCACCAGATCATTTAAAAAAAGCTCCCGAAGAATGGGAAGACTGTTTCGATAGCTTTCCCGCAGCAGCCGGACATTGCGGCGCTGCTCAATCTCCTCGTCCAGACTGCTGCGAACCCGCCCTAAAATCTCAGTCAGCTCCTCCACGTTCACCGGCTTTAAGATATATTCGCTTACATTCAGCTTGATGGCCTGCTGGGCATACTCAAAATCATCATAACCGGAAAAGATCAGGACTTTAATAGACGGATATTTCTGCCGGATCCGCGCCGTCAGAGTCAATCCGTCCATGTATGGCATCCGGATATCCGTCATCACCACATCTGGCTTCAGCTGCTCAATCTTCTCCAAAGCCTCCTCCCCGTTGTCCGCATCCCCGGCCACCTGGAAGCCAAGGCTCTCCCAGTCAATCTTGCGAATGATAGCCTTGCGGACCTCCTCCTCATCATCTGCCAGCAGAATTCGATAATAGCTCATAATCCAGGTTTCCTTTCTCTCTTAAAAACGCTCCCCACTTTTGTACTCAATCTTTCAGCTGTCTTTCATAATCATCGAAAGGGCCTCCAAAAGCTTTTCATTCTTTTCCCGCCTTTGAAGCCCGATTCGGTAATAGCGAATCCGTCCAAGTCCCTCTCCCGGCTCAAGTCCCAAAAAATTACTGCAGTCCCGAATCAAAATTCTTCTTTCCCGAAGCCTTTCCCACAGATTACCGTGGTATTCTTCCCCTTCATCTTTAAAAAGGAGGTAATTCACCTGGGAGGGAAATACCAAAAATCCAAGGCCGGCCAGTCTCTCTAACATCCATTCCCGCTCTGTTTTTACCAGCCTTTTCGTCTTCTTTAAAAAGTCCTTCTCCTCAAGAGCCGCCACCCCTGCCTCCTGGGCGGGCAAAGACACGCTCCACGGCTGTCCGGTCAGACGAAGCCTACCGGCAAGAACCAGATCGCCGCAAACCATGTATCCCAGCCGCAGCCCTGCCATGGCGTAAGATTTCGTAAAAGCCCTAAGGATCACAACCTGCGGATACTCCCAAATCCTTTCCATAAAAGAGTAATCCTCTGGCCGGTCCAAAAATTCACAGAAGCACTCATCCAGCACCAAAAGCCCGCCTTTTTTGTGGCATGCCTCAGCCAGCAGCTCCACCTGGCTTTTCGGCACAGCCAGACCAGTGGGATTGTTGGGATTACACAAAAAAAGCCATTCCCCTTCCTCCAAAAAACCGGCCAATGCCTCTGCATCCACCTGAAAACGCTTCTCCTCCCTCAAAGAAAAATGGCGCACCCGGCAGCCTACGGACATCAGAGCCCGCTCATATTCGGAAAAAGAAGGCGCCAGAACTAAAGCCCGTTTTGGCCTTGCCTGATAGGCCAGACGGTAGATCAGATCCGCCGCCCCATTCCCGCATACAATCCGCTCTTTTGAGGTCCCGTGATAATCTGCCAGGCGCCGGATCAGCCTTCCACATTCCGGATCCGGATAACGGCTCCATCCCTCTACCGATTCCCGAAGCACCTGCCTCACTCCCGGCGGAAGGCCCAAAGGATTTACATTGACAGAAAAATCATCCCGTATCTTTCCGTGATAGATGTCTCCGCCATGAAGCGCATATCCCATACCATTCCACTCCTTCCTGAATCTTTTTTATTGTAGCATGGTTTTTCTCTCATGTCATGCTTTTTCCCTCCATGTACGGCAAATCCAACCCTCCGTAAAGCAGGAAAGAACAGGCAGGACCTTTTCGTCCTGCCTGTTCTTTCCTGCTTGGCAATTGTCTCTCACTCTTATCCCCGAATCAGCTTTATAAAATCCAGTGCCTCATCTGCCGGCACCATCTGAGCTGTAATATTCACTCCCTGGTCAGCCAGATACAAAAAATTCTCCACATCCTCCTGGGTCACACTGACTGCCTTTTTCAGCATCCGGGTGTTCTGCTTCCCGCCCATATTTCCCACATTCACCTTTTCCATATGAAAACCGCGGTCATACAGATCCCGGATCGTCTTTGGACCTTTGGCCACAATAAACACCCGCTCCCCCTCATACTTGCCTGCACAAAGATTGGCGGCTGCCTTCTCCACAGTCAGAATCGACAATTTGCACTGACTGGGACATGCCATTTTCAGAGCCTCCTTATTGACCGGATCCTTTACCACCTGATCATCCACCACCATAATCCGCGTAGCTTTCGTAGCCAGGCTCCATACCGCCGCCACCTGCCCGTGAATCAGACGATCATCAATTCTTATATTTACAATCTCCATCATCTCTTCTTCTCCTTCCTTGAAGCTCATCGCCCCACCGACACGAACACAGGAGATGTCCAGGCCACATCCCCATTTTTCTGCCAGATCCGCAGACGCAGATTTCCATCTTCCTTCATATGGATGGTTCTCTTTGCCGTAATCTGGTAGGAAGCCTCCGGGCAGGCCTTCCCCACACGGAACTTATATGCATTGTGCCACCAGGGATCGTCCCGATAGTGGGTAATCTCCCCCCAGGTCTCCCGGGTCAGCTTCTTTACCTCATCCCACAGGGCAAAAACCTTTGAGGTCTCCAGAACCTCCCGCACCAGCAAGGGATATTCCTGTCCGTCAATGGTCAGGCTCATCACACTGTCTGCATCTGCCTCCACCTCAAAAATAAATCCTTCTGTGGTCACATTGCTAGGCCCCATCCATTTGCCTGTTGCAGTGGACTGGTAGGTTGTGACAGAAAAATCACAGCCAGATTCACTGGTTTTTACAATCTCCTGCCCATAATTATTCCAGCACTTCTCAATGTCCAAAAGCCTTCCGTCCACCTTAAGACTTCCGTTCCAGTGCTTGATCCACTGGTCCTTATAGACTCTTATATCCGGTCCCCACCCAAGCTCCAGACGGAATTTAAACCGGATCACACCCTGAAGCTTTTCCCGCTCCCAGGTCCCTGAATGAACAATCATTTCTTCCAAAATATTATCTCTTAAAATTTCAATCCGGTCCACAGCAGCCGTTCCTTTTACGGATATTTCCATCTCTGCCTTTCCATCCGGGGCAGATACCTCGCCGCCCATAGGCACGCCATTTACCAGCTCATCCACCTGAATCCGGCTCTGAGACACTCCATAGACCCTGCGGTGTATCCATGCATCCCAGATGGCCTCCTTGGTCCTCTCCTCGGCCAGAACACACATGCTGCCATGCTCAAACACTCCCGGCACACTGTGATTATCCCCGGCCGCCATAACCCCGATCTTATATCCCCGCTTCAATCCCTGTTCATAAGTGGTTTCCCCGGTGCGGGGTCCCATATGTACATGGCGGTTCATAGCCAACGGCCCATCGTCATTTTCACTGGACCCATGGCTGGAATAGATCTCCGCAAAAGGAGAAAATTTCTCGTCATGGGTGTCCCAGTTTTTCCCCCTGGAACCGGGCTGATAAGCCAGATGGTGAGGAATTCCTATCACATCCTGGCCCTGGTAAGCCTCCACCAGCTGCTGGTATCGAAGAGGATGCTTTTGCTCCCCGTCATTTTTCAGGAAAAATACATTGTGATCCCCATCCAGTCCGGCCCCCTGCCATTCAAAGCCCATAAACATGGGAAAGCCCTCTTCATTGGCCTTTTTGGTAAACGCCCGTACCTTCTCCCAATCTGCAGCAATCACCTCATCCTCCAGACGGTCCTCCACCGCCAGCCCTTTCTTGGTAGGCCGCATATAAAACGGATAATAGGCAATCGGCCAGAAATCCATCTGCTTTTTGATCTGCTCATACCACAGAGAAAGCTCCTCCATCTGATTGTGGTGGATATTGCTGTGCATATCTGTCCATAGCTTTTTATATTTCATACGCTCTCCTTTACTATTCTGCCGGTCCCAGAAGCGTCCCTGCAGGAATCCCTACGGTCCCCCATTCCCAGGGGCTCTTAGCCCTCCCCCATTCCCTCAGCCTTTTCTGCCTTTCACAGGCCTGTCGCTCCTTTGCAATCAGCCATTTTATCTTCTCTTGCTCCATAAAGCATCCGGCCTTTTGTGCCTGATCAATCAGCTCTTTTGCCTGCTCCGGATGACTTTTTAGCAAATTATTCTCCTCCATGGCATCCCTTTCCAGATCATAGACATACCACTGCCCCTGAGCACGGATCACCTTATAACAGCCAAGGACAGCCGCCTCTGCCAGCAGCTTTTCTCCTCCCTGCTCCAGCATCTGCTGTATCCTGATCCAATGCTGGTTACAATCAGGCTTTTTCAGATCCATGCATACTCCCTGGTGCCAGTCAAAGGCTTTGCTGTCCCCCAAAGATGCCAAAGACAAAAGCGTCCGGGATACATCCAAAAGCCCTACTGGCTGTGAAAATCTGCCGGGAGCTATCCCTTCTCCCTCCATAATCAGAGGCACCCGCACCGCATCCTCATAAAAGGTCTGTTTTCCGAAGATTCCTCTTTTTCCCAACTGTTCCCCATGATCCGACAGATAAATAAATACATGCTCCTCTCTCTTTTGCACCTGCCGGAATGTATCATACAGGGCTCCCACATATCTGTCCAGCTGCTCTACCAATCCCCAGTACGCGGCCCGGCAGTTTCTTATCCGCTCTTTTTCACACTCCTGCCTGTATTCCTCATAGAAAGGAAGGAAAACCCGGGCAGCGTCCTGCTCACATTCCTCTATAGAACAGAGACTCTGATATTTCCGGTATAATTCCTCCCTGCAGGTAAAAGGAAAGTGCGGTCCATAAAAGCCTACCACAAGAAACAGCGGCCTGTTTTCGTGATCCTTCTCCCATCTTTGAAGAAATTGCATGGTCTGCTGCCATACCGCCTCATCATATACCATAACCGGCGAAACGCCGCCCCCCACTGCCTCTGTACAGTGAAGCCGGTTGGTGGTACCAGCATATTTCCCGAAATCCTTCCGTGCCCTGCCACCGGTTCCCCAGTACTGGGAAGTAATATCTCCATAAAGACGCCGGTCAAAACCATGCTTCTGGTCGTCTCCCTTAAAATGCATACGGCCGATCAGCACCGTATCATACCCCAGCTGTCCCATCTCGTGAGCCAGAGTAGGCACATCAGAAGCCAGGGCCGAATCATTATTAAAAATCCCCAGCTCCGATGGAAGCTGCCCGGTGAGAAAGGACATACGAGAGGGGACACATAAGGGCGCATTGCAATAGCAATGATCAAACAATGCCCCTTCCTGTGCAATTCGTCTAAGCTGCGGGGTATCAAGCCCCTTCTTTGCAAAACCCGTACTCGCCCATCCATGCTGGTCTGAAATGACCAGCATTATATTTCTTTTCCCCATAAAGCCATTACATAATTCCCAAAAATACCATCACTGCTGCAAAGATAACAATACCCAATACAATCTTTGTGGCAGACCATTTCTTTTTATCCATCATATACCACACAGCCAATGTAAGCAGAAGGGGGAGTATCCCCGGCATGATCTTATCAAATATCTGTTCCTGGATAGACAAAGCCATATCCCCGTTCACATATTTGAATACCACACTGGCCTTCACCGTTGTGGCAGCCACACCGCCGATCACAATCAGTCCCATCATGGTAAGTCCGGTGGTAATCTTATCTACCAGCGCCTTGTTGGTAAAGAACAGATTGGCCGCTCCGATTCCCATATTATAGCCCTTATGGAATAAAAACCACTGAAGTCCAACAACGGTAGTCAGCCACACAATACAGAAAAACAGCGGTCCAATGGGATTGCCGTCATGAATGCAAAGACTCATGGCAATACTCAAAAGAATCGGGCTGTAGGTACCAATCAGCATAGAATCACCGATTCCGGCAAAGGGCCCCATCAATGCATTCTTTGTATTGACAATCAGCTCCTCACTGATGTTCTCCCCTTTTGCTCTGGCCTCCTCCATGGCAATGGTGATTCCGGGAATCAATGCGCCCAGCTGAGGCTCTGTGTTATAAAACTGCATATGACGCTGCAAGGCTTTTTTGTACTCATCTGAGTCCGACCCGTACAATTTCTTTAAAATGGGCTCTAACACATGACAGAAAGCCAGGCCCATCATACGCTCAAAGTTCTGCGTGGCCTGGGCAAAGAAAATATAGGACCAGGCGGCCTTGTCAATATCCTTTTTAGTCAGCAAAGAATCATTCTGATTTCTATTCTTCATAGCAGTCATCCTCCTCTACGCTCTCTACAGGTGCTGTTACAGGGACTCTTGCTTCTCCCTGTGCCATTACAAAAACAATTGCCACTGCTGTGGCAAACACAGCCAGAGCTGTCACAGACATGCTGGTAGCTCCGATCATAATCCATCCCAGTAAAAACAGCACCAGCATCCACTGCTTTGCCAGAGACTGCTTTAACAGCATGGCAAATCCGATTGCTGGAAGCATCTTTCCTGCCACCTCAAAGAAATGAAGCACTCCTTCCGGCATGCTGTTGATCAGCATTTCCGCCACGGGTGTTCCCAGATAGCAGATCAGCATAGCCGAACCAGCTCTCAGAACAAAGCTGGGAACTGCAGCTAAATAGGTAGCCCGATGGATGCCTGCGCCATCCCCTTTTTCTGCCGCCTTGTCTGCCATATGGGGAAAATATGCATTGATCGTCATAATAAAGTTAAACAATCCCAGACCCAGCATGCTTAAAGGCACGGACAGGGCAACTGCCTGCTCCCCGGTGCCGCCAGCCGCCAAAGCCAGAGGAATCCCTATGTAGGCAGCCCAGTTTACATCTGCCGGCATGGCTCCTCCCGGAGTGATTTGACCGATAAAGAGGGCCTGAACCATCGCTCCCGCAATAACCCCATTGGGAACATCTCCAAGAATCAATCCGATAATCAAACCAGCCACCAAAGGCCGCCCGATCATATTCCATCCACCTGTCACCCCAAAAAACCATGGTGTGCGCTTACTTCCCAGATAAGCAAACAATCCAATCAACAATGCTTGAAAAAAGGTCATTCCTTCATCCTCCTTTTACTCTTCATACTCATCTTCATTGTTCTCTGCTGCCTGAAACCATACCATAGCTGCTCTGCCGGCATTGATCCCTGCCTGTGCCAGGGCCTTCACATCCCCGGCCGCCTCCCTGGTCATATATCCGTCCAGCACTGCCGGAAGATTGGCCCCTCCGATTACCTCCAAAGGCCGGTCCCCTTCCATTTTCATGCGGATGGACACATTGAACGGAGAACCGCCGGTCAGATCTGCATAGATGATAATCCCGTCACAAGCTTTCAGCCGTTCCACAGCCCCGGCAAGCTTTTCGGTGAGAGATTCCACCGAATCCTCCGGCAAAAAATCCACTGCCTCATATTCCTGCGGCTCCCCTGCTAAAAGCTTCAATCCGCTGGTAATCCCTGTGGCAAAGCTTCCATGTCCGGTTACAATGATACCTGTCATACTTTTCACCCCATTTCTTTTTCTTCACTCCAGGATTTTTCTTTAAATATAATCCTCAGGATTTTTGGAACTTGCCGTCTGACATTCCCTCCTGTTGACCTTCCAGCCAGATCTTACCGCAACCGGCCCGCTTCGAATGGGATCCTCTGTCCGCTCCTCATATTCTTTAAGCCGGTCTCTCATCTTTTCCAGCACTGCCTTATACTCTGGTTCTTTTGCAAGATTTCTCCGCTCTCCCGGATCATACACCAGGTCGTAGAGAGCCTCCTCGTACTTTTCCCTGCCCTTAAGTCCCCGCTCCATAAAATAGTCCTTTGTTTGAGACTCATCAATATTAGACAGGTTAGTCTGAAGATAGGAGGTATCATAATAGCAGATATACTTATACCGCTCTGTCCGCACACACCGGGCCGGCTCATAGGAGGTATGGAAATTAATCTCCGCAAAAATGTCGCTCCGCACCGGCTCTTCTCCTCCTTCCAGCAAGGGAACCAAAGAAACCCCTTCCAGATAATCCGGTTTCTCCAGGTTTAAAAGCTCACACAAAGTAGGAAACACATCCACATGGGAAACCAGCTGATCCATCACCCTTCCATTCCCCTTAGCTCCAGGCACATGCATCATCAGGGCCACTCCAATGCCACTGTCAAACAAAGTACACTTGGAAAAAGGATTGGCAATTCCATGGTCCGTAGTAAAAAGAACAATCGTATTCTCCCAAAGCCCTTCCTCCTTAAGGCACCGGATCACCTGCCCGAAACATCCGTCCGCACTTTTCACACTGGTGAGAAATCCTGCAAAATCCCTTCTGGTCTCTTTGCTGTCCGGAATCGGATAGGGAGGAACCGCAAATTCCGGGCAAATCTCCGGATCGATCTCATCCGGAAAGCGGCGATGAGTGGCATACATTCCATAGGAAAGAAAAAATGGCCGCTTCTTTTCGTTCCCCATTTTCTTTCTGTCCCGGAGCCAGGTACAAACCTCCCCGGCATTCTCCTGATCCCACTTCACCAGCTCCTCCTGGCGATAACCAGAATTGTCCCGGGTCAGCTCCTCTCCATACCCAATCTGCTTCGCTCCCTGCACCCGATCCAGATACCACCCCACCTCATGCTGGATCCCGCAGAGCGCTGTGTCATACCCGTTCCTGTTTAAGTGCTGAACCAGATGGCGGCGGCAATCCATGGAAAATCCCCTCTGCGCCAGCCCCAGCATCCCGGTCTGATGAGGATAAGTCCCTGTCAGCATGGCTGCCCTGCTAGGAGAACAGGTAGGCCCCGCACAGTAGGCATTCCGAAACACCGCTGCCTCTTTAGCAAACGCTTCCAGATTCGGCGTAGGCACCTTATATCCATACGGACTTAATATCCTACCTGAATCATGAGTATGTATATACAATACATTTCTCAACTTTCCTACCTCCCTTCTTTCAATCTCGTTGTACAACTTTGTGCATTTTATATATTTATAAGCACCATATCCCTACTATAAACCACAAACCATATAATGTCAATACATTTAAAAAATTATTTGTATTATCATTTTTCCCTCCTAAATGTAAATATTTTTATTCTTTATCATCACTCCCAATCTGACTTTTCCTCAGTCACTGCTTACAGCCTGCATCAGCGTTATTTCATTTAGCTCCGGAAATCTCCTAAATCCCCCTCTTCACTCCCCATCTAACAACTTTCCCAAAACAACATATTGTAAATCCTGCGAAAATCCATTACAATAAAGATACCCTGAAAACCAAACCAATTAAGGGTACATCAAACACAACCGCTTCGAGGAATCCTTATGACACAAAGAAGAATCGCACAATACAAACAAATCGAAAACGACCTGCTTCAAAAAATAAATCTTGGCTATTATAAAAAAGATGATCTGATCCCAACCGAATTAGAACTTTCCAACACCTACCATGTATCCCGGGTCACAGTCCGTAAAGCCACGGACAATCTGGTGGCCAAAGGGCTTCTCTCCCGGGTGGCCGGAGTGGGGACCTTTGTCTGTCACCCTGCCGTCACCCTAAATCCCAGCTCTGTCCAGGGCTTTTCCCAGGTCATGGCCCAGCAGGGAATCACAGTCCGCACAGAGCTCCCTTCCTTTATGCTGCAAAATGCCCCCGCCAACATCGCCTCTATTTTAGATATCGAAACCGGGGAGCCCATCTATTTCATCGAGCGGATCCGCTATGCAGATGAAAAGATATTTCAGTTTGAGACCACCTACATGTCCAGTCGCCTGTACCCAGACATCTCCATCCAGGTACTGCAGGAGTCCAAATATCAATATTTTGAAAAAATAAAGGGATTGAAGATTGCCTACAGCCATCACATTGTCACCCCGTTACACCCTTCAAAAAGGATCGCCGATCTGTTCGACATCCCCTTAGACACCCCGATCCTCCGGGTTGCCAACACGACCTATTTGACCAACGGACAAGTAATGGACTACACAGAGCTGACCTTAAACTCCCCCAAATACCAGCTGACCTACATCAAAAAATAAAGCTGCGCTCCGCTGTCATCCAATCAGACAACGAAGCACAGCTCCCGCTGCAAGCGCCATCCATGCGCTCCCCATCATTAGCCGGCTTACCCGGATAATGTCCTCCCGTTCTACCTTTCTTTTCTCATCCCCGATTACCGGCTTTTGTGTCAGCACTCCAAAATACCAGGCTGGGCCCGCCAGTTCCACCCCCAGAGCCCCGGCACAGGCTGCCTCCGAGTGGGCCGAATTAGGGCTTTTATGGCAATACCGGTCCCTCAACCAGATCCGAAAAGCCCCTCTCCCGTCAAATCCCGGCAAAAGCCATGCCGTAACGATCAGAAAAAATGCCGTCAGCCGGGCCGGAACCAAATTCATCAGATCATCCAGCCGGGCCGGAATCCTTCCAAAGTATCGATATCTCTGGTTTTTGTATCCCACCATAGAATCCATTGTATTGACTGCTTTATAGATGAGCGCCCCTACGGGGCCAAAAAGCAGAAGATAAAAAAGAGGGGCAATCACCCCATCCGATGTGTTTTCTGCCACCGTCTCCACTGCTGCCTTGATAATCCCTTCCTCTGCAAGGGGTTTTGTGTCTCTCCCAACAATCCGGGACACGGCCTGTCTGGCTTTCTCCACATTCTCCTCTGTCAGGGCATGGTACACCTTTTTGCTTTCTGTCTTAAGAGATCTTGCCGCCAAAACCTGCCAGCTTATAACACACATCCATGCCGTCCGAAAACCCGGATGAATCCACCCAGACAATTCAAGAATTCCCAAAGCTGTCCCGCCGGTTGCAAGCATCACAATCACAGCCATGACCCCGCCGGCCATAAGTTCCCCCGCCGGGTTTCTTGGAAATACTGTTCTTAAAATTTTTTCCAGTCTTTCAATCATCCACCCCATTCCCCGAACCGGATGCCACCAGCTTTCCGGATCTCCAATGAGACAATCTGTCAGAAATCCTGCCACTGCCACAGCAGACAACTCCATCTTTATCCCCTCCTTAAGCAACTCAGCCTTTATCCTTTTATCCGGACCGGAATCCCGCAAATCACACGAAACACCTGGCTGGCATTTTGGGCCAAAAGCTGACCGGCACGTCCCACAGCCTCCCGGTAATCCCTCTCCAAACGCTCTACCGGCACAATTCCACAGCCCACCTCATCCATGGTCACAAGCTCCGGATCCTCCCTAAGAATCTGCCGGACAAATTCCTCCGGGTCCTCTCCTGCCTCCAGGATCTGCCGAATCCACCCGTGAAATCCAGTTAAAAATCTTTTGCCCAAAGCCGCCGTTACTCCATCCGTTACTCCATCTGCCTGACAGCAAGCAAACTGCTCCTCCCCCATCCCGGAAAGCTCCCGGGCCAGGGCCGTCTTTCCCTGACAGGCACCTCCAATAATCAATATCATATTTTTTATTCCCCCTTTACCTTTCCCGCCTGGCTTTTCCCATCCGGTTCAATCATCATACCCATTAGCCCAAAACCAACATTCCCAACATTCCCAGCTCACACAGCTGCAAAAAATATCCTGCCAGATCCCCGGTAATCCCTCCAAACTCTCTTTTCGCCATATGATAATACCACCCAAACACCAAAAAAGCCATTGCCACTGCCATAGATCCTGCCAAAAATCCTCTCATACCGATTATATATCCCGCGGCTCCTATCCCCCAGACAGCCATTGATATCTGCACCACCTTCTTTTTTGCCTCCCCGGCAAAGGTACTAACTAACCCCTCCCTTTTTGCCTTGGGAAAGGTCACTACAGACCAACCACTCAAGGTCCGCTCCAATACAAAAATGCCAGCCACGGCACAAAAGGATTCTCTGTTTATCTGACTGAAAGCGGCCCCATACAAAAGAAGATAAACTCCGCATCCGATGATGGCAAACGCCCCGATGTGAGGATCCTTTAATATCTCCAGCTTTTTCTCTTTGGACTGGCAGGAGCTTCGGGCATCCACCACATCTAAAAGCCCGTCCATATGGATTCCTCCCGTAAGGAGTACCGGCAGAGCCGTCCCGATACAGGCAAAAGCCACCGTCCCCAGCTCCATCCAGTCTGCCAAAAAACAAAAGCCCGTAACCACAGCACCAATGACAGCACCCACCACAGGGAAAAAACAAAGGACATATCCCATCCCTTCTCCTTCCCACTCTGCCTGCGGCACAGGAATCCTGGAATACATGGAAAATGCCATAAACAGACTGTTTAAAACCGGATGGCCCTGTCTGCCATGATCCTCACTGCTTGCCATAGTCCTCCTCCTTCCCCTTTATCCCCACCCCGATCCCGTATATCACCTCTGTCACCTGATCGGCCCACAAAGCCAGCTTCCGGTTTGCCTGCCCCAACAGCTTAAGATACCGCAAAGTTTCCCTTTCATACAGGCTTCCATCAGAAAACACTTCGTTCGTAATGATAATCAGATCTTTTCCCTGATCCTGTAAATGACGGACACCTCCGAAAATCCGTCCCAAAATCTCTTCATCGCTTCCTCCGGTCCCAAACTGCTCATTGGCCACCAAATTGGACATACATTCCAGCAAAATCACCCTGTCCTCTCTGTTCCCCGATTCCAGAAAAACCGTTTCCAGGTTATGATAAGCCTCAATGGTGTGAAATCCCTTCCCCTCCCGCTGCCGTCTGTGTCTGGACACCCGCTCTCTTCCTTCCCTTCCCCAGGGCTCCATTGTGGCAATATAATACCGGCATCCGGCTCCTGTATCAAGAGCCGCCTGCTCCCCAAACCGGGATTTTCCACTGGCACTACCTCCGGTTATCAAATGCAGCATCCTTTCCTCCTTAATTCACCGCCCCCACCCCAGGCGGTTCAATTGTGACAATATATACCGGATTTTGTCCTTCCATCAGGTGATAGTCTCCCAGCTTTCTTGCCTTTGCCACCTGGACACAGACAATCTCTGCCTCCATCTTATGCTCCTGCAGATAAGCGCTGACGGATGCCAAAGTTTCCAGGGTAGCTGCATTGATCACCACCCGTGTATCAGGATTCTTATTCCAAATCCAGTCAAAGATCTCTTGAAGCTTTCCCTTACTCCCCCCAATAAAAACCTTATCCGGTCCAGGCATACCTTCCAGTATCCCCGGCGCTTCTCCCTCCACCACGGTCAGATTATCCACATGAAAATGCTCCCGGTTTCTGCGGATCAGCTCACATGCCTCTTTTTTGTATTCCACTGCATACACATGGCCGCACCTGGTGGTCATGGCCATCTCCACTGCCACTGAGCCGGTCCCTGCCCCAATGTCATAGACAATCTCTCCCTCAGCCAGCTCCAGCTTTGATATGGACACTGCCCGTACCTCGCTTTTTGTCATAGGCACTCTGCCCCGGATAAATTCCTCATCTCTCATTCTCTCTTCCTCTCCCGTCCCAGTCCAGAATCACAGCAGTCAGACAAGCCTCCTCTCTTCCCTTTAGCTCTCTTGCCGTCCCTGTAAAAACCCGCTCATCCGGGTATCCCAACCGCACTCCGGCAGATACCTGCACATTTCCCATTCCCGACTTATTAAGTTTTTCGCAAAGCCTTCCCAGATTTTCCTCTCCCCCCAGCAGCAAAAACACATGGCTGTACTTCTCTAAGAGTCCCTCCACATCACATTCCCGCCCATGTGTACTGGCCGGATAGATCGATTCCCAGGAACGTCCCAGACGGGCGCTAAGGCAGGACAGAGTAGAAATACCGGGAAATATCCGGACAAAAAACTCCTCCTCTGGCTGCTCTTTCAGTATCCTTAACAGGGAACTGCAGCCGCTGTAAAAGCCGGTATCTCCCGAGTAGACCACCGCAGCCCTCCTGTACATTGGATGGACAAGAAGCCAATCATAAATCTCCTTTCCCAGATATTGCTCCTTTGCAGCCTTTCCTCGGATCCATGGCTCGATATCTGTCAGCATCCGTTCTGCTCCCAGAACCACATCGCATTGCTCCAGCTCCCTGATTGCCTCCATAGTCAGCTGACTCCCGGTTCCCATTCCCATTCCAATCAGAGACAGCCGGCGCATTAAAGCTTCCCTCGGCCGCTCTTTTTCCTTCTTAGTCACAGCAGTCCCGCTCTTTTCCTTTGCCAAGTACGCAAGCTCCCGGCACGCCTCCTCAAAAGAAATCCCCTTCTCCTGTTTAGGCCGCCGAATCACAACCACCGGTATATTGCAGCTACTGGCTGCCGCCATCTTTTCCTCAAATCCTCCCCGGCTGCCTGACTCTTTCGTCACCAGCCACCCGGCTCCGATCTCCCGGATCAGCGCCCGGTTCATCTCCTCCGAAAAGGGCCCCTGCATGGCAATCAGATGTTTTCCCCGGATTCCCATGTGCTCACACTTAGCAATCACCTGACTGTCCGGCAAAACCCGGGCATAGATTCTTCCCCGCAGCTTTTCCACCTCTGCAAAAAATCCCAGCTCCTTGCTTCCTGTGGTAAAAAGAACCGGCTTTCCATCCCTTGCCAAGATCTCCGCCGCCTCCCCGGGAGTATGTACCCAAAACGCTGCCTTGTACCTGTTTGCTCTTTCGTCAGCTTCTTCCCCCGACATATCCCGAACCACTCTTAGCAAGCGGACTCCTTCCTCCTTGCAGGCATGGATTATCTCACCAGTAACTGTGACTGCATAAGGATGGGTGGCATCCAATACCAGATGAGGCTTTTCTTCTTCCAGTAAAGAACAAATTCCATCCTTATCCAGCGCTTTACAGTACACCGACAAACCCGGCATATCTCCCATCACACGTTTTCCGTACTCTGAAACCACACTGACTGCCACAGAGATTCCCTGCTGCACCCCATACTCTGCTAGACAACGCCCTTCTGCAGTTCCCCCGAAAATCAGTATCCTTGCCATATATCCTGTCCTCTTGCCACAGCCACTGTCACTCCGTTTTCTGCCTCTTTTCCCACCAAAAGCCTTGCCCCATCCCCTGCTGCCAAAAGAGCAGCGCGCTCACATACATTCCCCGTTCCAGTCACCTGCCGGACAAACCGAGATTCCCCAACCGGCTGCTGTACCCGCTCTAGCTCCCCGGCAGAAAAAGTCAAAAAAGGGATCTTCCATTTCTCTGACAGCGCCAAAAGGCCTTCCTCCTTCTGTTTCAAGTCAATGCTGGCAATACTCATCAGCCCATGTCTGTCCAGCTGAGCCTTTTCCAAAACCCGTTTTACTGTTTCCTCAATCTGGCTGCCAGCTACTCCCTTCCTGCACCCGATCCCCACAGTCATCGCCTTGGGAACCAGACGCAAAAGTTTCTTTCCGGCCACCACTGCCTGGCCTAAGGCTTCCTTTGGCTCTGGACTTTTCCTCACTGTAACCCACACATTTATCTCACAGATCACCCCAGGCCTGTACTGCTCTGTCTTTGGGCTTTCCATTGGGAAATCGCTGAAAAATCCTACCATCTCCCCTTCCAGCATCTTTGCAGACACCTGCTTTGCCAACTCCCGGTCTCCGATCCAAAGCCCCTGTCTGGCTGCCCAGCTGTCTATGGCTGTCTTTCCATTTACATCTGTGGCTGTCGTAATCACCGGCTGACCCTTGCAGATTCTTGCCACAGTTCTGGCCAGCTCATTGGCTCCCCCCACATGGCCAGATAAAAGAGAAACAGCATAACATCCCAGCTCATCCACCACCACCACAGCCGGGTCCCTCATCTTATCCTTAAGAAACGGTGCCACTGCCCGAACCGCAATTCCTGCTGCCCCTATGTAAATCAGTCCATCTACAGCATAAAAATGTTTCTCTGTCCAAACTCCTACTGTTTCTTTTACCGGGTAAATCCCCTTCCCCCAAGCGTTTTCAAACGCTTCACAAAATCTTGCCTGGACATACCCCTCACATTCATGTCCTTCCCTTCTCAGACTCTCTGTCAAATCTACACCCAGCCGTCCCCCCGCTTTTGTAAAGCTGATTACCGCCAATTTCACACCTTTTTTCCTCCTGCTTAAAACAATCTGCCACCCCATCTTTTCCCAGCCAATTTCACCGAAATAACCCCAGGAAATCCTCTGCATTTTTTGTCTTTCCTACCACTTTATGCAAGGAGGAAAACATCACCACCTCCCCCTTTATTTTGCCGCCCGACCAGCGGGATATCTGTTCTCTTACCCTTTCTGCCGCACAATCCAATACCTGGACAGCCAGCCCTCTCTCCTTTAGTCTCTCCACCGCTTCCTCGGTTGTGTTGCAAGCGCCTATTTCCTTGAAAAATATTTCTCGGCTTTCCTGCTCTTTCGTTTTTTCACACCCTTCTGTACATACCTGACGGGTCAGTCTCTCCATCATCTCCATTCTTCTGTCCCCGTACTTTGAGTGAGTGTTCCCCACGCCGCCGGCTACCTTGATCATTTTTCCTGCATGTCCCACCAGCAAAAGTCTGCAAACCCCTTCCTCCAAAGCCATTCTCACCGAGGCTTCCACAAAATTGCTGCATTTCACCGCTGTTCCCAGCTGGATTCCCAGCTCCTGACAAAGAAATTCTTCCCCGTAATTGCCAGGCGTCAGAAGAAGGTTCTTTTCCCCTGCCGCTGCCCTGACCCGAATATCCAGACGGATAGTCTCCACCAAAGCCTGCTCACTCATAGGCTCCACCACACCGGTAGTGCCTAAAACAGAAATCCCCCCCTTAATTCCCAGCACCGGATTAAATGTTTTTTTTGCAAGCTCCCCTCCCTGGGGCACAGCAATCCGCACCTCAAAGCATCCCTCACAGAATGTCTCCCTGCGCACAGAATCCACTGCCTCTAAAATCATCCGGCGTGGTACCGGATTGATGGCATAATGGCCTGTGGGACAAGACAGCCCCCTTTTGGTTGCTATCCCGATACCAAGGCCGCCGTTTAAATAAAGCCCTTCATATTCTTCCAGGGTATACCCTCTGCCATTGCGGCATAATTCCTCAAACGCTTCCCTTGAAGCCGGAAATACCCCGGCATACACCCACACTCCATCTGTCACATCCGGATCATCTCCCCCATCCTTTTTGACCCGACACCAGTGTTTCCCATATTCCGGAGTAAACTCTGCCACTGTCCCGTTTCCTAACAGAACAGAAACTTGTTTTGGAACGTTTCCTGTCAACAGAAAAACGGCTGCAGCTCTGGCTGCAGCCGATGCACAAGTTCCGGTGGTATATCCGCTTCGCAAATATTCACCCATCATCGATCCCCTGCATTCATATATTTCTTGTGTTCTCCATTGATTATAAAGAATTTTCCTGGTTTTGGCAAGCCTTTTGCATTTCTCTCTTTCTTTTGGTAATCAAGCCTCCGATCCGTCCGCTCTCCTTGGAGGTGAGACTCCTCCACCCATTTTCCAGCACCTTAACACCCAGTCCCAGTTCCTCGGCAATCTCGAATTTCAGCTGCTCCTCCGGGGTCATATCATTTATGTCAAAGGGCTTTTTCGTTTTTTTACTTTTAGACATAATAAGGGCATACTCCTTTCCATCACTTTCCCTAAGAGTATGCCCCCTGCCTTTGCCCCTTATACAAGGGATTCCTTCTCCGCTACAGCTCCGGCGGTTCCATGGGAATGATAATTGCTGCAACCAGATAGGCCACAATGCTCATCCCCGCCCAGCAGGTCAAAAGCACCCATAATAGCCGGATCAAAGTGGGATCCACATTCAAATAATCCCCCAGTCCTCCACAAACTCCACAAATCATCTTATCTTTGCTGGCACGATATAATTTTCGATCTCTGTCCATAATTTTTCCTTTCTTTTGCTTATTTTAAATTCTCACTGGGAATGTCCTGCTGCCTATACCTCCGGACTCTCGCTCTCCTCCCAGTAGGTCACGGTAATGCTTCCCGCCGAACATTCCAGCTCAGCCTTTTTTCCAGCGCCGTTGTCCATAGTTGTCTCATGATGCAGTCCCTGATACTCCTCCTCTTCATCATCCTTAAGGATAATAAGCCCTGCGGAACATTCCAATTCATAGTCAAAGTCTTCCTTTTTCCCTTTAAGCTCTAAAAGAATCTCCCCCAGATCGCTGTCCGCTGACACCTCTCTGGCCACATCCGCCCTGCAAAGGATCTGCCCTGCATCTACCTCCAGCTCAAGGCTGTCCGTCTCAGCCCGTCCCACCTCAATGACTCCCGCCTTCACTCCCAGGGATATCTCCTTAGCCCGCATAACATCTGCCTGAAACGTCCCGGCCGCTACCTCAATATCAATCTCATCCAGACAAGCTCCGACCGGAACCAGAATAGTGATCGTCTTTCCAAACGCTTCCTTCCCCCTTCCATAGCGGGATGGCCAGTGAATCTTTAAGGTATCACCATCCTGACGGTATTCATAATCCTCCCCGTCCTCCCCTTTGACGATCATGACCTGTCCCGGGCTCAAATCCTCTGCTTCCATAAAAGCCACGATCCCGTCAACATCTGCTTCCAGTTCCCGGATATTTTCGTAAAAAAAGCTTCCTTCCAAAGGATTCTCCATACTTCCAGGAGCTTCCAAAAGGGCCTCATTCACAGTAATCCCGGCATTTTCCCAGGCATCCCATTCCCTTTCCCGCTCCCTATCCCACTTCTCTTCCCAATCTTCAAACGTTCTATCCCACCGGTCTGCGATCCTTAAGGCCTGTCTCATATAATGGCCTCCCCCCATCATAGCACCTGCCGCTATCACCCCAATCCCCAGCACACAAAAAACCACTGAGAAAATCACCATCCATTTAATCACCTTTTTCATACTCTGCCTCTCCTTTGATACAACAACCGGTTAAACCAGTTGGCAACCCCACAGATACAAAAGGGAATCAGCTTCCCATATACCAGTATGCATACCACAACTCCTAAAAATGCCAGGCCCATGACAAAAATCCCGCACCCAATCAACAGCACCCCGCTCCACGGATAGGCAAACATCACCCCGGCTCCCAGTATGATCAGTGCAATAGCACCGATAAAAGCAGCCACAGTCATTACTGCTGCCAGCACCACCGCCGCAACAAGCAGAGCCAAAAGCCCTGTGGCAATTCCCAAAAGGCCTCCCCCCACGCCGAGGAATACCGGTGATGCCGCGCAGATCAGCGCCACAATCAAAATCACTTTCATCACCTGGCTTCCAGGACTTCCCTTGGAAAGAACTCCACCCGTCCTCTTTCCCTTCTCCTGCTTTTCTCTTCTAAATCCTTTTCCTGTCTGCCCTTCCTCTGCCTCCTGCCAGGCATCACCTTCTGTTACCTGATGGCGTTCTGCCACCTGATACTTCGGATCCCGAAACCGCTCATCCTGGTATCCATTTTCCGTAAATTCACCACCCTCATCAAGCCTTCCCTCTAAATCTGCCCGGATAATCGCAGCCACCCGCTCGGGACTGCCAAACTCCCGAATCGCTTCTTCCTCATGATCATCTCCTGCATCCTCCAAATAATCTCGATAGTATGCAATTGCATCCTCCTTATCCGCTTCAGAAACATCCTGCAGCAGATATTCCAGCTCCCTAATAAATTTCTCTCTTTTCATCCCTGCTCCTCCTCAAGTATCCTGGAAATCTTCTGGGAATAACTACTCCACTCTCCCCGGTACAGATTCAACTGCAGCCTGCCGCTCTCCGTAATCCGGTAATATCTCCGGTTCCTTCCGTCAATGGCCAAGTCATAGCTTTCCAGACAATTCTCCTTCAAAAGCCTTCTCAGCACCGGATACAAAGTAGATTCCGAAATATCAATCACTCCCCGGACATCCTGAGTAATCCTATAGCCATAGGTTCCCTGCTGCTCCTTAGATACCACTGCCAGCACAATCGCATCCAAAAGGGCTGCCCCTGTATTAAAAACCATAGTCACTCTCCTGTTCTAAAATAGGGTCTCCGCTTCTCCAAAAAATATAATATTATTTATTTTTTTATATTATATATCATATAATATAGTATGTCAACTATATATTATAAAAATATCACTGATCCCTCTTTTTTTCCAAGGAAAAGCTTTCTCAAAAGAAAAAGGCCGAAACCAGATATACTGGTTCCAGCCTTTTTTTATGAACAAACCTTATTCCACATCCTCCGAAGCCGCCACAGCCTCAATATCCACATCTGCCACATCCAAATCCTCATATGCAGGCTCTGGTGCATTCTGCAGGGCTTTAATGCTCAGACTGATCTTTCTGTCCTCACCATTAAAATCTACTACACGGGCCTCAATCTGCTGACCGATCTTCAAAGCATCAGAGGGCTTCTCCACATGCTCTCTGGAAATCTGAGACACATGCAGCAGCGCATCCACCCCTGGCTCTAATTCAATGAAAGCGCCAAAATCCGTCATCCGTGCCACCCGGCCGGTAACAATATTTCCGGCAGCGTACTTCTCGTCCGCATTGGCCCAGGGATTCTGATCCGGGAACTTCAAGCTAAGAGCAATCTTCTCCCCATTGATATCCTTGATAAGCACAGTCAGCGGATCACCGGTCTTAAACACCTTCTTCGGGTTCTCTACCCGCCCCCAGGACATCTCCGAGATGTGAAGCAGACCATCTGCCCCGCCCAGATCAATAAAGGCGCCAAAATCTGTCACATTCTTCACGGTGCCTTCCACCACATCTCCCACCTGGATACGCTCAAACAGCTCTCTCTGCATCTCTGCCTTTCTGGCAGCCATCAGCTGTTTTCTGTCACCGATAATCCGTCTTCTGCGGGGATTAAACTCAGTGACCACAAACTCAATCTCCTGATCCGCATACTTGGTTAAATCTCTTTCATAGGTATCGGAAACTAAGCTGGCCGGAATAAACACACGAGTGCCTTCAACCTCCACACTGAGTCCGCCGTCTAATACCTGTGTCACCTTAGCAGTCAGAATCTCCTGGTTGTTAAACGCCTCCTCAAGGCGCTTGTTACCTTTGTCGATGGCCAGTCTCTTATAGGAAAGCGCCACCTGGCCCTCACCGTCATTGACCTTTACCACCTTGGCCTCCATCTCATCACCTACATGAACTAGATTCCGAAGATCCGCGTTGTTCTCATTGGTATACTCGTTGCGCGGGATAATTCCATCGGACTTGTAGCCTATATTCAAGACAATCTCATCATCCTTGACATCAATGACTTTACCAGTGACGACCTCTCCTGTACGTATTGTCTTTAAAGACTCCTCCAACATTTGTTCAAATTCATTTAGCTCTGGCATTAGCATGAACCTCCTCGATAATTTGTTTCGGGGTAGACGCCCCGGCTGTAATACCTACGTTGCGCACAGAATTCATACATTCAGGATTGAAATCGCCTACTGTCTGGATAAAGTAAGTGTTCTTACATTTCTTTTGGCATAT
>JAAWEL010000002.1 GCA_022794255.1 Lachnospiraceae bacterium
CCGTATTCCAAAGAGAGGATTTACAAACCGCAATACTAAAGAAATCGTAGCAATCAATGTAAGCGCCCTGGAGCGTGTTGATAATGATGCAGTGGTTACGGTAGAGTCCCTGATGGAGTGCGGTATCATCAAGAATCCAAGAGACGGTGTCAAGAATCTTGGTGACGGAGAATTAACCAAAAAGCTGACCGTAAAAGTAGATGCATTCAGCGAGGGTGCAAAAACAAAGATTGAGGCTTTAGGTGGAACCTGCGAGGTGATCTAATATGTTAAAGACACTCCGAAACGCATGGAAGGAAAAGGAGATCCGCAAAAAGCTCCTCTATACTTTCATGATGCTGGTGGTGATTCGCTTCGGGTCGGAGCTTCCGATTCCCGGAGTGAATACCTCCTATTTTGCGGATTTTTTTGCAAGGCAAAGTGGTGATGCGTTCAACTTTTTTGATGCCATGACCGGAGGCTCCTTTACCTCTATGTCTGTGCTGGCATTAAGTATTACCCCCTATATCACATCTTCCATTATTATGCAGCTTCTGACTATCGCTATTCCCAAGCTGGAGGAAATGCAGCGGGAGGGGGAAGACGGAAGAAAGAAGATTGCAGAGTATACCCGTTATCTGACCGTGGCTTTGGCACTCATTGAATCCACTGCAATGGCAGTAGGTTTTGGCGGACAGGGCTTGCTCATCAATTATAATGTATGGAATGTGATTATTGCGGTAATGACCATGACAGCCGGAAGTGCATTCCTGATGTGGGTAGGTGAGCGTATTACGGAAAAGGGCGTGGGAAATGGTATTTCCATTGTTCTTCTGTTTAACATTGTTTCCTCTCTGCCTCAGGACGTCAGCACGCTCTACAATACCTTCATGAACGGCCGCATTATTGCTGTTCAGGTGGTGGCTGTGCTGATGATGTTGGCGGTGGCGGTGGCTATGGTAGTGTTTGTAGTTTATCTGCAGGATGGTGAGCGCAGGATTCCTGTGCAGTATTCCAAAAAGATGGTAGGCAGAAGGATGGTAGGTGGACAATCATCCCATATTCCCTTAAAGATTAACACGGCAGGTGTGATTCCGGTAATTTTTGCCTCTTCCATTTTATCGTTTCCGGTTGTGATTGCTCAGTTCTTTAATCCGGATTACAGTACCATTCCGGGAAAGATCCTGATGATGCTGAATTCGTCTTCCTGGTTCCGGCCGGAGATGCCATGGTATTCTGTGGGTATGGTGATTTATATTGTGTTGATTGTGCTGTTTGCATATTTCTACACATCCATCACCTTCAATCCATTGGAGGTAGCTAACAATATGAAGAAATCCGGCGGTTTTATTCCTGGCATTCGTCCAGGTAAGCCAACTTCGGATTACCTGAATAAGATTTTGAACTATATTATTTTTGTTGGCGCTGTGGGTCTGATCATTATCAGTGTGATTCCGATTATGATTTCCGGTCTGTTCGGTGTGAGCCGTCTGTCCTTTTTGGGTACGTCTCTGATCATTATTGTCAGTGTTATTTTAGAGACGGTCAAGGCGATTGAATCCCAGGTGATTGTACGGAATTATAAAGGATTTTTAAACGATTAAGATGAGCCAAAGAGCTGCTGCGCAAAAGAAAATGGGCGGCAGCTTTTTCTGCTGAAAAGCAGGCATATTATCATCAAGTAAGGAGGAGGAAAAAGATGAAGATTATCATGTTGGGAGCCCCAGGCGCCGGAAAAGGAACGCAGGCTAAGAAGATTGCTGAAAAGTATGGTATTCCCCACATTTCCACCGGCGACATTTTCCGCGCCAATATCAAAGGCGGAACAGAGCTGGGAATGAAGGCAAAATCTTACATGGATCAGGGCCAGCTTGTGCCGGATGATGTCACGATCGGCATGCTTTTAGACCGGATCAGCGAGGAAGATTGCCAGAACGGATATGTGCTGGACGGTTTTCCCAGAACGATTCCCCAGGCAGAGAGCCTGACAGCAGCTTTAGAGGAGCGGGGGGAGAAGATGGACTTTGCTGTGGACGTGGATGTGCCGGATGAGTCTATTGTGACCCGGATGGGTGGAAGAAGAGCCTGCTTAAAGTGCGGTGCCACCTATCACGTAATGTTTAATCCACCAAAGAGCGAAGGAATTTGTGATGCATGTAAGGAAGCGCTGGTGCTGCGGGATGACGATAAACCCGAGACCGTTCAAAAGCGTTTGACCGTGTATCATGATCAGACACAGCCATTGATTGACTATTATAAGGGGCAGGGAATTTTGGCAACTGTGGACGGAACAAAGGAACTGAATGAGGTGTTTAGGGACATTGTGGCCGTCCTGGGAGCGTAAATATGTCAGTATCCATTAAATCGGAGAGAGAGATTGAATTGATGCGGGAAGCAGGAAGGATCCTGGCTCATGTTCATGGCGAACTGGGGAAGATATTAAAGCCCGGCATATCCACCATGGACATTGACCGAATCGGAGAGCGGCTGATACGCAGCTTTGGATGTATTCCTTCCTTTAAAAACTACAATGGCTATCCGGCTTCGATCTGCGTGTCAGTCAATAACGAGGTGGTTCATGGGATTCCCAATAAGCATCGGATTTTGAGGGAAGGGGATATTGTCAGTCTGGATGCGGGGGTGATTTACAATGGCTACCATTCAGATGCGGCGAGAACCCATGCCATTGGGCAGATCAGCGGGGAGGCACAGAAGCTGATCCGAGTGACCAGAGAATGTTTTTTTGAAGGGATCAAATACGCCAAAGCCGGCAATCATCTCAATGATATCTCCTCTGCAATTCAGGCATATGCGGAAAGCTTTGGCTACGGGGTGGTTCGGGATCTGGTGGGGCATGGAGTGGGAAAGGCCCTTCATGAGGATCCAGAGGTGCCGAATTTTGCTCAGAAGAGAAAAGGAATCCGGCTACGTCCTGGTATGACGCTGGCTATCGAGCCTATGATCAATATGGGGCGGGCGGATGTGGTATGGCTGAATGATGACTGGACCGTGGTGACGGATGATGGTTCCCTCTCTGCCCATTATGAGAATACAATTCTGATTACAGAGGGTGATCCGGAAATCCTGTCTCTGCTGTAAGGACGGTGAACAGGATGGACTATCAACCAGGTTGTCCGGCAAGATCCCTTGCCGGACATGATAAAGATCAGTACTATATTATTTTATCTGTGGAGGGAGAGCGTGTGATTCTGGCAGATGGGAGAAACCGAACCCAGGAAAATCCCAAGCGGAAGAATAAAAAGCACATTCAGCCGGCAAAATGCCCGCTGATTGAGAAATTCCCTGTAACAGATGATGAGATTTATGCCCGGCTGAAAAGCTATGTTAGGTGCAAAGAATTGCGCAAATTGGAATCCTGTGACCCGATGGTCGAGGAGTCGTAATGCAATCAGGAGGTAAGAACACATGTCAAAAGCAGATGTGATTGAGATTGAAGGAACGGTAGTGGAGAAGCTTCCCAATGCTATGTTCCAGGTAGAATTAGAGAATGGACATCAGGTGCTGGCTCACATCAGTGGAAAGCTGCGGATGAACTATATCCGGATCCTTCCGGGAGACCGGGTAACGATTGAGCTCTCACCCTATGATCTCTCCAAAGGCAGGATTATCTGGAGAGATAAATAACCAGAGCAGAACGGGATACAGCGGTTCAGAGTCTCTGAACTGTCCGGAAATGGCTAATTATCAGGGAAAAAAAGTAAAAAAGGGCTTGCATTAGAAATATCATAGTGATATAATGTTATGGCAACTTTGTTAAAATGCCGGGTGAAGTTTGCCCAAAACCCGCCCTGGCTGTACCGATATATCTACGAAAGCGGATATATACAAGGCGTGGAAAGGAGTAATTGCCGTGAAGGTGAGATCATCAGTGAAACCGATTTGCGAAAAATGCAAAATCATCAAACGCAAAGGCAGTATCAGAGTAATCTGTGAAAATCCTAAGCACAAGCAGAGACAAGGTTAATTAAGAAAGAACAGGAGGTGTACGGCGCAAATGGCTCGTATTGCAGGAGTTGATTTACCAAGAGAAAAACGTATTGAGATCGGCCTGACTTATATTTACGGGATCGGAAGGACCAGCTCGAACCGTATTTTGGCGGAAGCTGGCGTAAATCCGGATACCCGTGTCAAGGATCTGACCGATGACGAGGTTAGAAAGATCGCAGCAGTGATTGCTGACAGCCAGGTGGTGGAAGGTGATCTGCGCAGAGAGATCGCAATGAATATTA
>JAAWEL010000076.1 GCA_022794255.1 Lachnospiraceae bacterium
CTGATTCTCATACTTCCTCTGCGCTTTGGCCTGATAGGAGTATTGCTTGCCGGACCGGCTGCTGATTTTGCTGCCTTTGTTCTGTCGGTTTTCCTTGTGCAAAAGGAGTTGAATCGGCAACGGCTTCTTTGCACCCTGTCTGAAACAGAGTCTGCCAGGGCTTAAATCATGTCTGAAAATTGTTTTTGGTCAGGTATGCTTTTCTCTTTGTGGAAGATTTTGGCCAAAATCTTCCACAAAGCAGGAAATGCAGATGATCAGAATGAATCTAAAATCAGAATGTTAATTGCTAGCAAGAAATGAATTTACAGCAAAATAAATGAAATCTCTTATCCCAATCTCATTATTGACATATGTCTGAAATTCACCTATAATAAAAATCAGCCTCTTTTCCCCAAACAGTATCCATATTTTTTGAATACAGTTTCGCAAACCCAGGCAAAACAACAGCTATACCAAGACTTGAGAAACCCGTCATCTTTATTCCAAGGAAAAGGAACCGCTATGCCAAGACCCACAAAGTGCAGAAAAGTATGTCATTTTCCCCAAGTCCTGGAATTTCTTCCCTCCCAGGCTGAAAAACAAAAGGCTCCGGTTATTCTGACCGTGGACGAATATGAGACCATCCGCCTGATCGACAAAGAAGGACTGTCCCAAAAACAGTGCTGTGAGTTTATGCAGATTGCCCGGACTACGGTGCAGAGGATCTATGAAAGCGCCAGAAAAAAGCTTGCCGCTGTGCTTGTAGACGGACTTCCCTTGCGCATTGAGGGCGGGGACTTCTGGCTGTGTGACGGCCAGACCACTTCTTGCAGATATGACTGGTGCTTTAAGCACCAATACCATCAAAAATACAAAAAACCAAAAGGAGCGCTTGTTATGAGAGTTGCAGTAACTTACGAAAATGGCCAGATTTTCCAGCATTTCGGCCACACAGAACAGTTTAAGGTTTATGACATTACGGATGGGGTGATCACCTCCTCTCAGGTGGTGGATACCAATGGCAGCGGCCATGGAGCACTGGCTGGCGTCCTTGGGGCGTTGCAGGCAGATGCTCTGATCTGCGGCGGCATCGGCGGCGGCGCCCAGGCAGCGTTGGCTGCTGCCGGAATCAAACTATACGGCGGTGTATCCGGTGATGCTGACAAGGCTGCAGAAGCCCTGGCCGCCGGTTGTCTGGAATACAACCCGGATATCCAGTGTAACCACCACGGCCAGGAGCACACCTGCGGGGAGCATGGCTGTAAAGAACATAGCCATTGCCACGATCATCATTGATTAGCTGGTCCAATCATTTAAAACAGTTTGCTGAAACGGTCAGTTATCCGCAACAGATAACTGACCGATAAATGGTAAGCAGCAAAATGATATAGCCTATCCTTTTAGATTTTTTAGGGCAGCGGAGTTATTTGAGGTAATCGTTCCAACAGTCTGACATTTTTCCATTTCTGTGCAATCGCCACATGTAGTCATCCCTTTTTTCAATGCACATTGACGAATCCTGCAAAGACTATCACAGTATACGGTTTTTATCCCATTAACACGGCAGCCTTCACAATTGATGTGTTCTGGCATAATAGGAGCATTATTTAACTCAGCCCATAGTTTTGCCGTTTTTTCGCGCAATGTCTGGTCATCATGGATTGTTGCAAGGTACGCGTCACACTTTTCACAATCCAGCCCGCAGTAGGCAATCATATCCCTCATTCTTATGTACCTCCTAAAATAAAAATCCATATTTATGGTTGGCTCCATTATACTGCAATGACTTTTTAAATGGAAGCCCCATCCCCCACAAACCAGTTAGTCCAAATCCCCTGCCTCCAAAGCGATCTCAGCTATTGGCTGCTTTGCTAAACGAAAAAGGGAGAGATTGTCTCTCCCCTGAAATCAATCGATTGCCTTCCTCACGGATTCCTCCTGAATCCGGTCAAGCTCTGCCATGCACTCATCTACCGTAGCACCGTTTAAGAGCTCACGCACGATCAGGCAAAGATTCCCCCACTGCTCCATCTTCATCCCGGCATTAGTGGCCAGCACATAGACATTCTCTTTTATCTTTTCGTTTAATGGCTCTAATGCTGAGATGCAATCCACCTCCACATTTTTCGTTGAAGGAATCACCCGGTTAGTCTCCGAGTAAACCTTTAATGCCTCATCTGAAAGAATAACCTCAAGAACCGCCTTGGTATCCTCCAAATGCTCCGCCCCTGCACAAATAGCATAACCAGTGATCGGCACCACCGGCATTTGTCCCCGGCTACTGGGAAAGCCAATCACCTGCATTTCAAAATCCAGCTTTCCGTATGCCGTATCCGCATTGGCAGCTCCCCAGTAAGCTATAACAATCGGCGTTTTCTGGGCTATAAAATCTGGTCCCTCTCCCTCAATTGCCTCATAGGTGTAGGCAGTTTTGGCATCAATATAGCCCTTGTCGATCATTTCCTGCAAAAATTCAAAGCCAGGGCGCATATAATCGCTGTATTTACTCTTCCCGCTGTTAAGCGCCTCAATCTCTGCCTGAGTGTTATCCCCGTTATACAAATCTGCAAATGCCTGAGCAAAAACAAAGGTTTCCAGCCACCAGCGATTGGCACCCACCGGTGTCTCAATTCCATTTTCCTTAAATATCCGGCAGCACTCCAGAAACTCCTCCGGCGTGTTAGGCAAAGACAGATTATACTGATCAAACATATCCTTATTGATAAAGAGACCATAAGCCACCACCTCCTGTGGTATGGCTACCAGCTTTCCGTTGATCGTGTTGGCCGCCTTTACTACATCTCGCAAATTTTTCGCACACTCCAGATCCGAAAGGTCTAACAGCTTTCCCTCCTCCCCCAAGGTCTGAATAATATCCGGATTGAGCAGATAAAAATCATCCATGTTATTGCGTACCCGGTCCAGCGTTACCTCATCATAGGTTCTCTCCTGATAATTCTCCGCCGTGTAGGTCTGGTATTCCACAGTCAGCTTCAGCTCCTCCTCAGCCATGCTGACTGTTTTATCAAACGCGGTTCTTGCCACATTATCCATCCCTGGCTTTGATTTCTCCATGGGTCCAAACACATTTACAATCCTCTCGCTGCTATCCACATCAGCAACCAGATTTTGCGGCAAATCATGCTTCATGGCACAGGCAATCACCATCATAGCGGTAATTCCTGCCAGGCAAACTACTGCTGTTTTCTTGATGCTCTTCTTCATAACCTACTCCAAATCTTATTCACTTCTTTTTATGCACTGATTTAAGGTTTTCTTCAACAGCTCCATATCTATCGGTTTTGGAATATGGACATTCATACCTGCATCCATGGCATCTTTAACATCCTCTGCAAAAGCATTGGCAGTCATTGCAATTATGGAAATCTCTCTGGCATCTTTGCGCTTTAAGCTCCGGATTGCCCTAGATGCCTCATAGCCATTCATAACCGGCATCTGAACATCCATCAAAATAGCATCAAATTCACCCTCCGCAGCTCTCCCAAAACGCTCTACAACCATCTGGCCATTTTCCATAATTTCACAGGTTGCTCCTTCCACATTCAAAAGCTCTGAGAGAATCTCTGCATTAATCTCATTGTCCTCTGCAACCAAAAGGTGCAAGCCCTTTAGGCTGTCCTGTTCTTTCGTCTCAGACACAAAATGCCCGATTCGCTCTCCGGCCTTCATCTCCAGGATTTTCTCCTTAAATGCAGATACAAAAAATGGTTTTGCCAGAATCCCGGCATTCTCTATATGGTAAACCTCATCCTCCACATCAACACCATCATATGCAGTTAAAAACAAAATTGGCAATGTATCCGATATTGTGCTTCGAATCTGTTTCGCTGTCTCGATTCCGCTCATCTCAGGCATTTTCCAATCCAGAAGAATCATATGGTACGCCTGATCTGTATCCATAACATTCTCAAGTCGGGACAAAGCCTCTCTTCCACTAAGAGCTATATCCACCACCACCTCAGTACTGTTCATTAATGTCTGAATATTTGTGCAGATCTCCACATCGTCATCCACTGCCAGAATCCGGGAAATCCCGCTTTTTTCCCAAAATTCCCCGTCTGTCTGTCCATCAGGTATGCGAAGCTCCAATTCACCCCGGAAGATACTCCCCTTATCCACCTCACTGGAAACCTCTATGGTCCCTCCCATCAGCTCTACAATATTTTTGGTAATTGCCATGCCAAGCCCAGTTCCCTGTACCTTGTTGGTAGTACTGTTCTCCGCCCTGGTAAATGCCTCAAAAATCGTTTCCAGATACTCCGGTGTCATTCCATAGCCATCATCCTCCACCTCAATGCGGATATGTTCATACTGGCTGGACCGCTGAGGCAGGCCAATAATGCGGAACCAGATATTTCCCCCCTTCGGGGTGTATTTCACTGCATTAGAAAGAAGATTTATCAAAATCTGATTAATCCTCGTCTCATCTCCCACCAGATATTCATGCTTGATTCCTGTCACTGTCACATCAAATTTCTGATCTCTTGCATTTGCCATTGGACGAATAATGGCATCCACAGAAGAAACCATATCATTCAGCGTAAATTCGCCAATAGTCAATACCACTTTCCCGCTCTCGATTTTAGAAACATCCAAAACATCATTAATGAGGCTGAGCAGATGCTGACCGGATGCCATAATCTTTCTCGTATATTCTCGCACTTTAACCGGATTCTCTGCATCTTTGTCCAACAAAGTGGTAAATCCCAAAATTGCATTCATAGGAGTACGGATATCATGAGACATATTAGACAAAAAAGTTGTCTTGGATTTACTTGCAATCTGTGCTACCTGCAGCGCATCCGCCAATTGCTTATTATGAATCTCCCGCTCTGCCTCCTGCTCTTTTCGGATCTTTGCCTGCTGTCTTTGATTAAAATAGTATAAAAGGCAACAGATCAAAAACGCGATCAACATAACCAAAACAACAATCAGAATATTTTGATTAACCGCTCTTCCCTCCTGTTGTATGGCGTCAATAGGAACATAACCGATCAGATAAATGCCGCCATCGTTAACTGCCCACATGTATATCAAAGAATCCCTGTCCCGAATATCGTGATAAAACATAAGATTCTTTCCTGCCTCCACATTGGCAGCCACCTCCGCCTGAAGTTCCGGTTCCATGATATTATTCGCCCGGTAAAAATCCTGAAGATTCAGATGTCCCGCAACTCGCTCGCCCATTCCCTTGGGTTTTAGAACCATTCTCTCACTCTTGGCATCCATAATATAAAGCATGGCTGTTCCATTATAAAAACTACCTGGCAATGCTTCATCAAAAGAATCATAAATATATTCTACATAAAGAGTCCCTATCTCTTCATTATCCTTTACCACCGGACATTTTATGGTATAAGCCCATGTCCCCAGACTATTCAGATAGGATTGGGAAATAGGAAGCCCTGCCACTGTCTTTCCTGATGAAAAATCCAGACCCTCCTCTGTAAATACATCTCCTATATTGGACACGCCTTCTTCCTCCCCTGAAAAAATCAGGGAAACCCTTACCATTGTCCGGTTCTTTTCATAGGAACGAATAAATTGTTCTGGCTCCTCAATCATGGTAATCTCCTGGGCAATCAATTTCTGAAACTCTGCTTCCTTAGTCAGAATTGCCTGGATGGTTCCCTTTATCAGACCCAGACTCTCACTTAAATTGTAAATTGCAGAAGAAGACATCTCTAATGATATCCTCCTTGCCACCGAAAACACAACTGTCCCTAAAATACAAAAAACGAGTATAATAGAAAAAATCAGAGAAAACTCTTTGTTTTTCCTGCTTTCTTCTTTCCTTCTTTTCATCCCTATCTCCACCCTGCTGGCCCTAAGCGGCACCAAAAATGCAAAAAATCTAATTTTCTATCTATACAATATACCACTAATGCCCGATAAAGTCAAAAAAATTGTTCCGGAAAAATGGGTTCCTTGTCTGTTCAAAAAAATCTTATAGAGATTACCACTGAAAGATTACAATATCCTCAGCTGCTACAACCGAAGTTAGTCTAAGTTCAAATATATCCTGTCTCTATATGATAATTTATGCTTCTTTTACAACATAATCAGAAATATCCATTTCCACTATAAAAGGTTCAGATAATTGCATTGTCATCTTTGCATTCGGGTTTTTGAACAATACCACATGATGATGTCTTATATTGCCTTCGTCATCAACAGAAGTATTCATTTTTTTTAATACTCTTCAATAAATTTGGGGAATTTAACTATTGTTACTGTTCGATTGCGACATCTCCCTTTGCCTTGCTATCAATTCATTCTCTGACATGCTGGGAACGGTGTCCTTAATCTTTTCTTTTGCCCACTCTGTAAGCGCCAGTTCCATCCACTTCTCTTTCATCTTATCAAATTGCAATACTTTATCTGTTTGAACCATTTTCCCCCTCCTATTACAAAAAATAATTAACTGCTTGCACTTTCATATCTGTGTACTCCATATGACCAAAA
>JAAWEL010000010.1 GCA_022794255.1 Lachnospiraceae bacterium
GCCATGACGTCAGAAGGCATCTTATAAATGCTTCGCATTTGCCTTCTTCCTCTCTCTTTGGAATCGGCACGCGCCGCTTCGCGTCACCTGCCATGACGTCAGAAGGCATCTTATAAATGCTTCGCATTTGCCTTCTTCCTATAAAATAAGTGGGAATGCTCTGTAGTAGTTTCCGTCTGTGATGGTTCCGAATAAACTAAGGCTTTGTCCGTTCCATCTGCCTGGATAGAACATAACTACCGGCACACGGTCTAAGACCTGGTGCAGATTGTTCATGATATTATGGGCTCTGACAAAAGGAAATACCTTTCCCACTCCCGTCAAAAACACTACTGCATTGTTTGGTATATTTCCTACAATCCTGCTCACAATCCGATTATCGTCATTGGTAAGCCTGAGCATCTTTGTCACTGCCTTGTACAGGTATTCCATGCCCTTTTCTTCCTCAAACCTGATACATTTATTCAAATATCCTTTCTCCTCCAATATCTGAATTATCATCTCGTAAAGGTCATACTCTATAATCTGAAATCCGTCTGCTTCCGGATTGTTTTGCTTTTTCAACGCTTTTATCTTGTCACGAATCATGAGCTCATCACACGGCTCATAATCAAAAACATAGTAGCGGACTTCATTGGCAACTCCTTTGTTAGCCAGAAAATCTTTATTCGAAATTCGATCCCATATTTTATCTAAACGCTCATTAAACTCCATGATTTCTTGTCCCCATTTCATCCGTGCAGATGCGAAACAGGCATCCCCTGGATGTTCATTGTCCCGTCAGCCCTGCTAAATATTTTTCCATCCCGTTTTTCATCAGTGCAGATCGAAGCTCTGGATCTATATATGGCTTAACCACCCGCTTTTCTGAAGGTTTTCCAGTAAGCAATCCAGCCTCAGACATGTATTTGCAGTATACCTGTTTTAATTTCTTTATCGAAGTGTCTGTAATCAATGCCACCTTTTCATTCTGATCTTGTTTATCCTTAAAAAACACATTCAGGTCTGTGTTTGTAATGTTCGGCTCGCCAAGGTGAAGTTTCTTTCGATATACTTCGTATATCAGATCAAAAAGCAGTCTGTCCGATGCCATACATCCGATAAAAGCAATTAGCTTTCCGGTATTAATATCCGCTGTAATCATCATTTCACAAAGCTGCTCCGGCAACTCTTCCAGCCGTTTCCGGATGCATCCAAATTCATTGATCAATCTGGCTCTGGACTTCTGCTGATATAGATTTTCATCCAGTATAATCGTTCTCACCTCATCCGTGGAATGATCTCGAAGAAGCCGGGCTGTCTCCCTTGTCTCAACAAACCAAAAGAGATGTTTGGTTGCTCCTGCACTATACTCCATACCTACTTTTCCTTTTCGCCTCTATTTTCTTTTTCAAAACTCAGGATATCCCCAATATTGCAATCCATGTATCTGCAAATCTTTTGAAGAACGTCAAGAGAAACATTTTCACCCTTTCCCATCTTTGCCATAGTTGCAGAACTGATGTTCAACTCTGCTGCAAGATCCTTCTTATACATGTTTTTGTCAATCAACATTTTCCATAAACCATTATAAGATGCTGCCATACTTTTCCCTTTCATCAGGATTCTTCTTGTTTTTGTTCGTTGTAGTTACCCTCAGCAAACAAGGGGATATATGCCTGCCCACTAAGGGTATATACTTAACTGAAAGTATAACACAAAGCAATATACATGTCATCTCAAATTTTTATAAAACTAAAGATGGTTTTTGAAATACTAAATTAATCCTGCCTATATCTTGTACGCTTTTAAGTACCTCATAACACATGTCTTTCCTTCTGGCGTGCTTCGTCACATTCCCTTGATAAGGTTAAATTTTCTTCATCTGTTCTTCCCACCATGTTTATTTCATGTTATAATCTATTACAGTTCTTTCCCTTGCTTTATAAGGATTCATCTCATGAAGGAAAGCATAAAACAAATCCATTTACCATAATCAGGGATCATCAGAATGCTGGAGATTTTCTGTGCCTGATCGGTCTCCCTGTTATGTTATATCTGTCAAGAAAGAAGAAAATTGCCATGATTTCTCTGTCCACCCTCCCCATTGGGGACTTAACCCAATATGACTGGATTGCCCATTTTCAAGCCAACCATGATCACCACCTGCAAATCGATTTCTCCACAGAGCCGGAATTAACTCCTCAGGAAAAAAGCTTGATCTCTCCCTCCATACAAAATTTCCAGAAAGGAGAGGCCTCCGAGGGATGCTTCCTTCTCCACTGTGCCAAACGCTATGCTGGCCTCAGTCATGATCTGGAATATCCGGAAGCGATGAAATGGTTTGTCCGGGAAGAAAACAGGCACTCTGCCTATCTGCGAAAATTTATGGATTACCACCAGATTCCTGTGGGCAGGCATTCTTTTCTGGATGATATTTTCCGCCTCCTGCGGAAATCCGGAGGACTGAGAACCGAGATCATTGTCCTGGTGACAGCTGAGATGATCGCCTTGTCCTATTACCGGGCACTGGCAGAGTGTATCGATTCCCCTGCCTTAAAAAGTATCTGCCGACAGATGCTTAAGGATGAACTGCCCCATATTGTGTTTCAGTCCTACACTTTATATAAGCTAAAATCCTATCCCATAGAAAATCTGCTCCGCATCCTTTTGATGGAAGCATCCATGACCGTTGTCTGGTTTTGCTATAAAAATGTATTCCGGGCAGGGGACTACTCTTACCACCGCCTGGCAACGGACTGCCTGGGCTATTTAAGGCAATCGATAAAAATAGCAGAAAACGGAACCAATTCATGATGAGATAAAGGAAAGCAGGAAAGAAAGAGACCATGAGCGATATTGAACTAAAAGAACCAACCTTAGAATATGCAGATGATATCTGGCATTTTCGCCAGGAGCTTCTTGATGCCAATGATCCAAGTCGGTTTGCAGGCTGTAGCCGCCTTGAGGCCTGTATTTCTGCCAAGGAATGGATTGATGCTGTCAACCGGATAAAATCGGAAAAAACCTGCCCAAGAGACAAGGTTCCCTCCCATGTATACCTTGCCCTGCGCAGGACAGATAACAAGATCGTGGGCATCACAGATCTGCGCCACCATATCGACCACCCCATTTTAGGAACCTGGGGCGGCCATATCGGATACTCAGTGCGTCCCTCTGAGAGAAATAAGGGCTATGCCAAAGAAATGCTCCGGCAAAATCTGAAAAACTGTCAGACTCTCGGCATCCTCAAGGTTCTCATCACCTGCAATACAGACAATATTGCCAGCGAAAAGACCATCCTGGCACTTGGAGGCATTTTTGAAAAGGAAATAGAGGCAAACGGCCACCTCATGAAGCGGTATTGGATTACCCTTTAATGTCTTGCTCAGTTCTCCCCCAACCGCCTAATGTGGCGGTTTTGGGGTTCTGGCTTTTCTCCCACATGGCATATACCAGCCATTTGGGCACTTCCATCCGCACCGTTTTCTGCGGATTGACAATCTGACAGATCATCAAATCTCCCGCCATATCAAGCAGCATCCCTGCATCCACTTCACTGAGCCCTATTTTCTGGCAGAGGAAATGAAACATCTGCTCCACTGCCTTTTGGGCTGCCTCATCCAAAGTCGAGCCATAGGCAATGGTAATCCATTGTCCCTCATTTTCAACCATTGGCCAGGAAATGCCAGTCTGAGGGAGCACATCCACCTTGAGCACCGTATACCCCTCAATCTCCACCCCACAATTGGCCACCTCGCCTTCTCCCATAATGGCGTGAAAATCCCCCACAGAAAGCAGAGCTCCCTCCACACTGACCGGCAGATACAAGGTAGCTCCCTCTTCAATCCTTGTACAGTCCATATTGCCCCCATGATTCATAGGCGTCAGGGTTCCCACCGGTTCCCCGGATGGAGCCACCCCGATCACCCCGATCATTGGCTTTGCCGGCACATCGATTCCTTCATAGTTAATCCTTCCGTCTTTCACAGAAAGCCGCTTGATCACCGGCTCCCTCCCGGCAAAGGCCTCCCTCAAAGCGCCGCTTGAACCCCCGATGTCTAAGATACCCACCGGCCCCACCTCAAGCCTCTGAATCTGAATCTTTAAGGTATCCCCTGGCATGGCGCCCTTGACATACAAAGGTCCTGTGGCCGGATTGCCGAAACGGCGGTCAAAATCCCGAAAGGTGCTATCCGCCTTCAGCATCACGCCCTGATAGCAGTCATAGGTTTCAAATTCCACACACTGCCCCGGCTCTGCAAATGCCGCTGGTTTATCCCATTTGCTAAACGCATAGATTACATGATCTCTTGCTATTTTTATCATTTTGGCATCCTCTCTATGTCTAAAACTCCCAGAAGGCCACATCCTCTCTTCTTTACTGTTCACACAAGATCATCCCAAAGGGGTACATGAGCCAAACAGAAAATTACTGCACCCGCTCTCACTGACATATGGATTATACAAGGTTCAGGACTCCTTCTCCAAATACTCCACCGGCACAGCCTTTATCAGCCACACCCCGTTTACAGAACAATAAAACACATGGCCGTCCCTGCTCATTCTTCCACTGCTTACCCGGTAAACCACCGCCTTTCCATGGCGGCTTCCTACCTTGACTGCCGTATCCACGTCCCCGGAGAGATGGACGTACAGCCTGCCCTTGGGCATCAGCC
>JAAWEL010000086.1 GCA_022794255.1 Lachnospiraceae bacterium
AAAGACGGTCTCCAATGTACCGACAGCAACCGCGACAACAGATTTTCTCTTTCAAAAAAATTCAATCTATGATACAATATGATTGGATTTTTGTGCCCAGGAAGGGCAAAAGACAGGTTCCATACTCTCAGGTCATTCTCATTGCTACCAGGATTCTGGATTCTGACATCTACAATGCTGGTTCTCATTACTATGCCCTGAGAGTATGGGGATTTTATCTAAGGTAAACTCTACCTTAGGGTTATATCATAGCACACTTGTGACATAGTGTATATTGACACTTGTGACAAAGTGCTTTATATATTTCTGTACACTTGTGACAAAGTGTATGAAAGGAGATACAATGGGTGAATTTAATAAGCAAAAATATGATAATAATTACGCAAAACAAAATTATGATAGATGCATATTCAATGTTCCCAAAGGCCGGAAAGCTATCATTGAAGCCCATTGGAAATCCAAAGGATACAAATCTTTAAACAACTACGTGAATACATTGATCGACCGTGACATGGAGGAAAACGGTGGGGGGGCAAAATGATTGCAGCTTGACCACCAGCAGAAACCTATGATATAGTATTCATAGAGACAGGAGAGGAGAGTGAACAGTATGACTGATAATGAAATGCTGGATGCCATGAGGGATTTATTAAAACCTATCAACAATAAATTAGAGGATCTAGACCTAAAAATGGAATCCATGAGATTAGAGAACAAAATGGAACACAGAAAATTAAGAAAGGACATTGAGTATCTAAACGATGAAGTAGAAACAATCGTTGAGGTTTTAAAAGCCAAAAACATCCTGCCTATAGCAAAATAATTCATTATTCCCAGAAGAAATCTATGATATAGTATCCATAAAAACAGGAGAGGAGAGTGAACAGTATGACTGATAATGAAATGCTGGATGCCATGAGGGACTTATTAAGGCCAATTAACCTCAAACTAGAAAAGATGGAAAACCGCATGGACAATATGAATAGTCGTATGGCTAACATAGAAAGCCGTATGGCGAACATGGAGAAAGATATTTCAAACTTGAGACTAGAAATGAACCGGGGATTCCGGAAATATAATGATGAAATTGAAACGCTAGTAACCGTATTGGAAGGAAAAGGAATCCTGCCCATAGCAAAATAATTCATCAAAAAGAAACAATTCAGACAATAGAAGCTGCATACCGGCTGATCAGAGCCTTTGAAACAAAAAGTGTCATACAATAGTTGCTGCAGCTTAATGAATTGTCTAAAAACATTAGCAGGCCCGCACAGCGTTGCGGGCCTGCTTTTTTAACGTTTCTTCCAAAAACGAAGGACACGCCGAGCTTCCTGGAAGGAAGAGCGAAAAGAGAGAAATGGCTTCCTGCGGGGGAAATCGGGAAATGCGTCCCCGGTAAGGCCTGGGAGTTGGGGCGGGTCATAGCTTTTAAAGTACTTTACATACTTTGGGATATAAGTCACAATCATAGAACCAAACATACACATCCAGATGGAATCTATGTTATAATCATCTACAATCTTACTTTCTCCCTGTGCAGACTTGTCCGCATGAACCACGGTGATCTTCTTTGTCACACGCCGGGCAATGGAAAAACAGTTCAGCACATTGGACACGATATATAAATGATCCGTCAAATCCCGTATCTTTTTGTCCACGTCAAAGGACTGACTAAAAAGATAAACCACATTCCGGTATTGGCGCTGGTACTTAAAATAACGCTTCACATGTTCCGGGAAGTTCTTAAAATTGCGGTTATCCCAGATAAGCCCCACTTCATCTACCAGGATTAAAGAATCCGGGGGAAACTGAATCTTTCCAAAGTCAGCAATATCAAACAAATAGCAGCCGGGAATCTCCCGATCAGAATACACCTTCCACCCATGTTTACGGTAACGGATAGAAAGCTTTATCATAAGCGTGGTTTTTCCGGAGCCTTTCTTGCCAAATACCATGTAAAGTTTGTACGGATTCCGGTATCTCCACGCGGTATAAATCAGAAAAATAAGCAGAGCCAAAAATAAATACAATACGATTACCATGTACGGACCCCTCTCAGAAGCTTAAGGGTGGAACCAAATAACATACCAACCAAAAGCGTAAAGAAGGGGTATGCCATGAACGGGTAATCCAAAGAAAGATACGTAAGGGGGAACCAAATAAGGTCCCAGACCGTATCAAACAAAGCGATCACATCTACCATAACACACCCCCAAAGGTCAGACGGAACGGAGCACACGGAATAAAAAGCCCATGGCGCCGCCTACCAGGAAGAGACCGACATAAATAAATGCCAGGTCATTGCCTAAAATCCAGGTACAGACGGAAGTCATGGAAGCAAGAATCCAGGTAAGAAGCTCTGTCACCCCAGAAAGGATGGAACTCATGCCCGCACCCGTACCGCCAGAGGAAGCAAATGCCGGAAAGGCAAATGCAACCGATAAGGCACCAGTAGAAACCGGAACACAGCCATAACAGCGAATGGAAGTTAAAAATTTCATAATGCTACCCCTTTCTTAAAAAATTTTCCTAAACACAGAGACCAGCTTCCGCAGAATGGGGAAACCAATAATGCATACCCCAATACAGCCCCAGTTATTTAAAATAACCGTCCAGGCCATCGTGAGGGAAGAAAGAATCCATGTAATAAGAATCTGTAAATTAGAAAACATACCATCACCTCAGGAAATGATTGCACAGCATCCGTAAAACCGTATAAAAACAATCCAACAGATAAAGAAGGACGATCACACCGGCCACAAAAACTAAACCATCATAACCGGAAGGAATATCCCCGACTATTTTAGAGATTTCTTCCAAAAGCATAAAATCAACACACCTCCAATCAAAATGAGAACCAAGAGATAAATCCCATTAACACTCTCCGGAAGATCGGATGGGGTATGGATTACCCGGTCAACCTTAAAAAGGCCGTAGGAAACCGAGTTTCTTAAACTCCCGGAAGATACATAATAATGGGTGCAGTAACTAGGAAACCGGTTATTATAAATAGCGCTGGCATTGTTAGCCAGGGAAGGTGTCAGAGTAAAAACATACATGTCATAGGAGAGAGGATTGAAATCACCATAAAATATCTTTCCTATAAGATTCGTAGTACCCACGTTATAGAGGCTGCCATCTGAAGAAACAAACAAAGTAACAGCAGTAGAAGCAGGGAGGACGAGACGAGCAGCTGAACCCTGCCAAGTTCCTTCATAAATAATAACGTTCCGATCAAGGCTGAAAGAATCAGATAAAGCAAGAGCCTCAACTCCAAAGTCCAAGAAATCATCCCCAAAAGCATCAAAATCTTCCTCCTCAACCACTGGCGGGACAATCTGGGTATGAATGTCTTTTAACATAGCTTCGATATGCTCTAAACTCGCGGCAGTGGCATCTGAAGGACTAGCGTATAGGGAAAGAACATCCATAAAAACAGAACAATCATACACTGGATTCAAATCATTTATAAGATCCCCGTCAAGCTCCTCCAAAGGAACCTCCTCTTCTTCCTCTGTAAAAATCAACGCATCCGAGGGAGTTGCCTGGGAGGCGAACCCCTCTATAAAACAAAACCAGGACAATAAAAAAGCGAAAAGACATATCATATAAACTCGGAAAACACGAAAAATCAAGCACATAGAAATCACCTCTTTGATGGAGGACGTTTTGCATGAGCTTCCGGAGACAAATTAGCAACTCGAAGCACGCCTACAAGAGATGCAATCAAAACCGCAAGAATAGAAACAGCCACTAAAGCATGGCCGAAAGCAAAACCGTCCGCAAAAGGCAGGGCAAATAAAAACCCGGTAAATTGCTTAGCACACCAAATGGTAAAATCAAAAAATTCTGACATAGCTAACTCCCCTTATTAATCAGATTGATAATCACAACCGTGGCCACAAACAATAAAACAAACGTCACCAGGAAGGGCGGAAGATAAGCCACAGAAGTGACAACAAATGCAATTGCCTGCGGAATCTGGGTAATGATCATCATAGTCATTTTGAAGGCCGAAACCACAAAATTGACAATAATCCCGATAAGGTTGGATATGGATTCAAAAAATTTAAACATACATTCACCCCGAGCGAAACCGATGGTATCCAATGAGCATCAGGACAAAAATCATGGTAAGCGAAAGCGTGATAGGGAAATTAAAAAAACCAATCCCCTCAAAAAGGCGCTGAAGCCAGTTTCCAAAAAAGAGACAGGCAGTAAGGATACCAGGAGGAAGGAGTGAGTAAGAGGGCATGGTAAAATCGGTAATATAACCCGATACAGAATCTAAAATAGCGCCTTCCACATTGTCATATTCTGTGAGGGAAGAATCCAAAGTAGTATTACTTGAATTTAATCCAGAATTGTCAAAGCCATTTACCATGGTATCTGTATTTTTGTTATCATTGTTCATGATATCGGATGCATTTTTATCGGCATTATCCTTGATTTCCTGGGCAATCTCTAAGTTATTTTCCACCACCACATTAATTTTATCTCCCAGCGCGTCAACAATCCGATCGGTATTCTGATTCCGGTTAGCCAGATCAGGGAGATGGATTAAATTAAACATCTGATCCCATAAAGCAGCCAGCTGGTTACTGATTGTCTGAACAATCTCTTTTAATGTCTCAGCCATCTCAGAAGTATTATCTGCAATCTGAGTAGAGCTGTTGGAAATGTTCTGCTGTACATCCTCAGGAGTAGAAACTCCGCCTGCAGTAGTTGTGTCCGGAGGGTCAGAAGTCTTTGTAAAATTCACCCGCACATAACCGCCATAAGGAAGATAGGAAGGAGCATTATTTGAATCAGCAGCAAAAACAACATAAGAAAGAGAATTTAAATTGCTGCCAATATCAATCGTGCAGGATGCTTGCCAGTCACCAGAAGAATACACAAACGTAGGTGAATAGTAAGAAGCTGCCTGCTCTGAAGCATTAAGATTCTTCTTGGTACTGTAAATCTGACAGGACTTATAGCTAAATCCTGTATTAGACGTAAAATCACAAGTAAAAGAATAAGTACCAGGACGAGGAAGGGAAGAGGAAGTGAGCATAACACTAAAATAGTAAATCCTGGCACAATCAGAAGGACGCGGAATGGAGGCATAACCACTGGAATCAAGCTTGTATGAAACGTTTTTAATATTGCTTTGCATATCATAATAAGCCATAGTTAAATAGGAACCAGAATAAGAAATGGTATTTTTAACAGCGGAAATCGAAGAACGCAAAACTGATTCACCGACAAAGCCATTATCCGGATCCAGAACAGGATCGAAAGGCTCCACATCCGAACCTCCAAAATACTCATCTAAAATATCAGCATCAGACGGCGTAGCCTGCTGGGAAGCAAATGCTGGGGATGTTAAAGAGATCACCATAGCCAAAACCAACAAACCAGAAAAAAAGCGCTTGTCCATAAAAACCCTCCGTGATATGATAAAGGCAGAAGAGACTCTCAGATAAAAGCATCTATCCAACTATTCGCGAAACAATACTTTAATACGAATAATTACGAAAGAGCTATCCGTGAGATTTCATCTTCCAGACGGGAGAGGATAGAGCGCATATTTCGGAGTTCCGAACTTGTTATAGCGATCTTCTCCTGTACATCCTCCCTGTAGATGGTGGATAGTAACCTTTCATTCCGCTCTATCCTCCGCTCTAAATCGCGGATATTGGATGAAATCATCTTCTGGAGGAAGAGAAGCTCCAATTTTGTAAAATCAATCAAAGGGAGACACCTCGCAATCCAACATCCGGTAAAAACCATCCGGAGTAAATTCTATTTTCTGAGTGTGAGAGCCAGTAGGAAGAATCTGAGTAACTGTTTTAATCCGGCGAATAAATGCCATCCAGCTATCCGGACTATCCGTCTGGACACCAGTATATTGCTGGGAGATCGGAATATTAGTCACAATATATACCTTTGTATAACAGGCATATTTGTTAGCGTAACGGCAAGGCAATTCCAAAGGATATCCATCCAAGTAGTTCAGCATATCTGTGAAAGAGAAGCCGGAACGAAATTCCTCGAACACTACAATATCCTGTCCCTTATAGCCATCAAAAGGATGTATATAATCCGTTACGCGGTAAACATTGGAATAACCATAATTCTCCATAACGGAACGGGTTTTTCCAACACCGGAAGTCCCATATATGTAGTGGACACTAATTTCCCGGTATCGATCTTTAAATTCTTCATACCTAAGCACTTGACGAACCCGGTCAATCCGGTCAAGCTGTGTTAAACTTTCCGGCATGACTTCCAGTATCTGGTAATCGGAATAACCATCCTTTATCATACTGTAAAGATCATCCAGATCATTCCTGCGGCCCTGACGCTCTACTGGCATTTCACCAAATTCCTCAAAGGTGTCAGGGACAGATGTTTCGGACTTTTTGTTATTCTTCCACTTGCCGGTTTTGGAAACATACTCCATGTTTTGTTGAGAGGTACCTTTAGCCATTTCAAAATGGGCACCTTCAAAACGTTTCTTCAGTGTTGAAAACCTCGTTCCTCCACGACTTTGAAGAAAAATGTGTGTATGATAGGTACCATTTTCGCCTATCTCATCCGACATACACCAGTAAATGAGAGATTTCATGTCAGAAAGAGTAGTTTTAATAAAATCGTGGGTGTAACCCTTTTCGGCAGGATTGTTGATGGTAATCTGCCATTTGCGTGATTGTGTATCCGTTTGTGCCATTTTTATTCCCCCACTATTTTTTGTCAGTCCGGAAACGGACTTATTTTCTAGCTTGCTGGCGCGCCTACGACTTTTGTCTCGAAAAACTTAAAACGTGTTTTTCTGGTTAAACTGTGGCGTAAAGAATTGTACCTGGCATCTGGGACGATAATTTTGGGCTTTTTAAAACCCTAATTTGTGGTTGTTTTTCGACAGTATCGACTTATCGACAAAGTGATGTCGACAGCCAGAAACCCTTGATTTGTGGTGGCTTTTTAACCTTGTCGACAGAAGTCCCGGTAATACTAGCGGGACTTCCCGCCCGAAGGCACAGAAATTCCTACCAGCAGATATTACGGATAGACAAGGCGGTTGATAGGAGAGTGCGCCTATCAACCACCAGCAGGATAGTATCAGATATCCAGGCCGTAAAGGGGCGGGTAGTATTTTCCTGGTAATGCATCAGGAAAATCTCCACCCTGAACCCTTGACGGCCGGCTGATGCTACTTGGAAGGCGGAATCACTGTCAAGCCACAGACATAGCCCCGGTTGTTGTATTCCACATCGATACAGGTGCCGGGAGCAATGTCTATGATTCCGGGGATACCAAGATTGTCTGAAACGAATACATTGGATACGGCATCCCCACGTACCTGCTGGTCCTTATGCATGACATGAAATGTGATACCTTTGACCGGTTGGCCAGAACGCTTGCTGACATAATCAACCGGCTGTACGCCTAATACAGTTGCTTTCATTCAACCACCTTCTTCTTTTTATATTTGACGGTTCCCAATGCACCGACAACAACCTCTGGGACAAAGACGGTCTCCAATGTACCGACAGCAACCGCGACAACAGATTTTCTCTTTCAAAAAAATTCAATCTATGATACAATATGATTGGATTTTTGTGCCCAGGAAGGGCAAAAGACAGGTTCCATACTCTCAGGTCATTCTCA
>JAAWEL010000011.1 GCA_022794255.1 Lachnospiraceae bacterium
GGTGTGATGGTTCGCAATACCTGGGTAAAGGTTGTGAATGAGGACCAGGATGAGGATGATGATCCTGCTGAGTATCACTACTACTACATGCAGTCCAATGGTAAGGCCTACAAGGCTCCGGACAGCAGCACAACCACTCGCTTCAGAACCATTGACGGAAAGAGATATGCCTTTGATGATGACGGTAAGATGCTGTATGGCTGGGTAGTGGATGGTGAGAGACAGACTGATGACGATGGTTGGGAGAGTGCTGTGTATTACCTGGGCAACTGGGATGATGGTGCTATGAAAACTGGTTGGCAAAAGGTCTATGTCTATGATGATGATGAAGATGACGACATGGAGTACTGGTTCAACTTCAAGTCCAATGGTAAGAAGAGATATAATGACACTGACAATGAGATCAAAGAAGAGAAGATCAACGGCAAAAGATACGGCTTTGATAATCGTGGCGTAATGACTTACGAGTGGACCTTGGCTACTTATGGCAACACTACGAATTCTACTGCAACCTGGGCATCCACCTCAAGCTGGAGATACTTCAATGACATCGAAGATGGTGCTCGCGTGACCAAGGGCTGGTTCAAGGTAGTTGCTCCTCACGAGGACAATGACAATGTATTTAAGAGCAACTATGGTTCCACCACCTTTGCTGCTGCTGACGCAGATGATGAGACCGAGAGATGGTATTACTCCGATGGAGATGGAAAGGTAGTTTCCGGCCAGATCAAGAAGATCAAAGGGAAGTACTATGGCTTCCGCCCAGAAGGGGATGGAAATGACAAGGGTGGCGCTATGCTGAATGGTCTGGTATTGATGATTGTTGACCAGAGTACTGGTGAGATTGTTGAAGTACTGGATGATGGTGTGGATTCTGATGAGTTAGAGGATCTTTTGGATAAGGATCAGACTGCTACCATTTGGCAGAAAGTTCTTGCCGCTACTAACACCAATTACAGCAATGCAAGCGGTTCCATCACTTCCGCAGACGCATACAGCCATGTAGAAGGCAACCGTGTTCTGTCTCTGTACTATTTTGGCAGTGATGAAGATACAGACGGAGCTATGAAGTCTGGTGCAACTACCGTAACGCTTGATGGTAATACCTATAACTTCATGTTCAACAAGACTGGCGGTGTAGGAACCAGAGGCGCTGGCCTGACAGGGGTTGATGACAACAAGTACATCTACAGCATGGGCTGCAGAATTAAAGCTGATAGTGATGATAAATACCAGATTGTCAGAGTTAGTGCTAATAGTACAGGTGCAGTAGATCTACATGCAGCGGGTGTGCGTGTTACTAAGGTTGCAACCAGTGGAAGCAATGGTATCAGAAGAAATGCTAGAACGTTTGTAAATGATAATAATGAGACGGTTTCTTATGTTGATATTTCCCGGTGGGCTAATGCTAACACGAAGTATTATCTGGTGAATACCAGTGGTAATATTCAGAAGTCCAAAGTTGCTGCCAAGGATGGCGATGACTGGTACTTCTATGTGAAGGACAGAGCTCTTAAACTGTATACCAGCGATAAGAACCTGGATATTCTGGATACCAGCAAGGGTGGCCGTGGAGCAGATGGCGTGAGCGAGAAGTGGGATTCCCCGAAAACCGTTGCCGGCACTGTTAATGGTGTTACAATTATGCAGAGCCCGTTTGTATCAGATCTGACCACAGGAAATTAATGTGATTTTTCAGAATAATGGGATCTGTCAAGTAATATAAAAATAACATGCCCCTATTTAAGCAGGTAGGAAAACTTTCCGATATGCCTCTTAAATGGGGGCATTGTATGTGTTTGGTACGCTGTATAGCAGCAATTATTTATGAATATTATTACATTTTTCTTCCAATGGTTTAATAAAAATTTAGGAAACTTCAGGAATTGGATAGTTGCTGGATATACGAAAATATGGTATGCTTTTTTCATGAATGAAGATTGTACTAAATTTGGAGGTAATAATTTATGAGAAAGAAAGTACTAACAGCATCTTTTTTGGCCATATCAATAAGCGCATCTATGGGGCTGACTTCCTATGCAGGATGGGTTCATGATGGTCATGGCTGGCAATATCAATATGCAGATGGCAGCACAGCAAAACAGGGTTGGCTGACAGACCCGGATACAGGATTGATTTACCATATGGCCCCTGGTGGATATATGATGAGTGATACGGAGGTTGAGGGTTATAAGCTGGCGTCTGACGGACACAGGCTGGATAAGACTGATGAGCAGATAGCCAGAGAAACCAGAGAAAAGGAGAAGAAGGAATCGCGTCCATCTCCCAATAAAGCAAAGATGGCATTGGATGCTACGGTAGCAGAGGCTAAAACCAGGGATTATGCAAACTCAACGCTGCGGTCACATTATCAGGCGGAAATGCAGGTATTCATGGATAAGATTTTTTCCGATATAGCGAATGAGCTGTATAAAGATATTAAGGACAGGCGCGCAGCAGCCATAGAAGCAGCGCAGGAAGCGGCTGTGGCTGCATCCATGGAAAGTGAGGATGGAGGAGATATAGGCGAACTGTCTGTTGATTTCAGCAATTTGTATCCCACAGACACATATAAAGCAAATGATAATGAAAATGTTAAATACAGCATTTTCAGAACAGAAGACAATCAGGATATTATAGCTGCATCCTATTCTAAAATTGTAAAACCAGAATCAGCAAGGTATGTTCCTTATACTTTTGAGCTGGGATACAATCGTAGCATCATAGCTTCTGATGAGGATTTGGCAGCATTTGATAAAGGGCTTCAGAGACTTTTGGTGGCTTCCTTAGGACAGGAGCAGGGAGGCACAATATATGATCAGATTGTAACTGGTGCAATAGCAGATGGGACTTCCGGCAATACGGATTCTGGTAATTCTTTTGTGATTATGAAGAAAAATGAAGTGGTGACAATTCGTGTGACCTGCAGCGAGAAAACCTCAGAAGAAGCTGAGATGACAGACGAGACTGGGGAAAATGAAGGTGATGCTCAGACTGAGACATCTGTAGAAAATACAGAAACCACATCATCCGTGATTACTTCCGGACAGGGACAGAATCAGGAGAGTGAAGAGGATCAGAACGAAGAACAAGCTCAGGAAGAAAATGAAAATTCTGAGCAGGCAGAAGAATAAGAATAAAACAGAAGGCCATTACGGCCTTCTGTTTTATTCTTATCAGGAACCGATCTCAAAGGTCATATACTCATCCATTGGAATCGTGGTTTCAAAGATAGGAGTCCCATTTTTGTAAGAAGTTTCATCATATACCTTTAAATGGATCTCGTTATCCTGGTATAGTCCGCCAAAGGTATCTTCATCTGATTCTCCATAAGAAAAATCTTGGACAGCGACCTGATCATTAATACCTTTGATAGCCTGGTCAGCATACCAGGAAGTGTCCTCTGGAGAAGTTCCATCCTTGACAACCACATCAATATTGATGTAAGCTTCGTCTAGATGAAGCTCAAAGTCAATGGCAGAGGCCATGGGATAGTCATCCGGATCCAAGTAGATATCATCCACATTATCATGAAGCTGATCCACATCAATTTCAATATCCATATACAGATTAAAATCTGGCGCCATTGTTTCGTTGGGGCGAATGATATTGCTTTTTGTACATCCGCATAACAAGAAAACACAGCTGGTAACAAGTAAAATTGATTTTAATTTCATATAAAATAACCTCCTGAATAATTGTCAGCTTTTTTAAACAAAAGTATTATAAACGATATTCTATGGTTTGGATAGACCTTTTTCAAAAATGTAATTAACAATTAAGAAACTGCACTGTAAGTTGCGAAATAATAAGAAAAATGGTATACTGAGGCAGTAAATAAAAATGGACGGAGGCATTTGCAAGATGGAGAAGATTGTAAAAAAAGGAAAGAGACTGCAAAATGAAGCAGAGGATTCTTTTGCATCTGTATGTTCATCCATTACCAATGGGATTATCAGTGTGTGTGTACTGATATTAGTGGTGGTTTTTCCACTGATTTATGATAAAGCATATATGAACATTATGGATGTAAAATATATATGCTATTATGTGTCTGTGCTGGGGATGTTAGGTCTTTTATTGATAGCAGGCATTGGGATGATGGCAGTGGATTGTGTGAAGTACAGATGTGCGTATGTGAGAAGGCTGATGTCAGGCTTGCTGCCGAAAAATTGGAAAAAAACATTTCTGTTATCCGATATTGCCGTTGTTTTATTTGGTCTGGCAGTTGCTTTGTCTACCTTTCATTCCGAATATTTTTATGAGGCCTTTTGGGGGAATGAGGGAAGATATAGTGGAATGTTTCTCACTATGCTGTATGTGCTGTCTTATTTAGTAATAAGCCGTTTTTGGAAGCCAAAGAGTTGGTTTATGGATCTGTTTTTGGTTACAGGGATGATTATGTGCATCATTGGAATTACAGATTATTTTCGAATGGATATACTTAATTTCCGCGGGCCTCTTACAGATCCAGAGGAGTCAGATATTTTTACCTCAACAGTGGGCAATATTAATTCTTATACCGCATATGTGGGAATGATTATGGGTTTTGCTGCGACTATGTTTATTACGGCAAAAACAAACAGGAAAACCATATGGTACTATTTTTGCATGAGTGTTTCTTTCATTGCTATTATTATGGGATGCAGCGATAATGCTTATTTGGCCATAGGTGCTCTTTTTGGCTTGTTTCCCTTTGTGGTATTCAGGGATCGGGAATGTGTAAAAAGGTACTTGATTATGTTGGCATCGTTCTTCACAATCATACTATGTATAGATAAGATCAGCCGGATTTATGAAAATCAGGTGATTGGTCTGGACAGCTTGTTTCGGGTTATTACCGGTCTGGGAATCCTGCCGTTTCTGGTCATTCTTCTTTGGGTTCTGGTGCTGGTGTTTTTGCGGTATGATAAGAAATGCAGACAGGCAGGAACGGACAATGGGTATTTGTTTGTGCGTATATGGGGTGCTTTTTCCGCGATTGTGATTCTGGCTGTTTTGGCAGTGTTGTTTGATGCTAATTTGGGCGGACATCCGGAGCGGTATGATGCGGCCAGAAATTACCTGATTTTTTCAAAAGAATGGGGAACAAACAGGGGATATATCTGGGGAGCTGCTTTGAAAATATACGGAGAATTTCCTTTGATCACTAAGATACTGGGATATGGACCGGATACTTTTGGTATTTTGACCATGGATCAGATCCCACATGAGATGGTTTTGGCAACAGGGCAGTTTTATGATAGTGTTCACAATGAATATATACAATATCTGGTGACGATTGGTATTGCTGGCTTATTCACATACATGGCTTTTTTGGTGTTATCACTATGGAATATGAAAAAAAATATGAATAAAAATCCGATTATTACGGGAGCTTTTGGGGCTGTTTTGTGTTATGCATTTCAGGCCATTATAAACATCAATCTTCCTATTGTGGCACCTATGATGTGGCTCCTTTTAAGTATAGGGATAGCAGGGGGAAGAAAACAAGAAAAAGTGGAAGGAAGCAGTACACAAAAGAAGAATGGAGGATGCAGTCATGTTCTTTATCATGGGGATCAGCCAGGGAAGGAAACAACTGAACTTTGATCAGACAGTCGTGTGCAGAAGCTGTGGCAGATATGGGCATTTGGAGGTTTATCAGGTATATTCTTATCTGAGCCTGTTCTTTATTCCGGTGTTTAAATGGGGATATAGCTACTATGTGCAAACCAGCTGTTGTGACAAGCGGATTCCCATAGATCAGACATTGGGAAAAGAGCTTGAGAGAAGGAGAATTGTATCTCTTCCAGAGAATATTATTCCGGATACCTATTGGAACAATGGCAGAAAACGGCACTGTGAAAACTGTGGATTTGAGACAGATGAGGACTATCAATTCTGTCCGAAATGTGGAGCACATTTGGACTGATATGGAGACAAATAGCAGCCTTTGGGATTTCATAGTCCTTTTAAGGCTGCTATTCAATCTACAGGAATGCAGAGGGAAAATGAATATGTTATTTTCGAAAAAGGATTTAATAAAATTATTAGGACCACTGATCATAGAACAGATATTGACTGTACTTGTAGGGATGGTGGATGTGGTGATGGTGGCAGCTGTGGGAGAAGCGGCCGTGTCTGGCGTGGCACTGGTGGATTCGGTCAGCATATTGATTATTCAGCTTTTGGCTGCTTTGGCTACAGGAGGGGCTGTGGTGTGCTCTCAGTATATCGGAAAACAAAAACTGGAGATAGCGTGTCATGGGGCGGGACAGCTGATTCTGGTTACTGTGATGTGCTCATGTTTGTTTGCAGGGATTGCATTACTGGGGGGTCGTCATCTTCTGGAATGGATTTTTGGACAGGCAGAAGAGGCAGTCATGGAAAATGCGGCCCTTTATTTTCGGATTACAGCATTATCCTATCTGTTTCTTGCCCTGTATAATTCAGGGGCTGCATTATTTCGTTCCATGGGAAATTCCAAGGTATCCATGCTTGTATCTATGGTGATGAACGGGATCAATATTTTGGGAAACGGGCTCTGTATTTATGGGCTTCAAATGGGGGTGGAGGGCGTTGCTATCCCTACATTGATTTCCCGGATTATAGCAGCTGTTCTGATGGGATATCTAATAACACGACAGGATAATATTATTCATATATCCGGATTTAAGGACTTGCGGCCAAACCGGGAAATGATGAAGAAGATTTTGGGAGTGGGAATCCCCAGCGGACTGGAAAACGGAATGTTTCAATTTGGGAAAATTGCATTGCAGAGCCTGGTTTCCACCTTGGGAACAGCAGCGATTGCAAGCTTTGCAGTGGCTTCCAATTTGGTTACGCTCCAATATTTGCCGGGAAATGCATTAGGACTGGGGCTGATTACGATTGTGGGTCAGTGCGTTGGAGCGGGAGAATATGAACAGGCTAAGCAATATACGAAAAAACTGATTATGGTAAATTATGGATTGCTGCTGGTAATCTGTGGCTTTATGGTTTTTTTCAGCCATCCGATTGTAGGGATGTACCATTTGTCCCAGGAAGCATCAGAATTGGCACGGAGGATGATATTGATGCATGCAGCAGGAATGGTGGTGTGGCCGTTGGCATTTCCCCTTCCCAATACACTGCGTGCCGGATTGGATGCGCGGTTTACCATGGCAGTGTCAGTGTTTTCTATGTGGACCTTCCGCATTGGATTTGCATGTTTGTTTGTGAAGATCTGGAAAGTTGGGGTAATGGGAATTTGGTGGGGAATGTTTATAGACTGGATATTCCGTGCAGTAGTCTTTTCCGCACGTTTTTGTGGTTTTACATCTAGAGTAAAGCAGGTGTAGGCGGAGATCTTACAATATTGTAAAATGAAATAAAAATTTCAGAAATGAAAAGGGGAAAAACATTGACAAACAATACTTTAAAAAGGTATGATTGATCTATTGCATCAGATAAAAATTTGAGGAGAGGAGATTATTTCTATGAGACGGAAATTGATAGTGATAACAGCAATGGTAATGGTACTTTCTATGCTTTCTTCTGTGGTGACGCTGGCTGCAGATTGGGGAAAGACTGGCAACCAGTGGTTTTACTACCTGGATGATGGGACGGTTGCCAAAAATCTCTGGATTCATACAGAGGGAGGTCCCTACTGGGTGAATGATGATGGGACTATGGCAGCGAAGCAATGGGTCAATGATGGTGAATTCTGGTATTATGTCAATGAAAATGGCAACCGGCTTGTCAGTGAGCTGGTGAAGCTAAATGGTGAATATTTTTGGTTTAATGAGAATGGTATTATGGCAAGGGATGAGTGGATTTGTATGGAAGATGGAAAGTGGTATTATTTCCAGGAAAATGGTTATGCAATGAAAAACGGCTGGAAGCTCATCAATGGAGATTATTATTATTTCTTGAAAAGCGGTGTAATGGCATCAGATGCTCTGGTACCTGGTGGATATCGGGTAGGGTCAGATGGCAAATGGGTGCAATGATACACAAGTAAAAGAAGAAAAGGAGGTGGAAACATGAAAGCAGGAAAAAGAATCCTGGCAGTATGGGTCTTGTCAGCAATGATGGTTTTTGGCGGGGCTATGGTGTGTCATGCGGAGACCGGATGGGTTGAGAGAGGGAATGCCTGGTATTATTACAGCTCAGACGGTTCAATGGCTGCTAACAGATGGGTTATTACCAATGGCGGCCAATTCTGGATGAATGAAGATGGCAGAATGGCTACGAACCGATGGATCGATACAAACGGGACATTCTATTATGTGGGACCCAGTGGGGAATGTGTCACAGGATGGTATGAGATCAATGGAAAATGGTATTATTTTTATCCGGGGGATCAGACCAACAAATTTGCAATGGCAGTGGACACACAGATCGATGGTTATCGGGTCGGCAAGGATGGAGCCTGGGTAACGAATTAACAGGAACAGCTTCGTGAAATCTTAGGAAATGGATTTTGCGAGGCTGTTTTTGTCTGTAAAAAAGTAAGGCTGATATTATAGAAGGATAGAAAAACAGAGGGCATGGGGAAGGGAGAATGGGTTTAGAAAAGACAAAAAGAGAATGACAGAAAACAAGGCGAGGTGTATAATGGAAGAACGGCTGGAAAAACGGAATGCAGGTAGTCAAATGTGAGTAGAAGAACCGGCTCGGGTAATCAATTATTCGGAGAACAGACGATTGGGAGGATATGTCATGATAAAAAATATTGTGTTTGATATGGGGAAGGTGTTGGTGGGGTATGATGCCATGCGAGTGTGTGAACACTATATTGAAGATGAGCATGACAGAAAGCGGGTCCATACAGCTGTGTTTGTATCGCCGGAATGGGTGATGATGGATATGGGGCTTTTGACGGACAATCAAGCACTTTTGTCTATTTGTAAAAGGCTTCCGGAGCGTTTGCATGATGTGGCGGCTCTATGCTTGAGAGACTGGCACAAATATTGTATGTGGACCTATACAGAAATGGAGCCGGTAATTCGTAAGCTGAAGGAAAAGGGTTTTGGTATCTATTTGTGTTCCAATGCAGCGATCCGTCTTTTGGATTGTTACAAGGAAGTGATTCCGGCAGTGGATTGTTTTGACGGACTTTTGTTTTCCGCAGAAGTGAAATGTATGAAGCCGCAGAGGGAGATGTATCAGCATCTTTTTAACCGCTTTCATATAAAGCCGGAGGAGTGTTTTTTTATTGATGATATGCCGGCAAATATTGACGGGGCATGTGCTTGCGGTATGAACGGATATTGCTTTGCGGATGGAGACATGCAAAGGCTGTGGAAGGTGTTAGAGAGGATGGAGTAATGGTGGCAGGAGCAAAGAGATTTGTTGCTGAGAACAGGACTTACATTCGGGAAGCTTTTCAGATGGCCTGGCCGGCTGTCTTGGAGTCATTTTTTGTGGCGTTTGCCGGGATGGTGGATTCACTGATGGTAAGTACGATTGGGGCTTACGCAGTGGCAGCAGTGGGACTGACTACTCAGCCTAAGTTCATAGCCCTAGCCATGTTTCTTGCTATGAATGTGGCGGTTTCGGCAATCGTTGCCAGAAGAAAAGGGCAGAATGACCAATATGGAGCTAATCAGACGCTTTTGCTGGCTTTGGTCCTGGTGGTTGTGGCAGGGGCACTGATTAGTGCCGCAGGAGTATGCTTTGCGGATCCATTGATCCATTTGTGTGGTTCCGCCAAAGACACCCATGAAAGTGCTGTGCTTTATTTTAGGATTATTGTCGGTGGGATGTTGTTCAATATTATCTCATTGGTGATTAATGCCGCCCAGCGGGGAGCCGGACGCACACGAATTGCCATGAAGACAAATGTGACTGCAAATCTTGTGAATATGGCGGGGAATTATCTTTTGATTGGCGGAAATTTTGGTTTTCCGGCCATGGGGATTAAAGGGGCAGCCCTGGCAACTGTATTTGGCACGGTGGTAGCATGCGGCATGAGTATTGCTTCCATTCTTCCTAAAAGCAGTTTTGTCAGCATCCCGTATATATTTGAAAATAAGGTGAGGCCGGCATTGGATACCTTACAGACGATTGTGAGAATCGGAAGTAATATTTTTATAGAACAAATACTGATGAGAGTGGGTTTTATGTCTGTGGCTGTTATGGCTGCCAAGCTTGGGACTGAGGCATTTGCAGCTCATCAGGTAGGCATGAATGTAATGAGTTTGTCTTTTTCTTTTGGAGATGGTATGCAGGCAGCGGCAGTGGCTCTTATTGGACGCAGCCTGGGGGAGCAGAAGGCGGAGATGGCAAAGCTTTACGGAAAAATCTGTCAGCGCATGGGAAATGGGATTTCTGTGGTGTTGGCATTTGTTTATATTTTCGGGGGCGAGGGATTGTACCGGCTATATTTTGCGGAGGATCATATTGTGGCAATGGGTGTAGTGATTATGCGGCTGATTGTGGGGATCGTAATGCTGCAGATTGCACAGGTGATATATATGGGATGCCTGCGGGGAGCAGGGGATGTGCTTTTCACTACATTGGCTTCCACGTTCAGCGTGACGATTATCCGTCCTTTGGCATCGTACCTTTTTTGCTATGCCATGGGGTTGGGGCTTAGCGGCATCTGGCTGGGCGTACTGGCGGATCAAATCAGCCGGTTTGTGCTGACGAATTGGAGATTTCGCTCCGGGGTATGGACTAAGGTACGGATATAGCATTACCCGGAAAGAAAAACATCGTGGGAGAGTGCCGTCCGGAGAGAGACGTGTGGCGAGAGTTACCGAAAAAACAGAGATTAAGAAAGGATAAGAGCAATGGATTGGGAAAAGATTGTATTTGAGAAAGTCAACCGGGAGCTTCTGGATTTTCTGGACAAAAGTCCTACCAGCTTTCATGCGGTGGCAAATATGGGAGCAATGTTGGAAAATGCCGGATATGAACATCTCCTGGAGGGGAGACCTTGGCAGTTAAAAAGCGGACAGGGATATTATGTTACAAGAAACAACTCAGCGTTGATCGCATTCCGTATTCCCAAACCGGATTTTATGGGATTTCAGATCATGGCAAGCCACAGCGATTCTCCGGCGCTGAAGATCAAAGACAATGCAGAGATTCAGGTTGAGAAAAAATATGTAAAGTTGAATGTGGAGAAATATGGAGGGTTGCTGTGTTCACCCTGGCTGGACCGGCCCTTGTCTGTGGCAGGCCGCGTGGTGGTGCGCACGATGAAGGGCGTGGAAGAAAGGCTCGTCCATGTAGACCGGGACTTGCTGGTTATTCCCAACTTGGCGATTCATTTAAACCGTAAGGTCAATGAGGGATATGAATTTAATGCCCAGAGGGATTTGCTGCCCTTGTTTGGGGATGGAGAGGCAGCTAATGGATTCAGAAGCCTGATTGCAGGAGAAGCAGGTGTGGAAGAAAAGGATCTTCTGGACATGGATCTGTTTTTGTATAACAGGATGAAAGGGACCGTGCTGGGGCTTAACGGGGAATTTATCGCTGCGCCTCATTTGGACGATCTCCAGTGTGCATTTGCATCCCTGAAAGGATTCCTTGATGCGAAGCCAGTAAAAAGTGCGGCCGTTTTCTGTGTTCTGGATAACGAGGAAGTGGGGAGCGGTACAAAACAGGGGGCGGATTCTACATTTCTGAGAGATGTGCTACATCGGATCAACGGGGCTTTGGGGCGTACCCAGGAGGAGTATCTGATGGCACTAACATCCAGCTTTATGGTGTCTGCGGACAATGCCCACAGCATCCATCCCAATCAGCCGGACAAGGGGGACCCAACCAATCGTCCTTTTATGAATGATGGAATTGTTATTAAATACAGTGCAAACCAGAAATATACTACAGATGCCGTTTCTGGTGCATTGTTTAAGTCTATCTGTGAGAGGGCGAAAGTTCCCTATCAGGTGTTTTTCAACCGCTCAGACATGCTGGGAGGTTCTACTCTGGGAAATATCTCTAATTCTCAGGTGGCTTTAAATACAGTGGATATTGGTCTGCCGCAGCTGGCCATGCACTCCTGCTATGAGACTGCAGGGAGCAAAGATACCCTCTACCTGGCAGAGGCGGCAAAGGTGTTTTATTCCTCGGCTGTGTATGGGGAGGGAGATGGAACTTACCAGATACTCTAAAAATGGCTTTTCTTTTGGAATATCCTGGTATATAATCGGGAGAGAACGGATGTTTTAAAATTTCAGAAGTTAAAAGGAGATTTGAGAATATGACAAGGATCAGGACCAGATATGCGCCCAGCCCCACCGGGCGGATGCATGTGGGAAATTTGAGGACAGCATTATATGCCTATCTGATTGCCAAGCATGATGGCGGTGATTTTTTATTGAGAATTGAGGACACAGATCAGGAGCGCTTTGTGGAGGGAGCCACGGAGATTATCTATCGGACGCTTGAGAAAACAGGACTGGTTCATGATGAGGGGCCGGATAAGGACGGCGGGGTAGGCCCTTATGTGCAGAGTGAGCGCCAGGCGTCAGGGATTTATCTGGAATATGCCAAAAAGCTTGTTGAGAAGGGGGAGGCATATTACTGTTTCTGCACCCAGGAAAGGCTGGATTCTCTGAAAACTACGGTGAATGGTGAGGAGATTATGGCCTATGACAAGCATTGCCTTCATTTGTCTAAAGAGGAGATAGAGGCGAATCTGGCAGCAGGCATGCCTTATGTGATCCGGCAGAATAATCCGAGGGAGGGAAACACCACTTTCCATGATGATATTTATGGAGACATTACGGTGGATAATTCGGAGCTGGATGATATGGTATTGATTAAGTCAGATGGCTACCCCACCTACAATTTTGCTAATGTGGTGGATGATCATCTCATGGGAATCACCCACGTGGTGCGGGGGAATGAGTATCTTTCCTCATCGCCCAAATATAACCGGCTGTATGCTGCCTTTGGATGGGAGGTTCCAGTATATGTCCATTGTCCTCTGATCACCAATGAGGAGCATAAAAAACTGAGCAAACGCAGCGGACATGCTTCCTATGAAGATTTGATTGATCAGGGATTTGTGTCAGAGGCAGTGGTCAATTATGTGGCTTTGCTAGGGTGGTCACCGGTGGAAAACCGGGAGATATACTCTCTTGAGGAGCTGGTGCAGGTGTTTGATTACCACAATCTGAGTAAGTCACCAGCTGTGTTTGATGTGACTAAGCTGAAATGGATGAATGGGGAGTATTTAAAGGCCATGGACTTTGAAAAATTCTATGAGATGGCTGAGCCTTACATCCGTCAGGTGATTAAAAAGGAACTGGATTTGAAAAAGATTGCGGCCATGGTGAAAACCAGAATCGAGATATTTCCGGATATTGAAGGACACATAGACTTCTTTGAGGAGATGCCGGAATATGACGTGGCCATGTATACGCATAAAAAGATGAAATCCACAGTGGAGACATCCTTGCAGGTATTGACGGATGTGTTGCCTCTTTTAGAGGAACAGGAGGATTTCTCTAATGATGCCCTCTATGATATTCTCTCCAAGTATGTGGAAGAAAAGGGAGTTAAGACAGGATTTGTCATGTGGCCTGTCCGCACGGCTGTTTCTGGGAAACAGATGACACCGGCTGGCGCCACGGAGATCATGGAGGTTTTGGGAAAAGAAGAGTCCCTGGCCCGGATCAGAAAAGGGATTGGGAAACTGAGAGGATAAATGCGGAGATTAGAGCTGTTCAAACAGAGGCTGGCATCCTGGAATCAGGTGTGACAGCCTTCTGCTGCATTTTTGGTGATTTATGAGGCGTATTGCAGATGGGGACAGGTTATAGCTGGAGCCTGCGGCAGCTGTCCCGCTCAATCAGATAGTGGGGCACAATGATTTTAGTGGCAAGAAGATTGGGGTTTTCAATGTGGTTGATCATCTGGGATGCCGCCTCGATCCCAAGTTGGCAGGAATTGATATCAATGGAGGTCAGCTGAGGGGATGTGAGCCGGGCAAATAGGGAGTTGTTAAAGGAGATAATGGACAAATCCTCTGGGATGGACAGACCGATTCCAATGCAGGACCGCTCCAGTGCCACGGCCAGTATGTCATCACTGACCATGATGGCTGTAGGACGGTCCTCCTTTTGAAGCAGGCGATGGATCAGGATATCCCCATCTTTGGAGATAGAGGGAACCTCCACGCAGTAGTCCTCCCGCAGAGGAATGTTATGGCGCAGCAGGGCAGCCTGATAACCGGTTTTGCGGTCAGAGGAAAACATCAGACTGCTGTCGCTGCCAAGATAGGCGATCTTGCGGTGCCCCAGCTGATACAGATATTCGGTGGCTTCCTGGCCGGCCAGCAGGTTGTCATTGTCAATATAGACCGTTTGATTGGCAAACTGATATGCCTTTCCAATAAGAACGTAGGATAGTCCTTCATTGCAGAGGTAATCAATAACCGGATCCTGCTGTTTGGAATACAGAACAATAAAGCCATCTACTTGTCCGCTGCGGATCATGGTGCGCATAGCCTGGAGTACTTCTTCCTCATCCTTGCCGGTGATAACCGTGTTGATATATTGCCGGTGATTGCAGTATTGGCTGATTCCCCGGATGGCTTCCAGATAAAATGGATTTTCGTAGGCATCCCGGGCAGAGGTGGGTAAAATGATGCCAATCGTCCGGGCGTTTTGGGAGGCAAGGTTGCTGGCCTGGAAATTGGGTTCATAGCCAAGTGCTGCCATGGCATGACGGACTTTTTCTTTTGTTTCTTCGCTGATAGATGGATTGTCTTTGCAGGTCCGGGAGACTGTGGAAGGGGATACGCCTGCCAGCGCTGCAACTTCTTTGATGGTGACGGCCATGGGAAAACCTCCTGAAAAATTGTGGTGTCTGCAGTAGGAAAAGGGCGGATCAGCCGGATAAAGCAGACACTTGCTGCTGGTTGGATCTTTTTGTTTATAGGTATTATTTTAGTAGAAATGGGGAATGAAGTCAACGGGATTGTGCAAACGAATGCATAAAGCAGGCAATAAAAGAAATAGAAAAGGAGACGGATAAAATGCCTATAGGAATTCTTGTAAATGCATGTGCTATTTTTGTGGGGGGATTGGTTGGGATGAAGCTGGGGCCAAGGTTTAGCGAAAACTTTAAGATCAATCTGAACACTACCTTTGGCGCTTGTGCCATGGCTATGGGAATCAGTTCCATTGTGCTGATGAAAAACCTGCCGGCAGTAATTTTAGCAGTGATTGCCGGGACGATTTTGGGCCTGGTTATACATTTGGGAGACCGGATTTCTGATGGGGCGATGCTGATGGAAAAAGGGATTGCCAGATTGACCAGGAACAGCGGGGAAAATCATGCAAAGGATTATCAAAGCGTACTGATTACCTGTATTGTGCTTTTTTGTGCCAGCGGAAGTGGCATATATGGAAGTCTTGTATCCGGAATGACAGGAGATCACAGTATTCTTCTGGCAAAAACGGTTCTGGATCTGCCAACGGCTATGATTTTTTCCTGTACCTTGGGTATTACCACTGCATTTATTGCAGTGCCACAGTGTGTTGTTTTTTTGTCACTTTTTGGGTTGGCAGGACTGATCATTCCTTTTTGCAGTGAGGCCATGATTGCTGATTTCAAGGCTTGTGGTGGAATTCTTCTCTTAGCAACCGGATTCCGCATGATAAAAGTAAAGGAATTTCCGGTGGCAGAGATGATACCAGCCATGGTGCTGGTAATGCCGATCAGCTATCTTTGGACGGCCTATATTGTACCACTTTTGGGATAGGAAGAAAGGGAGAAAACCATACAAAATAAAAAGCAATGATAATAGATGAAAATGTTGTCAGGAAGCGTATAAAGCGCAGACTGGCGGCATTTTTTGATTTATTGGTTGCTTTCCTAAGATAATACTTTTGCATTGGCATAATGCACAATAATAGCTGGAAAAACTTGTGAAAAGTAGAGAAGTGGTAAGGAAATGAAAAATACAGTTGCATTTTTTATGCAAACAGTATATATTTAATGCAAGCGATTGCGCTGATTAAACGCAAAGTGTGCGGTTGGTGTGATGAATAAATATTAGGAGGGAAAGCAATGAATGAGAAAAAAAGCGGTAATAAGATTGCTGTTTTGTCGCCATTGAATGGGAAAACGGTTGCATTAGATCAGGTTCCTGATCCGGTGTTTTCTCAGAAGATTATTGGTGATGGTATGGCAGTGATTCCAGAGAACGGCAGGATCTTAAGCCCTGTGACAGGGGAAGTGGCTTCGGTGGCGGATACATTGCATGCTTTTGGCTTTCGGACAGACGATGGAGTGGAACTGCTGGTTCACGTGGGGCTGGAGACTGTAACGCTGAAAGGAGAATGCTTTAAGGTCTATGTCAAGGCTGGAGACCGGGTTCAGGCCGGGGATCTGGTGGCAGAAGTGGATCTGGCATTTCTGGCAGAAAGACAGATCAATCCTATCACACCAGTGCTGGTATGTGGTGGAGTAGATGGAAAGACTTTAAAAGGGGAGGAAGGCTCGGTGGTGGCCGGGAAAGATGTTCTGATGACTTTGGAAGCAGAGGAAAGCTCAGATACAGCAGCTGGAAATGAGATGCTTTCAGGAGAGAACGGGGCAGGAAACAAAGATGCAGAGGCCGGAAAGCCGGAGAAAAAGAAACTGGCTATCAATTTTGATTTTCTCCAGAAACTGGGCAAGGTGTTGATGGTGGTTATTGCCGTCATGCCAGCAGCAGGACTGATGATCAGTTTAGGGAAGCTGGTGCAGATGGCTGGTGTGGACATCCACATGATTTCCATGATCGGCAGTACTATGGAGAATATCGGTTGGGCAGTGATTAATAATCTGCATATCCTGTTTGCTGTGGCTATTGGTGGTTCCTGGGCGAAGGAGCGGGCAGGCGGCGCCTTTGCGGCAGTGATTGCCTTTATTTTGATTAACTGTATCACTGGTGCAATTTTCGGGGTGTCATCTGCCATGCTCAATGACCCGGAAGCAGTGACACATACCTTGTTTGGACAGGAAATTCTGGTGAATGGATATTTCACCTCTGTGCTGGGAGCACCTGCATTAAATATGGGGGTATTTGTGGGAATCATTGCCGGCTTTGCAGGAGGAATGATTTATAATAAATACTATAATTTCCGGAAACTTCCGGATGCACTGGCATTTTTTAATGGCAAGCGGTTTGTACCCATGGTGGTCATTGCCTGGTCTGTGATTATTTCTCTGGTGTTGGCAGTGATATGGCCGGTGGTGCAGACAGGAATCAATTCTTTTGGCGTGTGGATTGCGAACTCATCTGCAACCTCTCCGGTGTTTGCTCCTTTTATCTATGGTACCCTGGAGCGCCTGCTGTTGCCCTTTGGCCTGCATCACATGCTGACCATTCCTATGAATTACACATCTTTTGGCGGAACCTACACGATTCAGACCGGAATCAATGCAGGTTCTCAGGTGTTTGGACAGGATCCGCTGTGGCTGGCATGGGTGACAGACCTGATCAACTTTAAAGACGCAGGAGATATGGCTTCCTATACAAACTTGATGACAACCGTAACACCAGCCCGGTTTAAGGTGGGTCAGATGATCGGCGCAACAGGACTTTTGCTGGGAATCGCTCTGGCTATGTACCGCAGAGTAGATGCAAATAAGAAGAAATCCTATCGCTCCATGTTTGTTTCCACTGTGCTGGCTGTGTTTTTGACTGGTGTGACAGAGCCACTTGAATTTATGTTTATGTTTTGCGCTCTGCCATTGTATGCAGTGTATGCGGTTTTGCAGGGGTGTGCGTTTGCCATGGCAGGAATCGTACATTTGCGGCTTCATTCCTTTGGGAATCTTGAATTTGTTACCCGGGTACCTATGTCTGTGAAGGCAGGACTGGGAGGGGATTTGATTAACTTTATCATTTGTGTGCTGGCGTTTTTTGCCATTGGATATGTGGTTGCCTATGTGATGATTGATAAGCTTCATTTTGCAACACCAGGGCGTTTGGGCAACTATACGGATGAGGGTGCAGATGAGGACGGAGGAGTTCCGGCCGGCAGCGCGGCAGGTGCTGGAAAGGGTGGAAACAGCCAGGCAGAGCGGATCATTGCACTTTTAGGTGGCAGGGAAAATATTACGCTGGTAGATGCCTGCATGACCCGTCTGAGGGTGACGGTAAAGGATGCTTCCAAGGTTGCAGAGCTGCCTGCCTGGAAGGCAGAAGGTGCGTTAGGGCTATTGAAGAAGGATAACGGGATTCAAGCCGTTTACGGGCCCAAGGCCGATGTGCTGAAGTCAGATATCAATGATATTTTATGATGAGGAACAAAAATGCAATGAAGATCATCACAATCAACACGCATAGTCTGGAGGAACCAGATTATGAGAGAAAGCTCCATCAGTTTGTAAAGGTGATATTGACAGAGCTTCCGGATGTTTTTGCCATGCAGGAGGTTAATCAGTCAGTAAATGCAGAACCCTTAAAAGCATCGCAGCTGCCTGGGTATATCCAATGCCGGGAATTTTCCGGACCGGTTCGTCAGGATAATCACGGGGCAAGACTTGCCGGGCTTTTGGCCCGGGAGGATGTACATTACTACTGGACCTGGGTCCCTGCAAAGCTGGGATATGAAAAATATGATGAGGGACTGGCGATATTCAGCCGTCAGCCGATTTATCAAGTAGATTCCTTCAGGATCAGCCGATGTGATGATTATGAGAACTGGAAAACACGCCGTATCTTGGGAATCCGGACAGAGAATGGATGGTTTTATACCGTGCATATGGGTTGGTGGGATGATGCGGAAGAGCCATTTGAAGAACAGTGGGAGAGACTGGAGAACCATTTAAAGAGTTTGAAGGAATCACAAGGGCTTGACTCTGAAAATATTCCGGTTTGGCTGATGGGAGATTTTAACAGTCTTGACATTATTTCCGGGGAGGGGTATGATCTGGTAAGCGGAAGCGGCTGGAAGGATACCTACCATTTGGCACGGGAAAAAGATACAGGCATAACGGTGGGAAAGATGATTGACGGCTGGAGGGAGCGGCTGTCAGATCAGAAGAAGCCGGAAGGAATGAGAATCGATTATATCTGGTGCAGCCAAAAGCTTCCGGTCCGTTGTTCCTGTGTGGTCTGCAATGGAGAAAAATATCCTGTAGTTTCGGACCACTATGGAGTGATGGCTGTGTTATGAGAATAAAATATGAAAGCAGCTTAAGTTATTAAAAGATCAGGGGAGATTTTATTATATGAACAGAGCCGGAGGGGTTTTACTTTCGATTACAAGCCTGCCATCTAAGTACGGAATTGGATGTTTTTCCCAAAGCGCCTATGATTTTGTGGACTGGCTGAGGGAGGCAGGGCAGACATATTGGCAGATTCTGCCATTAGGGCCCACCAGCTATGGGGATTCGCCGTACCAATCCTTTTCAACCTTTGCCGGGAATCCCTATTTCATCAGCTTGGAAGAGCTGATAAGAGAAGGGGTGCTGACAGAGGAGGAGTGTGAGGCAGCGGATTTTGGCAAAGAGCCGGAAACCATAGATTACAAAAAAATGTATGAAGCCCGCTATCCGCTGCTCAGAAAGGCTTATGAGCGCAGCCAGATCAGTGAAAATCCGGATTATCAGCGTTTTGTGGCGGACAATGACTGGTGGCTTGCGGATTATGGGCTGTTTATGGCAGTGAAAGACCGGTTTGACGGAGCGCCCTGGACAGAGTGGGCCGAGGATATCCGGCTGCGGTGGGGAAATGCCATGGACTATTACCGCAGGGAGTTGTATTTTGATATTGAGTTCCAACAATATCTGCAATACACATTTTACATGCAGTGGATGAGGCTGAAAGCTTATGCCAATGAGAAAGGGATTTGCCTGATAGGGGATATTCCCATCTATGTGGCTATGGACAGTGCGGATACGTGGGCACGGCCGGAGCTTTTCCAGTTAGATGAGAATAATATACCGCTGGCGGTGGCCGGATGTCCGCCGGATGGATTTTCTGCCACAGGGCAGCTTTGGGGAAATCCTCTCTACCAGTGGGATTATCATGGAAATACTGGTTATGAATGGTGGATTTCCCGTTTGGAATACTGCTTTCGGTTGTATGATGTGGTGCGGATTGACCATTTCCGGGGCTTTGATGAGTATTATTCCATTCCTTATGGGGCGGAATCGGCTGTGGGCGGACACTGGGAAAAGGGGCCCGGGATGGCTTTGTTTTCCAGGGTAGAGGAGGCGCTGGGACGCCGGGAAGTGATTGCGGAGGATCTGGGGTATGTGACAGATTCGGTTCGACAGCTAGTAATGGACAGTGGATTTCCGGGGATGAAGGTGCTGGAGTTTGCTTTTGACTCCCGGGATTCTGGTTGTGCCAATGATTATCTGCCTCACAACTATGGAGAGAACTGTGTGGCTTATACAGGAACCCATGACAATGAGACGATCTGTGGATGGTTTGACAGCATCACAAAAGAAGAGAGGGAGCTGGCAAGGCAGTATCTGTGTGACACACGGACACCAAAGAAGGAGCTGAACTGGTCGTTTATCAGTCTGATTATGCGGAGTGCAGCCAGGGTATGTATTATTCCCATGCAGGATTATCTGGGATATGGAAATGCATGCCGGATGAATAAACCGTCCACTGTCGGAATCAACTGGAAGTGGAGACTGAAAGAGGCGGATTTGACAGAGGAGTTAAAAGGAAAGCTTTATGAGATGGTAAGGCGGTATGGACGGCTGTACGGGTAAGAGGCAGCTAATTGGCAAAGAAGCATTGTTGAAGATGGAAACAATGCTTTTTTGTCGTTTGTCTGGAGGGCAGACACAGCAAAGGAAATTACAAGGAGGATATTATGATGAAAAAAGAGTGGTGGCATGGAAAGACGGCGTATCAGATTTACCCCAAAAGCTTTTACGATTCCAACCATGACGGGATTGGGGATATCAGGGGAATTGTGGAAAAGCTGGATTACTTAAAGGAGCTGGGGATTGACTTGATTTGGATTTCTCCGGTTTATCTGTCTCCCTGTGCGGATCAGGGGTATGATATTTCTGATTATTATCAGATTGATCCGGTGTTTGGAACCATGGAGGATATGGATCAGCTGCTGGAGGAGGCAAAGAAGAGAGGGATCGGAGTGGTCATGGATCTGGTGGTCAATCATTGCTCAGATGAGCATGAATGGTTTAAAAAGGCTTGTGAAGATCCGGAGGGAGAATATGGGAAGTATTTTTATCTTGAGAAAAAACGGGATGGAAAGCTGCCCTGCAATTGGCGGTCGTATTTTGGCGGACCGGTTTGGGAGCCGATGCCAAACAGCGACTGGTATTACCTTCATGTGTTTCACAAGAAACAGCCGGATCTCAACTGGGAGAATCCAGTGGTCAGGGAACGGATTTATGAAATGATCAATTTCTGGCTGGATAAAGGCCTGGCTGGATTTCGTATTGATGCGATCATAAACATTAAAAAGCCTCAGATGTTTCGGGATTACCCTGCGGACCGGGAAGATCAGCTGTGCGATATGGGTACGGTTCTGGCAGACACCACTGGCATTGGAGATTTCCTGCGTGAAATGCGGGATCGGACTTTTCGTCCTCATGGAGCGTTTTCTGTGGGGGAGGTATTTAACGCCAAGGACGGAGAACTGGCAGATTTTGCGGGGGAGGACGGGTATTTCTCCTCGATCTTTGATTTCCGGCAGACGGTGGAGGGAAAATCTGTGGATGGATGGTACAGGGCCAGGATCCCCTCACCGGATGACTACAAGCGGTGCTGCTTTGAGAGCCAGAGAGAGATGGAGGGAGTCGGATTTTACTCCAATATTATAGAGAATCATGACGAACCCCGTGGGGTCAGCCACTATCTGCCGGAAGAAGCCAGGAATGAGAAAGGAAAGAAGCTTTTGGCGGCCTTGTATTTTATGCTGAAAGGTTTGCCGTTTATCTATCAGGGCCAGGAGCTGGGGATGGAGAATAAGATTTACACTGCCATTGATCAGGTGGATGATATCAGCAGCCGGGATGAGTATCAGGTCTGCCTGAATGCAGGACTTTCTCCTAAAGAGGCTATGGAGGTGGTGAGCCGATATTCCCGCGACAATGCCCGGACTCCGTTTCAGTGGAGTGACCAAAGACATGCCGGGTTTACGAAAGGGGAGCCGTGGCTAAAAGTGAATGAGAATTATAAGGAGATTAATCTGGAAAAGCAACTAGGGGATCCGGACAGTGTTTTTTCGTTTTATCAGCAGCTGATTCGACTGAGAAAGGACCCAAAGTATCAGGACACGATTATTTATGGAAAGACTGTGCCGATTTTGGAGGAGGAGCTGGGAATTATGGCTTATTTCCGCCAGGGAGAGGGACAGAAGCTTTTGGTTGCAGGAAATTTTGGTTCGGAAAGACGGAGGCTGCCCATCAATGGCATAAATGGGAAAAAATGCAAGGTTTTGCTGAGCAATGATAAAAATGCGGAAGCAGAGGAAGGGGTATTGATTCTCGAAGGACTGCAGGTGGTAGTAGCGGAGATGTGAGACTGATTTTAAGGGATAACCTGAAAAGAGAAAATACGGTGTTGTATGATTGACAAAAAGAGCGGATCCGATATAATAAACTCACAGTGCGTTGATTCATGGGAGCTGGGTGCTGATAACAAAACAATGGCTATAGGATGCAGCAGAAACAGGAGATTAGAATGTCAATAGAGAAGGTTAAGAAATATTTCAGTCAATATGGTATGGAATCACGGGTTCAGGAGTTTAATGTGTCCAGTGCAACGGTAGAGCTGGCGGCAGCGGCCCTTAAGTGTGAGCCCTGCCGGATTGCAAAGACGCTTTCATTTATGGTGGACGGCCATGCAGTATTGGTTGTTATGGCCGGGGATGCTAAGATTGACAACAGTAAGTTTAAGGCTTATTTTAAGACAAAAGCCAAGATGCTTGCACCAGATGAAGTGGAGGTTTTGGTCGGGCATAAGGTGGGAGGGGTGTGTCCTTTTGGGGTGAATCAAGGAGTGGAGGTTTATCTTGATGAATCCTTAAAACGTTTTGAGACGGTTTTTCCTGCCTGCGGAAGCGGAAACAGTGCCATTGAGCTGACGATTGAAGAATTGGAAGAGTATTCCGGATATACATCCTGGCTGGATGTGAGCAAGGGGTGGGAGGGCTAAAAGGATAATGGCATTTCATGAATCCCAGCTGCAGGCCATCCGCCACAAGGATGGCCCTATGCTGGTATTAGCAGGACCGGGATCCGGAAAGACTACGGTAATTACCCACCGGATTCAGTACCTGGTGGAGAAATATCAGGTGGAGCCAGGGAGTATCCTGGTGATTACTTTTACAAAGGCCGCTGCCCAAGAGATGAAGCTGCGTTTTCAGGCGCTTATGGAGGGGCGGAAGCTTTTTGTCAGCTTTGGAACCTTTCATGCAGTGTTTTTTAGCATTTTAAAGCATGCTTATCGTTATAATGCATCCAATATTATCCGGGAGGAGCAGCGGGTACAGATTGTGCGGGAACTGATGGAGCGGTACCATGTGGACGTGGAGGACGAGGCAGAGTTTGCAAGTGGGATCCTGTCGGAGATCAGTGCAGTCAAGGGAGATATGATCAATCCAGATCATTATTATTCAAAAAATTGTTCGGAGCAGCTGTTTAAGCAGCTGTATCAGGGATACATGGATGCGCTGGTAAGGCAGAGACTTCTGGACTTTGACGATATGCTGGTGATGTGCTATGAGCTGTTCGCTCAGAGAAAGGATATCCTGGCGGCATGGCAGCAAAAATATCAGTATATTCTGGTGGATGAGTTTCAGGATATCAACCGGATTCAGTATGAGATTGTCCGGATGCTGGCTGCGCCTCAGGATAATCTTTTTATTGTGGGAGATGATGATCAGTCCATCTACCGTTTTCGGGGAGCCAAACCGGAGATTATGCTGGGGTTTATGAAAGATTACCCTCAGGCAAAACAAACGCTTTTAGGGGTCAATTACCGTTCCACGGCTGAGATTGTGGATGCGGCAGGGCGGTTGATCTGTCACAATAAGACTCGCTACCAAAAGGAGATCCGTGCTCAGCGGGGGAAGGGCCGCCCGGTGGTAACAGCAGTGTGGGAAAATGCGCAGGCAGAGGTGAGGGGCATTGTAAAGGAGCTTCAGGATTATATCCGGATGGGGTATAGATGGTCAGATATGGCAGTGCTTTACCGGACCAGCTTAGAGCCCAGGCTTTTGATCGAGCGGCTGATGGAATATAATATTCCTTTTCGTATGCGAGATACCCTGCCCAATCTGTATGAGCATTGGATCAGCTTGGATATCTGTGCCTATATCCGGATTGCCAGAGACGAACTGGCTAAAAGCAGCAAAGCCAGACGGGCCGATGTGCTGCGGATTATCAATCGGCCTAAGCGCTATGTGAACCGGGAAGCCTTAGAGGGGCAGGAGATTTCCTGGAATGGGGTAAAAGCCTGGTATCAGGATAAAGGATGGATGGTAGAACGAATCGAGCAGCTGGAATATGATCTGAAGATGATTGGAAAGATGGCTCCGGTGGCAGCGGTCAATTATATTCGCAAGGCAGTGGGATATGATGAGTATCTGCGGGAATATGCAGAATACCGGAGAATGAAGCCGGAGGAGCTTTTGGAGGTGGCAGACCAGCTTCAGGAGAGTGCGTCCGGTTTTGCCACGATGCAGGAATGGTTTGATCATATGAAGGAATATGGGGAGCAGCTTAAGAAGCAGGCAAACCAGCTGGAAAGAAATGCTGATTGCGTGCTGCTTATGACGATGCACAGCTCAAAAGGGCTGGAATTTCCGGTGGTGTACATTCTGGATGCCAATGAACGGGTGACGCCACATCACAAGGCGGTGCTGGATGCAGATTTGGAGGAGGAGCGGAGAATGTTTTACGTAGCCATGACCAGGGCGAAGGATCGGCTACACGTGTGTTATGCCAGGGAGAGATATGGGAAAGAGCAGGAGCGGTCCCGGTTTGTGGATGAGTATTTGGGAGTGGAGGAGAAGGAGCAAAAACCGAAAGGAATTTTGTTTGAATCAAAAAGAAGGATGGAATAAAAATGGGATATATTCACATTTACTGTGGAGATGGAAAGGGAAAAACCTCAGCAGCACTTGGGCTGGCAGTCCGGGCGGCGGGGAGAGGCCGAAAAGTATTGATTGTCCGTTTCCTGAAAAACGAGGATTCCGGGGAGGTGCCGGCCCTGCGTCAGATTCCAGGCATTATGGTTGTACCTTGTGAGCGGGAATTTGGTTTTGTATTCCGGATGGATGAGAAACAGAGGGCTGAGGCGGGGAGCTATTATCAGAAACGATTTGAGCAGGCCTGCTGTGACGGGAAGAATGGAACATATGATGTGCTGATTTTAGATGAGATTCTGGCGGCATGCAATTATGGGCTGGTGAAAGAAATAGAAGTAGTGGATTTTTTAAAGCATTGCCCAGAGAAGCTGGAAGTGGTTTTAACCGGCAGAGATCCGTCAGAGCGGCTTTTGGAGCTGGCGGATTATGTGTCTGAGATTGGAATGAGGAAACATCCTTTTGAGAGGGGGATTTCTGCCAGGGAAGGGATTGAATATTGAGAGCATCTGAATTTCGATTCGATATAAATATTTCTTGATTTTATCCTGTTATTTTGGTAAAGTGAATCTGTGAAGCGAGAATGTTCTTTTATGAGACTAAAAGGAGAAAACCAGTATGGAACAGAATAAAAATTTAAATGACGAAATGGAACAGGAGGAAGTAACCGTTACCTTGACTCTGGATGACGGGAGCGAGCTGGAATGTGTGGTGCTGACAATTTTTGATGCAGGAGAGCGGGAGTATATCGCTCTGCTCCCCATGGAAGGGGAAGAGGCTGAGGAAGGAGAGGTATATCTGTATCGCTATTCCGAGGATGAGGATGGTAATCCCAGCCTGGAAAATATTGAGGACGATGAGGAGTATGAAATTGTGGCGGATGCTTTTGACGAACTGCTAGATGACCAGGAGTATGATGAGCTGGTGGGTGAGGAAGAGGATTAACAGGCAGAAAGAGGCTTGACGAAAACCTTATTATTCATTATACTACATTTACTGGCGGCATAAGCTGTCAAAGGATACAGAAGTATTCATCAAAGATCATTAAAAAGAAAGCACAAAATGGTACCAGGAAGGTAACTGATATTCTCAATGAATATCTGTTGTTTTTCTGGTATTTTTTTGAAAACCGGGATTTATGCGGGGAATGGGAAAGGGTAGCAATAGAGAGGAGGAGAAAATTATGAGAAAAGGCCAAAGGGCAGTTGCTGCAATGATTGCCATAGGTTTTCTGATCAGCGGATGTGCAGGGAGCGGCGGGGATTTTCAGGCACAGATCAGCGCGGCGGGATATGGGACCAAACGGGAGGATGTGATTGTAGTTATGGGCCCTTCCTCAGAGCCGGAGGCGGGGTTTGACCCGGCTTACGGTTGGGGAGCGGGGGAGCATGTTCATGAACCATTGATTCAGAGTACCCTGACAGTGACAACCCCTGATTTAAAGATCGGGTATGACCTGGCCACAGATATGGAGGTGTCAGAGGATGGGCTTATCTGGACTGTGAATATCCGGAATGACGCGATCTTTACAGATGGAGAGAGCCTGACGGCCAGAGATGTGGCATTTACATACAATACCCTTCGGGATACCAGCTCTGTCAATGATTTTACTATGTTGGAAAGGGCTGAGGCAAGGGATGATACAACAGTGGTGTTTTATATGACGCGGCCTTACTCTATCTGGCCCTATACCATGGCGGTTACAGGGATTATTCCAGAGCATGCTTATGGAGCGGATTATGGGGAGCATCCGGTGGGATCAGGGCGTTATGTACTAAAACAGTGGGATCGGGGACAGCAGATTATTTTGGAGGCAAATCCTGACTATTATGGGGAAAGCCCAAAGATGAAAAAGGTGACGATCCTTTTTATGGAGGAAGATGCTGCCTTTGCAGCAGTTCGTTCTGGTCAGGCAGATCTGGCGTACACAGCGGTTGCCTACTCAGACCAGGCAATCAAGGGGTACAAGCTTCTGTCCTTTGAGACTGTGGATAACCGGGGTTTTAACCTTCCGGCCGTGGCAGAGGACGGGGAGATTGGAAATGATTTTACACAAGATGTGAATATAAGACGTGCCATCAACCTGGGGATTGACCGGCACAGGATGATAGAAAACGTGTTAAATGGCTATGGAAGCCCGGCATACAGCGTATGCGACAAGATGCCCTGGTATAATGAGGAGGCAAAAGAAGACGGAGAACCCCAGAATGCAGTCATGCTTTTGGAAAAGGCCGGATGGATGGCAGGCACAGACGGGATTCGGGAAAAGGACGGGATCCGGGCTTCATTTACGCTTATGTACCCGGCCGGGGATTCGGTGCGTCAGGCTCTGGCAGCAGACACAGCCAATCAGCTGAGGCAAATCGGGATTGAGGTAAAGACAGAGGGGGTTGGTTGGGATGTGGCTTATGACCGTGCTCAGAAGGAACCGCTCATGTGGGGGTGGGGCGCCCATACGCCCATGGAGCTTTACAACATTTATCACCGGGCGCCGGGAAAGATATATGCGGAGTATTCTCCCTATGGCAATGAGAAGGTGGATCGATATATGGATGAGGCACTGGCCTGCGGGGATCTGGAAGAATCCTATGCGTTGTGGAAGAAGGCTCAGTGGGATGGAACCACGGGGACTATTTACAAGGGGGACATTCCCTGGATATGGCTGGTCAACATTGAACATCTGTACTGGGCCAGGGAAGAGCTGAAGGTGGCAGAGCAGAAGCTGCATCCCCATGGACATGGGTGGTCAGTGGTGAATAATGTGGATCAGTGGGAGTGGGAATAGAGAGATGGAAAAAAACGGGAAAGGGACAAAGGCAGGATGGGGGAGATTTTTGGCAGGAAAGTGTGTGCGGGGGGGACTTTTGCTATTTTTGGTGAGTGCGGTGGCTTTTTGGCTGGTGTCGGTATCTCCGCTGGACCCCTTGACTGCCAACGTGGGGCAGACTGCTATGGGGAGTATGAGCCAGGAGCAGATTGAAAAGCTGGAGATTTACTGGGGAGTGGGTGAACCGCCTGTAAAAAGGTTTTTAGCATGGGTCGGGGATTTTTTCAGGGGAGATATGGGAATGTCGTTGCTATACCGTCAGCCGGTGGCCAGGGTGATTCAGGTGAGACTAAAAAATTCTTTGTGGCTGATGGCAACAGCATGGGTGATTTCCGGTGTGGCTGGGTTTGGGCTGGGGATTCTGGCCGGGACGAAAAAGGACAGTGTGGCGGATCGTCTGGTGTGTGCCTATGCCCTGGTAACGGCCAGCACCCCGTCCTTTTGGCTGGCGCTGGTATTTCTTATGGTGTTTGCAGTGTGGCTTGGATGGCTGCCGGTGGGGCTTAGTGTGCCGATTGGAATGGAAGATGCAGGAGTGACATTGGCGGATCGGATCCGACATGGTATCTTGCCAGCGCTCACTTTGTCAGTCACAGGGATTTCCAATATTGCCCTGCACACCAGGGAGAAGATGATACAGGTAATGGAAAGTGATTATGTGCTGTTTGCCTGGGCCAGAGGGGAGGGAAGCAGACGTATTGTTTTTCAGCACGGGGTGAGGAACATTCTTCTGCCGGCCCTGACCTTGCAGTTTGGCTCTGTCAGCGAGATTTTTGGGGGTTCTATTCTGGTGGAGGAGGTATTTTCCTATCCAGGCCTGGGGCAGGCGGCAGTGAATGCAGGGCTGGGGAGTGATGTACCGCTTCTTCTGGGAATCACAGTAATCAGCGCAGTTATCGTATTTTCCGGTAATCTGACAGCGGATATTCTTTATGAGGTGGTTGATCCCAGGCTGCGCCGGGAAAGGAGGGGGATGTGATGGAAAGAGATCGGGGAAGAATCTGGAACAGAAGACTTTTTTTGCTGTACATGGCTGGTTTTTCTTTGCTTTTGCTGGCAGGAATCACTTTTTCGGGAGCAATTCAGGCGGATGCTGCTCTGATAACAGATTTTTCCAGAAAGAATCTGGCTCCCAGCCTGAGGTATCCATTTGGCACAGACTGGATGGGAAGAGATATGTTTGTGCGGACACTGGCGGGGCTTTCCTTAAGTATCCGCATAGGGCTTCTGACAGCAGGAGTCAGCAGTGTGATCGCTTTCGGGCTGGGAATAGCAGCGGCACTAGGACGGTATGCAGATGGGGTGATTGGATGTATCATTGATGTGGTGATGGGGATTCCCCACATGCTTTTGCTGGTATTGATTTCATTTGCCATGGGGAAGGGATTCTGGGGTGTGGTGGCGGGAATTTCCCTGACCCACTGGACTTCTCTGGCAAGACTTTTGCGGGCAGAGGCTCTCCAGATAAGGGAGAGCCAGTATGTGAAGATCGCAGGAAAACTGGGAAAGGGACCCTTTTATATTGCGCTGAGGCATATTATGCCTCACCTTTTGCCCCAGCTTTTGGTGGGGGTGGTGCTTATGTTCCCTCATGCAATTTTGCATGAAGCCGGCATTACCTTCCTGGGCTTTGGTTTACCGCCGGAACAGCCGGCAATAGGGGTTATTTTGTCAGAGAGTATGAGCTACCTTTCTATGGGGAAGTGGTGGCTGGCATTGTTTCCGGGACTTTTGCTGGTGCTGGTGGTATTGATGTTTCATGTCATCGGAAATGCAGCAGGAAGTGTTTTGGATCCGGGACAGGCTCAGCTGTAGAAGAAACAGAATGGAAGAAAAACGGAAAGAAGGAAGGGGCTGACTGTGAAATCGAATGAATATAAGGGCGCGCCATTGCTTGAGGTGAGGAATCTTTCTATCTCCTTTACCCGGTATGAGGGATTATGGAGGCAGAGAAAACAGTGTCTGGTCCGGGACCTGAGTTTGGAGGTAAAGGAGGGGGAGATGGTGGCAGTGGTGGGATCCAGCGGTTCGGGAAAAAGCCTGCTGGCTCACGGGGTGATGGGACTTTTGCCATACAACGCGTCCTGGGATGGGGAGATTTATTATAAAGGAGAGCTTCTCACAGAAAAGCGGCTGAGAAAACTGAGGGGAAGGGAGATGGTTTTCGTTCCTCAGAGTGTTTCCTATCTGGATCCCTTGATGCGGGTGGGGGAGCAGGTGCGAAAAGGTGCGAGAAGTGAAAAAAGCAGAGAGCAATGCCAACAGGTGCTAAAGCGGTATGGTTTGGGGAAGGAGACGGAAACGCTATATCCCTTTGAACTGTCAGGCGGAATGACGCGGCGGATTTTGATTGCCACGGCAGTGCAGGAGCATCCTGGTCTGGTAATTGCGGATGAGCCCACACCTGGGCTTCATTTGGAGGCAGCCAAACGGGTGTTGTCCCATTTTCGGGAGATTGCTGATGACGGGGCCGGGGTCTTACTGATCACTCATGATTTGGAGCTGGCTGTTCAGGTGGCAGACCGAATTGTGGTGTTTTATGCGGGAACAAACCTGGAAGAGGCGTGGGCAGCAGATTTTACAGATGAAAAGAAACTTCGCCATCCTTATACCAAGGCCTTGTACCGCGCTATGCCTCAGAATGGCTTTAAAGCAGTTTCGGGGTTTCAGCCTTATGAGAAGGAATTTGGAGAGGGATGTGTGTTTGCACCCCGGTGTGAGGCGTGTGAGGCTCGCTGTCATGAGCCGGTTTATTGCCGGAAGCTTCGGGGCGGGATGGTCAGATGTTGGAAGGGGGAGGAAGAGGGAGATGTTTGTGAGATCAGAGAGAAGGGCAGAGGGCAGGGCGGTGATTTATGGGAAAAGGGAGAAGATAACGAAACAAAAATGAACCAAGCCAGGGTTGATAATTTTCTCATTTAAAAGTATTATGTAATGATAGAAAATCATCCCTTTTGTTTGCAGATCCATGCTGTTTGAGGCTTTGTGATTCCTGGAAGCTGAGCGGGATGACAAAAGCAGTGGAGAAAGGAGCAAAAACAAGCAGTATGGAACATAAGATTGACCGCAATAATTTTATGATGCAGCTGGCGGCCTTTGTGGTAAATAAACGAAATGCTTTTGTAGTATTGTTTGCCATTGCATGTATTTACTGTCTGACTACATTAAACAGGGCAAAGGTCAACACGGAATTGACAGATTATCTGCCTGATTCAACGGAGACCAGACAGGGCCTGGATATTATGAACCAGGAATTTACAACCTTTGGTTCTGCAAAAATTCTTGTAACCAACATTACATATGAGAATGCTCTCAGGGAGGCAAAGTCTTTAGAGGAGATCAAGGGTATTTCTTCTGTGAGCTTTTATGACTGGGATGATGAGAACGGGCTTTATGAGGATGATGACATTACGGATTATTATAAGGATGCATGTGCGCTTTATTCCCTGACTTTTGAGGAAGAGGAGGACACAGAGCTTTCCCAAAAGGCAATCGCCAATGTGCGGGAACAGCTAAAGAAGTATCAGACGTATTTTTATACAACCGTGGATAAAGATGACAATGCAGCCCTGAAGGAGGATATGAAGGGGATTCTGGCGGTGGCGGCAGCTATTATTTTGCTGGTACTGCTTTTCACCTCCGGAACGTACATGGAGATTGTCATTTTCATGATGACCTTTATTGTGGCGATTGTGCTGAATACGGGAACCAACTTCTGGTTCGGAGAGATTTCCTTTGTGACCAATGCGGTGGCAGCAGTGCTGCAGCTGGCTTTGTCCATTGATTATGCCATTATTTTGTTTCACCGTTTTATGGAAGAGCATGAGACAAAGGAGACAATTGAAGCTGTGACTGTGGCTCTCAGCAAGGCAATTCCGGAGATTTCCTCCAGCAGTCTGACTACCGTGTCTGGTATGATTGCACTGATGCTGATGCAGTTTGGAATTGGCATGGATCTGGGACGGGTTCTGACAAAGGCCATTGTTTTCAGCTTGATTACTGTGTTCTTTCTGATGCCGGCCATGATTGTCATGTCCTCTAAATGGATCGAGAAAACCGTACACAAAAGCTTTGTGCCATCCATTCGCATATGGGGACGTCTGGTGGTGGCAACCAGGTATCTGGTGCTGCCGATCTTCGTGGTTATTATGGTTGGCGGCTGTATTCTTTCCAGCCAATGTGAATATGTGTATGACCATGGCTCCATTGAAGCTGACAAAATGAATGAGTACATGACTTCCAAGGTGCGGATTGGGAAAACCTTTGAGGTGACTAATACCATGGCGGTGGTGGTGCCCAAGGGAGACTATCAGAAGGAAGCCAGGATTATTGAGGGATTAGAGAAGGTAGACCGGGTAGACACGGTGTTGGGTCTGAGCAATATTGAGGTGGATGACGAAGGAAAATATATTCTTGTAAATGAGCTGACTCCCCGGGAATTTGCAGAGGTGGCAGATGTGGATCTGGATCTGGTTCGCCTTCTTTATCGGTTTTATGCCATTGACCAGGAGCAATATGGCGCCTTTATGAAAAATTTAGATGAATATCGGATTCCAATCATTGATATGGTGGACTTTATTTACGATCAGAAGGAAAAGGGCGCCATTGATTTGGATGATGATTTGTCGGAGGATGTGGATGACCTTCACGAGGCACTCAGCAATGCCAGGCAGCAGCTGGAGGGGGAGAATTATTCCAGAATCGTATTTACCATGACAGGGCCGGTTGAGGGGGAGGAGACGTTTCAGGTTATTGATCAGATTCGAAATATTGGAAATACATACTATGATGAGGTCTATGTGGTGGGGGACTCTACCAGTGACTATGATCTGAGCAAGTCCTTCCGCACAGATAATGTAAAGATTAGTGTGTTGACAGCTCTGTTTGTGGGGATTATCCTGCTGTTTACGTTTCAGTCGGCAGGACTTCCCATCATGCTTGTTCTCACCATACAAAGCAGTATCTGGATCAATTTTTCCATACCTCCGATTAAGGGTGGAACTATGTTTTTCTTAAGCTATCTGATTGTCAGTGCGATTCAGATGGGCGCAACCATTGACTATGCTATCGTTATTACCAGCCGCTATATGGATCTTCGCAAGAAGATGGCAGACCGGAAGCAGGTGGTTATTGAGGCGTTAAATCAGGCATTTCCTACCGTGGCGACTTCCGGGACGATTCTCACCTGTGCCGGTTTTGCCGTAGGCCGGCTGACCTCCAATGCGATTATCGCCTCTCTGGGAAAAGCGCTGGGGGCAGGCACCCTGGTATCCATTATTCTTGTTATGACTGTGCTTCCTCAGATTCTATTGGTGTTTGACTGGCTGATTGACCGGACAGAATTCAACCGCGGAGCAGTGAAAGGGAAGGAAGAAAACATTGCAGAAGAATCGGGAAAAGCGGCGGAAATATTGAGGACGGTTGAGGAAGGCGCAAGCAAAGAAACGGAAGAGTCGGGAAAGGTCACAAAAGCATCCGGAAAAGCAGAAAATGAGTCGGGAGAGGCCACGAAAGCATCCGGAAAAGCAGAAAAAATGCCGGAAAAAATCACAGAACCACCGGACAAAGTGAGTAAAGAGACAGAAATGACAGGAAGGGGGCGCTGATAATGAAAAGAATTTTAAAAGGAACCGCACTGCTTTTGGCAACAGCTGTTTTGGCAGCGTCCGTGCCTGTGCCGGACTTTCGTGTATATGCAGATGAGATGGTTATTTCTATCAGCACGGTAGAGGAACTGATGGAGTTAAGCAAGGCTTGTACCTTAGAGCTTTATTCAGAGGGAAAAACTGTGAGCCTGGAGGCAGATCTTAACTTAAGTGGAAGAGATTTTAAGCCGATCCCTGTATTTTGCGGTGTATTTGAAGGGAATAATCACACAATCAGTGGAATTTCTATTGAAAATTCAGGATCAAACCAGGGATTATTCCGCTATCTGGAGGAGGAAGCTCTTGTGCAGAATCTGAATGTGTCAGGAGAGCTGAGGCCAGGGGGAAGCAGAATAAAGATCGGTGGGATTGCCGGCACAAATAAGGGGACCATCAGAAACTGCAGTTTTTCCGGAAAAGGAGAGGCTCTGGAAAATCTTGGGGGAATTGTGGGAATCAATGAGGAGACCGGAGTAATTGAAGGATGTCAAAACCAGGCAGAGCTGACAGGAAACCGGAGGATCGGAGGAATAGCCGGAGAGAATGTAGGATATATAGCGGATTCCGTTAATAAAGGGGAGATCAATACTAAATCAGAGGGAATCGATGAGGATACTGCAGAAAAGACAGGAATTTCTGTAAACCGGGAAGATATTAACACTCCGATTATGATTGAAAAGGTTTATGATGTGGGGGGAATTGCCGGTCTTTCTTCAGGAAGTATACAGAGATGTACCAATTCAGGCCAGATTGGTTATGGCCGTACCGGATACAATATCGGCGGGATTGCCGGACGTCAGAACGGGATTCTGGTGTTGTGTAAGAATGAAGGAGCTGTGACAGGAAGAAAAGATGTGGGGGGAATTGCAGGGCAGATGGAGCCGTTGCTGACCATTCAGTACGGGGAAGATACACTTGACAGGATTCATGATCAGGTTGACGAGATCGGAGATACGGCTGATGCTATGAGACAGGATCTTCGCAATACAACCGATGCATCCATCAATAATCTGGACCGCGTGGATGAGATCATGAAGGAGATCCAGGATATCACCAGAGGCAAAAAAAGTGACCGGAGAATGGTGAGAGATGATTTCAGTGAAGATGCCGGAACGCAGCTGGATCAGATCGATGAGATTCTGGCAAATATGGAATTTGATTTGGGGAGCCGCTCAGCAGAGAGGGCGGCCGGCCGGGTTCGGGCTAATATACAGCGGGCCCGGGAGCTTTTGGAAAAGCTGGGAAGCGGCGCTGGCAGTACAGGCGCTGACAGGGAGATTGAAGAAGGTACTGACGGGGCGATTACGCTGCCTGGGGATTATATTGTTGATGAGGACGCAGTGCTTCCGGGAGAGCTTCAATATCTCTATGAGGTGTTAAAGGAGCTGCAGGAATGTGCAGGAAATATCACCAATGACACAGAGATAATGATCGGAGATGGAATAAACGGTGTGGTAGATGGGGTCCGGGATTTTGAGGATGATCTGGATTCTTTAAGGGTGGCAACAAAAGAATTGCTTGATATGACCAGAGACTATAAGGATCAGCTTGTTGCGGATGCAGATAATCTGGACGAGGATGTGACTGGGCGGCTGAATCAGCTGTATGATGAGTTGGATAATCTGTCTGATAATCTGAAATCCGGGAAGGATCAACTCCGGACCCAGGCAGATCATTTGTCCGAGCAGATGGATGGGATGCATGACATCATAAGCGAGGGAAAGGATCGTTTCACGTCAGAGAGAGATAAGATAGCAGATGATGAGCCTGTGTTTGAAGATATTTCGGAGTCAGCTACGGATCTGACAAGTGGCATGATTGTGGGATGTGAAAACCGTGGAGATATTTTTTCTGATTTTCAGGCAGGAGGTGTGGTGGGAACGATAGGCATAGAGCTGGATCTGGACCCGGAGGAGGATATTGAGACCTATGGGGAGGAATCCCTCTACATGAACCGCTATGCACAGGCAGCTGTGCGGGGATGCCGCAACGAGGGGGATATCACAGTACGGCAGGATTATGCAGGGGGAATCGCAGGAAGCGCCCGGATCGGAGTTCTGGCCTCCAACCAGAACTATGGAGATATCTGTACCATTGACGGAGATTATGCAGGAGGAATCGCAGGAAGCAGTCAGTCCCTGATAAGCGGAAGCTATACCATGTGTGAGGTTAGTGGAAACCACTATGCTGGCGGTGTGGCAGGCCGCGGGAGGAACCTGAGAGATAACTGTGCCATGGTAAATGTAGTGGCGGACGAAGGAGAGTGGAAGGGAAGCATTGCAGGTGACAGAGAGGAAGATGGTCAGGTCAGAGAGAATGTGTACGTGGAGGATGGTCTGGGGGCTGTGGATGGGGTTACTTTTCGGGGAGAGGCTGAGGGGATAAGCTATGAGGCTTTGCTTCAAAGGAAGGAGTTGCCGCTGGAATTTCACAGCCTGACAGTAACCTTTTTGGCAGACGGGCAGGTTGTGGAACAGATTGTGTGCAAGTATGGGCAGTCCCTTGCCCGGGAGCATATGCCAATGGTCCCTGAAAAGGACGGATTTTTTGAGCAATGGGAGGAGACGGATCTGTCAGATATTCGTAAGAATTATAAGATCCATGCCCAGTATCTTCCCTGGACCACCACGATTGCCAGTTCGGATGGGCCCATGCCGTTACTTTTGGCAGAGGCTGCCTTTTATCCTCAGGCAAAGATTCTGGTACAGGAATATGGAGGTGAGGAAACGAAAGGCCTGGGGCTTTCTCTTCCTGCCGGACACCGCTGGGAAAAAGCATGTACCTATGAGATTCAGGATTCGGAAGGAATGGCATTGCCGGCTGCAGTAAGGCTTCATGTGCTGGCAGGAGCAGCAGACCGGGTGGGAATTGTGAGAGATGGAACCATTGAGATGAAGGATGCCGTGAGAGATGGGGAATATCTGATTTTTGAAGCGGAGACATCCGGCCAGATCGTTTTGCTTAAATCGCTTCCGGTTTGGGGTATGATCCTGGCAGCTTTTGCAGCCCTGGTAATTTTGGGGATTGTAATAGGGAAAGGAAAAATAAATAAAGGAAAATGAAGTATGAAACTGGAAGCAAAACATCTTTCGTTCCGGTATGACAATGGGAACCGAAGGATTTTAAACAATGTCAGCCTTTCCCTGGAAAGCGGAGACAGACTGGGGCTGATGGCCCCTAGTGGATTTGGTAAAACCACTTGCTGCAAAATACTGGCAGGCTATGAAAAGCCGGACAACGGGCAGGTTTTACTGGATGGAAAACCTCTTTCTAGCTATAAAGGATATTGTCCGGTACAAATGATCTGGCAGCATCCGGAGCTGTCTGTGAATCCAAGGCTGAAAATGCGGGAAGTGCTAAGAGAAGGCATGCAGGTTGAGCAGCGGATTGTAGATGGTCTGGGAATCGAAAAGAGATGGCTTTCCCGATATCCGGGAGAGCTTTCCGGAGGAGAGCTGCAGCGTTTTTGCATTGCCAGAGCACTGGGAGAAGGCACAAAAATTTTGCTGGCGGATGAGATCAGCACAATGTTGGATCTGATCACGCAAAGTCAGATATGGGGCTTTCTTTTGGAGGAGGTAAAAAAACGAAGGATGGGCTTGCTGGTAGTCAGCCATTCAGAGGCTCTCTTGGATAAGATATGCAACAGAAAAATAGATTTGAGCAAGGAGGAGCAGGAATGGATATAGGAGAGCTGCTGCGGCAGGTGAGAGATGGTCATATGGAACCTGACAAGGCAGAGGAGCTGCTTAAAAATCTTCCCTATGAAGATTTGGGTTATGCAAAGCTGGATTTTCACCGCAGGCTGCGGACCGGGTTTGGGGAGACTGTGTTTTGTCAGGGAAAGCCGGATGAGTATCTGGTGGAAATCTACCAGCGGTTTTATGAGAGGGACGGAGAAGTGTTTGGAACCAGGGCCACAAAGGAGCAGTATGAGCTGGTGAGGCAAAGTGTTCCTCAGGTGGTATATGATCCAATTTCCCGAATCCTGAAGGTTGAGAGACCGAATAAAAAACGATCAGGAAACGTAGTGGTCTGTACCGGTGGGACAGCAGACATTCCTGTGGCGGAGGAGGCTGCCCAGACAGCAGAATATTTTGGATGCAATGTTGACCGGATTTATGATGTGGGGGTAGCCGGGATTCACCGTCTGCTTTCCAAAAGGGAGCGACTGGCCGGAGCTAACTGTATTGTGGCTGTGGCAGGAATGGAAGGCGCTTTAGGCACAGTGGTAGCAGGGTTGGTGGAATGTCCGGTGATCGCAGTGCCCACATCCGTGGGATATGGGGCATCCTTTCACGGACTATCGGCTCTGCTGACAATGATCAATTCCTGTGCTAATGGGATTTCTGTGGTAAATATTGACAATGGCTACGGGGCCGGCTATGTGGCAACACAAATAAACAGACTGGCGGTAAAATAAAATGAGTAAAATACTTTATTTGGAATGTAATTCAGGAATCAGCGGAGATATGACTGTGGGGGCGCTTTTGGATCTGGGAGCAGATCAGGAGGCGCTTGTAGAGGCACTGGACAGCATGGGACTTCATGGATATCATCTGCATTTTGGGCGGAAAGAGACCTGCGGATTGGATGCTTTTGACTTTGATGTACATTTGGAGGAGGAGTCTGGTCACAGTCATGGAAAAGATCACCCTCATGAGCATGTACATGGCCAGGAAGAGAGCCACTCTCATGAGCACATACATGGCCAAGAAGAGAGTCATCCTCATGAGCATGTACATTCCCACAGCCATATTCACAGAAATCTTTACGATGTATATGAAATTATAGACCGGTTAAAATCCGGTGAGCATGTAAAAGAGATGGCCAGAAAAATGTTCCGAATCGTAGCAGAGGCAGAATCCAAGGCTCACGGACTTTCCATAGATCAGGTACATTTCCATGAAGTAGGGGCGATTGATTCGATTATTGATATTGTTAGTGTGGCAGTTTGTATGGACAATCTGGACATACAGGATGTGGTTGTATCTCCTCTTTCTGAGGGCCACGGTCATGTACATTGTCAGCACGGCGTTCTCCCGGTGCCGGTGCCGGCTACAGCCAATATTGTGTCAGCATGTGGGCTTGAGCTGCGTTTTACGGATAATAACGGGGAGATGGTAACGCCTACCGGAGCCGCTATTGCGGCAGCTCTGCGGACAAGAAAGGAGCTTCCAGCTAGCTGCAGGCTTATAAAAATTGGTATGGGAGCCGGGAACCGGGTATTTAATCAGGCCAATGTACTGCGTGCTATGCTGTTGGAAGATAGCAGCAAGGAGGCGCCTTTGGAAGGTATCCGCGAAGAAATGAAAGTCGAAACCTCTGGAAATCCAATGTGGGTATTGGAGACAAATCTGGATGACAGCACTGGGGAAATGCTGGGATTTGCCATGGAGGCCCTCCTTGAGGCCGGTGCAGCGGATGTGTGGTATACTCCGATCTTTATGAAGAAAAACCGTCCGGCATATCAGCTTTCTGTTCTCTGCCATGATTCGGTTCGAAAGCTTTTGGAGGATATTCTGTTTACTCAGACCACCACGATTGGGATCCGCCGTCATAAGGTTGAGCGAACCGTGATGGAGCGGGAAATAAGGATGGTGAAAACAGAAGATGGCATTGTCAAGGTGAAAATCTGCAGCCATAAGGGGAAGTGTTTTTGTTATCCGGAGTATGAAAGCGTTGGGGAAATCTGTAAAAAAACGGGAAAGGATTTCCAAAGTGTCTACTGGGAGGCAAGGAGGGCGGCTGAGCTTTCTTAAAGGTGAGAAGGGATGAAATGATGGCATTTCATCCCTTTTTTACGGCAGATTACCCTGGTTCTGTGGTAAGCTCTTTTGCGCTGAAAAATTCATTGGCATAGCTGATCCATTTTTCTGTATGAATTTTCTGACTGGACAGTTAAATCGGGGAGAAAAATATGGTATACTAGGAAAATGCAGTAGTGTATCATATGATCTGAAATGCTGCAAAGCAGGAAAGTGAGGAGAAAAATGGATGAAAATCAGAGAAATATATACCATGACATAGATGTGCAAAAGCTGGAACATTACTTTTGGGATATCACAAGGGCGGATGTCTGCCTGGCTTTTTCCGGAGGTGTGGATTCAAGCCTGCTTTTAAAGGTGGCTGTGGATGCAGCAAGGCAAAATGGAAGCAAAGTGTATGCCGTGACCTTTGACAGCCGTCTGCACCCATCCTGTGATTTGGAGATTGCCAGGCAGGTGGCAAGGGAGTTAGGGGGGCTCCATCAGGTGATTGAAGTGGATGAGCTTGAGCAGGAGAATATCCGGAGCAATCCGGTAAACCGGTGCTATTTGTGCAAACGCCATTTGTTCAGGAGCTTAAAGGAATTTGCAGAGTCAAAAGGCATCAATACAATCGTGGACGGAACCAATGAGGATGATATGCATGTATATCGCCCGGGGATCCGGGCGCTTCGGGAGCTGGAGATAAAAAGCCCTCTGGCAGATCTTCATATAACAAAAGCCCAGGTAAAAGCGCTGGCGGCTTTTTATGGAATATCGGTGGCATCCAGGCCTTCCACACCTTGCATGGCCACACGGATCCCCTATGGGCAGCCGATTGATTACCAGGTGCTGGAACAGATTGCCAAGGGGGAGGAATACCTTAGGCAGAGGATTTCCGGAAATATCCGTTTACGGCTTCATGGGAATGTGGTGCGGCTGGAAGTGGATGAATCAAAGCTTTTGCAGGTATTGGAGCGCCGAAAAGAGATTGTGGGATATATAAAAGGCCTTGGATTTGACTATATCACTCTGGATCTGGAGGGCTTTCGGTCAGGCAGCATGGATATCCTTGTTGAAGGCGATCAGATGGGCAGCAAAGCTTAATGGATAAGGAAAATTTATGAAGGAGGAATGAATAAATGGGATTTTCATTTGATGCAGGGGTTCCGGCGATGACTGTATTTTTTCAGGGGCTTTTAAGCTTTTTTTCGCCCTGTGTGCTGCCACTGCTTCCCCTATATATCGGCTATCTTTCCGGTGGAACCGGTGTGCGGGGGGAAGATGGAAGGATGCATTATGAACAGAAGAAGGTCGCTGTTCACACACTATGTTTTGTTGTGGGAGTCAGTTTTGCCTTTTTTCTTTTGGGGCTTGGCGTGTCTGCCATAGGGACTTTTTTTCAATCAGGCCAGATGCTGTTTGCCAGGCTTGGCGGGGCTCTGGTTATGCTGTTCGGACTGTATCAGCTGGGGCTTTTCGGGAATTCGCAGATTCTGGGGAAGGAACATCGTCTCCCCTTTCGGGCAGATGCCCTGGCAATGTCGCCCCTTACTGCCCTGATTATGGGATTTACCTTCAGCTTTGCCTGGACCCCCTGTGTGGGGCCTGCACTGACAGGCGTGCTTTTGATGGCAGCATCTGCATCTACAAAGGCGGTGGGATTTCTTTTGATCGGTGTATATACACTGGGATTTGTGCTGCCGTTTCTGGCGGTGGGTTTTTTCACCACATCGCTATTAGAGCTTTTTAAGAAATACAGAAATGTGGTGCAATATACAGTGAAGGCAGGGGGAGTTTTGCTGGTACTTATGGGTTTTATGATGTTTACCGGGAAAATGAATGACATAACCGGATATCTGTCGGGGATTTCCCAGCTTCCGCCAGCAGGCCAGGAACAGGCAATAACATCCGATGGAGCGGTTCCTGAAGGAAAAGATGCACCAGAGCCAGAAGATAGCGGAGAAAAAGAGGTGCCTGAGTCAGGAAATGTTAATGGAAAGAATGGCTCTGAGGCAGAAACAGAAACTGGAGAGAGCAATGAGACGGCAGAAGGAGAAGAAACAAGCACTCTTCCGCCAGCCGTTGATTTTCAGCTTCAGGATCAGTATGGCAACACCCATACCTTAGAGGATTATAAGGGAAAAACCATATTTTTAAATTTCTGGGCCACCTGGTGTCCGCCCTGCCGGGCAGAAATGCCGGATATCCAGAAGCTGTATGAAACCTGTGACAAAGAGGGAGAGGAAGCGCTGATTGTTCTAGGTGTGGCAGCGCCGCAGATGGGACAGGAAAAGACAGAAGAAGAAATTCAGGCATTTCTGGAGGAGAACGGGTATACCTATCCAGTACTTATGGATACCACCGGAGAGCTGTTTTACAGCTATGGAATCCAGGCATTCCCAACCACCTTTATGATTGACCGGGATGGAAATGTTTTTGGATATATCAGCGGCCAGCTTACAATGGATATGATGGAAAGTATTGTCCGGCAGACAATGGAGGGAAAACGTAAATAGGAGGAGTCTTAAAGACTCCTCTTTTGTTGTAAGTGGGATTAATTAGCATGAAAGCTAGTCTGGTGACTATGGCCATTTTTTGTCTCTTTCAGATAAGCGTTGGCATCCTTGAAAAAACTGGCAATGATCAAAATCATAATGATTCCAACAGGAAATGCTGCAATAATGGATACAGACTGTAGATTTGCCATGGATTTTTCGGAAAAAATCAGGGCAATGGGCATCAGAATCAAAAATATGGCCCAGAAAAGCTTAATCCGCCGGTCTGGATCCTGGCCGTGGCCCAGCTCCCGGTAGGAATAGGAGGCAGCCACCAGGGTGATGGAGTCAAAGGAGGTGGAGTAAAAGGTAATCATGCACAGTACCAGCAGTATCATCACAAAGCCAGGGAGAGGGAGCTGTTCTAGGATGGAGATGATGGCATTGTAAAGAGCCATGTTGGAACCACCGTCAGCGAGGTAAGCCGACAAGATGTTAAGCCGCCCATGCATCTGCAGCCCCAGCCCATAATTACCCAGAATTATAAAGGAAGTAAAGGTGCCTGCCAGCCCCCAGAAATATCCCCCCAATATAGTCTGACGGATGGTGCGGCCTTTGCTGATGGCTCCGATAAAGAATGGTGCAGCCACGCACCAAACCATCCAATAGGCCCAGTAAAAAATGGTCATGGTCTGAGGAAAGGAGGTGGTTCGCATAGAGTCGGTCCAGGTGGCCAGGGTGATAAAATTCTGTGTTAAAAGCCCCAGGGAGGTGATGCCGGTCTCTATGGTGAAACGGCTTTCTCCCCCGAGGAGAAATACATAAATTAATAACAGAAAGAATAAATAACTGCAGCAGGCGGCAGACCGCTGGATTCCCTTCATGCCAAAATATACAGAGCAAGTATATATACAGCAGACGATTACAAGGATTGTGATGGTTAAGGTTGTGGTTGCATTGATATGGAGGACCCGGCTCACGGCCATGGCCAACAAAGGGGTGGCCAGTGAGAAGGTGGTGGCAGTACCGGCCAGCAAGGCAAACACAGCCACCAAATCGATCAGCCGTCCGGCCCAGCCATCCACTTTGTTTCCTAAAAGAGCCCGGCAGGATTCAGAATATTTTTGTCTGTGTCGTTTGCGGACATGCAGCATGAATCCAAATGCCACGGCCAACACCAAATAAAAGCCCCAGGGAACCGGTCCCCAGTGAAACAAGGGATAGGTGGAAGCCCAATCCTCTGTGGGTCCCATTTCAGCCACATGGGGATCAGCGGCATAAATGAGCCATTCGCAGCAGGAATAAAAGAGAATATCTGCAGCAAGGCCGGCGGTGAACATCATAGAGCCCCAGCGGAAGGGAGAATATTCTGGCTTATCGCTGTCGCCCAGGCGGATGCTGCCATATCGGGAAAAGGCCAGATACATAGAACAGATAAATACCCCCAGCCCGATGATCAGGTAATAGCTGCCCATCTCGTCACCCAGAAAGGAACGGATATTATCAAGCATGGCAGAGGAGCCATCTGGGAATAAAACAAAGGCCAGGCACAAAGCACCAATACAGATAAAAGGGAACAGGGTGGTAAAAAGGTCTAACTGTTTTAACAGAGGCTCTGATGAATTTATCTTTTTCATATGCAGGAAACTCCTTTCATTTGTGTTCAAAAAAATAAAAAAATACTTGTAATTGAACAGATGATATCATCAATAGCAGAAAAAATCAAGACTAAAATGAAAATATGACGATTTTCTAACGATTCTATAAAAATGCTACCAAAAGTTCCCGGTCTTTGATAAAATAACTGTTGCATTGGATTAATCATGAGAGAGAGGCAGATTTTATGAGACAGAGAGGACAGAGGCATTGGTTTAGCGGTGTGATGGTGACCGGACTTTTTGTGGCAGCATTAATGAATACGCCTGCAGAGACCTTTGATACCCGACAGATGACAGCCGAAATGCAGGGAACCGTTTCCCATAGAGAGGCTTTAAGGTTTCCCATGAAAAAAAGTGGTTTTCAATTTACAGAGTATCTGGCAGCACAAGTGGCCCTTTTGCAGTCACCGGATCAGACAGGTAACAGCCAGACAAACCAGACAGCAGGGCAGGCGCCTTCCACAGCCGGACAGAATTCCGATGCACAAAGCAGAAGCAGCACGATTGTAGCAGGGCAGGGAGGCGGCTCCGGAAATGGCGCTGGCCCTACCGTGCATGGAAACATTGTCACAGAAGGAGAGAAAGAGGTTCAGCCTCAGGATGCTATTTTAGGAGGCGCGTCCCTTTCCATGTTTGCATCCAGAAGTGACAGCCAGATGCTGTCAGCGATTCTTCAGACAAGTCAGGGAAGTCTGATCGTGATTGATGGGGGCTTAGGAGCTGACGGAGATTATCTGCGCAGTCAAATTCAGGCCCGGGGAAGTCATGTGGCAGCCTGGCTCATTACCCATCCTCACGGAGACCATGCAGGGGCGCTTTACAAGATTTTGCAGGACGAAGCGGCAGGGATTCAGTCGGGGATTCAGATTGATGGCATCTATTATTCATTTGCAGAGCCAGAATGGTATACAATCAATGATCCTTCGGAGCAGACAATGGCTCATGCGATTATCGGCAGTTTTTCCGGCTTGCCGGAGACCATGCGACATACAGTCACCAGAGGGCAGACGATCCAGGTGGATGATGTGACAATCCAGGTGATGAACGACCGGTATGATACGGCAAGTGATAAGGGGAATAATGCCAGTATTGTGTATAAGTTATGGGTAAATGGAAAATCCATTCTGTTTTTGGGGGATATGGCTGAGGAAGGAGGACAGCGCCTTTTGTCCGAGGTTGGAGTACAGGGGCTTAAGTCAGATATTGTCCAGATGGCTCATCACGGACAGAATGGTGTGGACGAGGCCTTTTATAAGGCCGTTGCGCCACAGATATGTCTGTGGCCCACACCTCAATGGTTGTGGAATAGTGTAGGCAGCCGATACCGCACTTCTGAGACAAAAGGCTGGATGACTCGTCTCAATGTGCAGAAGCATTATTGCACAAAGGATGGGGATCTGGTAATCCGTTGAGACCACTAATAGAGCGATAAAAACTCTCATTTGCTAAAAACAAGAATTATAAGTGAATAAACCTAATATATAAGTAAGCACGTCCGTTTCCTTTGTTAAAATGAAAAGCAAATGGAGGGGATGTGCGACTATGAAAAGTAATATCAGGCAATTGCGGAAGCAGAGGAGTATCTCGCAAAAAATGTTGGGTGAAGAGATCGGACTTTCTCAACAGGTGATCAGCCGGATGGAACGTGACAGAAGTAAAATCCAGGTAGATGTACTGATCAATCTGGCAGATTATTTCCAGGTTTCTACAGATTGTGTGCTGGGCTATTGTCCTGATGGGGAGAAGGATAACCCTGTAGAGATGGCACTGAGGATGCAGAGTGCTACAAGTGAGGATTTAGTGGCCATAATCGACAATTTAGAACGGATGGATCATGCGAAGCGAAAGCGCATATGGCAGATCCTGGCAATGCTTAAACGGTATCTTTAAGAGATGAAAAAAGACAGGTCGGTATAAGATTTATTATACCGGCCTGTTTTTTCTTAATCTGCAACAAACAAACCACTGTGGTAAGAATAACAACCCAGCTCATCCAAAAGCCGGGTGATGTCCTGCTCTCTCGAGATTTGGGCATGATCTATGGCAGCATTTAAAATACCATAGACATTCGAACATTTAGATAGTGACTGCTGAAACAGATCCGGGAAAGAAGCTTTTGAGGCCAGCCGGCGGTCCCAGGGATTACACCAAGTCTCATGGCTTAAATTTAAGCAGGCATGAGGATCGGAAACCTGATCAGTAACCAACTTGGTGGACGCCAGAGGATTCTTTAAAAAGATATTTTCAACAAAAGCGATTCCACTGCGTTTCCTTCCGGAGGGATCTGCCAGAGTACGACAACCGAAACGAGTTGCCAGAATGGAACGATGCACCATGCGGGGCGTTACCTGGAAGTTGTTTTGCGGAGTAACAGGGTAATAGGCTTCATTGATACATTTGGACAAAAAACGGGAGACAAACTGTATCTCCATACCATTTAGACAAATGGTAGCTGCCTGGTTAAACTGGGAGGGTTTCTTTTTTTTATACTTTAGGAGGAGAAGGGCATCGATATCATTTTCCAGGGCAGCATGCATTCCGTGGGCCTGAGCTGTGGGAGCTTTGGCATCATAGCCAATGCGGCCATAGACATACGGGTGGCAGATGGAATCACCAATGTAATGACACAGATAACCGCAAAAATAGGCAAGCCCCTCGGCACGCTGCTGCTTAAAGGGGATCTCCTCCAGATTGTGAAGATAGCAGGCGAAAAAATCCCGGATATGATGTTCATGCATGTAAGAGCCTACATTCCGATAGTCCCGGTGGCGGAGAATGGGAATGTTATAAAAGAAAATATCTGGTCCTTGCAGGCCGAGCTGGTATAACCAGCGGTACTTGGCAATGATATATTTTAACTGATTGTTGGGCAGATCATTAAATGCTTTCATGCCCAGAATATAGTGGGTGGTAAAGCCTGGCATGATGGCGCCTCTTTTCCTTAAAAATAGTGAGTGTAACACAAAAACAATTTTAACCTCAGTGGACAGGGGGCGAGTATCCCTTTGTCCACTGAGGGTATCATAGCACATGTGCTGAAAAATTGCGAGAGGGGAATTTTCAAAATCAGAAGTATAAATTATAACCGTAATCAGGAAGTCATAGGCAGACTGGCTTCCTACATAAAATGAGATAAAGGAAAACAGGAAAATTATGAATGGAATCAATAATAGAAAATCTGCATTTTTTGGTGTGGGGCCCCTGGACTTTGTTTCTGTTTCTGGGAACCGGATTGTGGTTCACAATACGCTCCGGTTTTTTTCAGTTCAGGGGGATCTGGTGTTGGTGGGGAGAGACTGTAGGAAGCTTGTGGCGGGATGAAGAAGAGCAGAAGGGAGAAAAGAAGAGCGAATCATCGATCACTCGTTTTCAGTCAGCCTGTACTGCGCTGGCAGCTACCATCGGAACTGGCAATATAGCAGGGGTTGCCACGGCATTGACAGCAGGAGGCCCTGGGGCATTGTTTTGGATGTGGGTTTCGGCAGCGATTGGAATGATGACTGCTTATGGGGAAACCTACCTGGGACAGGTGTATCGGTACCGGAAACCGGATGGAGAATGGATGTGTGGTCCTATGGTTTACATGAGCCGGGGGCTTAAATGCCCGGCTTTGGGAACCTTGTATGCTGCGCTTGCAGTTTTATCCTCCCTGGGGATGGGGAGTATGGTACAGTCCAACTCAATCAGCGGGACCCTTCAGTCTGGTTTTGGGATGCCCTTGATGGTCAGCGGGATTTTGGTGACGGGTCTGTCAGGGGTTGTGATCCTTGGAGGAATCCGGAGGATTTCCCGGGTGTCGGAGCGGCTGATGCCTGTATCAGCCGGAATTTATGTGGCATTTTCTCTGGTAGTGATACTCTCGTGCTGGGAGCTTTTGCCAGACATTTTTTACCGGATATTCAAGGAGGCATTGAGGCCTCAGTCCGTTGGAGGAGGAGTAGGAGGTTTTCTTTTAAGCCGCAGCGTCCGTTATGGATTATCCCGGGGAGTGTTTTCCAATGAGGCCGGATTGGGAAGTCTGGCTGTACTTCATGGAGCGGCAGAGGACACTACGCCGGAGCAGCAGGGGATGTGGGCCATGTTTGAGGTGTTTTTTGATACGATTATTGTCTGTACCCTGACTGCCTTGGTGATTCTTTGTGGAGCGTATTATGGAGCAGGTTCAGGGGGAATGACCGGAACCAGTGACGGAGCCGCCCTAGCAGCCCATGCTTTTTCTGTCCGTCTGGGAGCATTGGGAGAGATATTGGTGTCCGGAGCCATGGTAGTTTTTGCGTTTGCCACAATCATTGCCTGGTATTATCTGGGAAGACAGACCTTTGTATATTTGGTGGAGCGATTGACCAGTGAACGCTTTTTAAGAAAGCTGCTGGATGGGGCATATTTGATATGCTATATGCTGGCAGTGTATCTGGGATGTGTATCCCGTCTGGAAACCGTGTGGCTTTTGTCGGATCTGTGGAACGGATTGATGGCATATCCTAATCTGTTAGCTGTAATTTGGATGTCCCGTCAGGTCCGCTTTCCCGGGAGGTTGATGAAAAAGATTCAATAATTCCATATTCGGAAAAGAAAGCCAGTTTGGCCTTGACAAGTTGGGAGGAAATGAATATACTGAAGTTAATAAGAGGGAGTAGCTTGCACCTGTTTTGGGTGTTTTGCGATATCGTCATCACGGCATGCAGCCCGGTGAAGGATAGGCCATAAAAAGTGGCTGAGGGTCCGGGTAAGAGCAGCCCGGTACGCATATAATAAGCGAGACTTTTGTTGTATCCTTGTGATGCAGCAGCTGTCTTGCTTTTTTATTTTGTCAGGATATGCTTTCTGTTCACAAAGAGCCGCCTGGTGTGCAATATACCAGAAAAAACGCAGGAAGAGAGGGAGAAAGATGAGGATTATGACGTATGTTTTTTTAGTGACAGGATTTGTGCTTCTTATTAAGGGGGCGGACTTTTTTGTGGAAGCCAGCTCATCTGTGGCCAGGATGCTGCGGGTGCCCAGCATTATTATCGGGCTGACGATTGTGGCTTTTGGCACCAGTGCGCCGGAGCTGGCAGTCAGTACCACCGCATCCCTGGCGGGAAATAACGATATTGCTGTGGGGAATGTGATCGGATCCAACATATTTAATTTGTTGGTAGTCTTAGGAGCCTGCGGAGTTGTCCATACCTTTCGGGTTCGCCTGCGGTGGGACTTTATAGCGTCTGTTCTGGCAGGGGCAATCCTTTTTTTCATGATATTTCGGGATCTGTTTTTGAGCAGGGCGGAAGCCTTTATCTTGTTGGGATTGTTTGTTACATTTATGGTGTTGACGGTGCGGGATGCTTTGATTAACCGGGTTCAGGCGGAAGAAGAGACAGAGATTATGCCCCTTCCCCGCTGTGTGGTGTATATTGTGGGCGGGCTTGTGGCAATTGTGTGCGGGGGAGATCTGGTGGTGGACAGTGCCAGTGAGATAGCCCTTGCATTTGGGTTGAGCCAGACTTTGGTGGGACTGACTGTGGTGGCTCTTGGTACTTCCCTGCCGGAGCTGGTGACATCCATTGTGGCTTCACGGAAAGGGGAGAACGGGCTGGCTCTGGGAAATGTGATTGGTTCAAATATTTTCAATATATTGATGGTTCTTGCCATGTCAGCAGCGGTAAAACCGATTACTGTAAACTTTTTTACAGTGATTGATGCTGTCTGCCTGGTAGTATTTAGTCTGATCACTTTGATTTTGTGTCGAAGCAGAGAACGACTCAGCCGGATGGAGGGACTGATAATGCTGGGAATGTATGCAGCATATTTGGTGTATATTTGTATTCGATAAAAAGGAATGGGAAAAACCCCTCACGAGTGAGGGGTTTCTCATACTACAGTTTATAAGAGGTTAAAAAGGGAGGAGAGCTGATAATCAAATATCAGCTCGAGTATTATGAAAAAAATCTTATAAGCATATCACATATACGGCATTGATGGTTGCTTACAAGACATAGTATAAACAGGAATCGTGAAGAAATCATGTTGTTTGTGTAAA
>JAAWEL010000012.1 GCA_022794255.1 Lachnospiraceae bacterium
GATGATGCAGAAGATCCAGGTTGCCATCGGCGGATTCTTCCTGTGCATATTCCTTCTCACGGTTGTATTCCAAATGCTTTCCCGTTACATTGGGATTGCAGCTACATGGACAGAGGATGTATCCATGTATTCCTTTATCTGGGCAGTGTTTATGGGAGCAGGCGCCATGGTTTATGAGAGGCGGCATTTTGCCTTTACCTCTATCAGCGATATGCTGAAGAATGAAAAGGCAAAAAGGATTCTGTCCATAGTGATTTCTCTGATTATGCTGTTGTTTGCTGTTTTGATGGCCTACTATGGCTTTAAGGTGACCAAACAGTTCTGGAACTATACCTGGGTAAATATTCCCTCCTTCAAAAGAGGCCCTACCTGGCTGTGCCTTCCTCTGTGTGGTATTACCTCTGCTGTTTATCTGATCTACCTGATTTTTGAGGATATTTCCAATCTTGGGAAAGGGGGAAATAAATAATGGGTGCAATCTTAGTCATTATGTTTGTTCTTTTTGTGGCACTTGGTGTGCCGATTTCCTTTGCTCTGGGCGTGGTGTCCTTTACGGGTATTGCATCCCTGGCACAGATTCCCAACACGGTTGTTTTCTCTAAAATGTTTAACGGCTTAAACAGCTTTACACTTCTGGCAGTTCCCCTGTTTATTTTGGCAGCAAACCTGATGAATGAGGGTGAGATCACAGAAAAACTGATCAACTGCTGTAATGCCCTGGTAGGTCACTTCCGCGGCGGTCTGGCTTATTCTAATGTATTGGTATCCATGATTTTTGCTGGCATTTCTGGTTCATCCCAGGCGGATACAGCTGGCGTGGGCAAGATCTTTATTCCAGCTATGGAGAAGCAGGGGTATGACAAGGGAACCTCTGTAGGTGTTACAGCGGCTTCCTCCACCTTAGGATCGATCATCCCGCCCAGTATCACAATGGTGGTGTATGCGGGTATTGCCAATGTCAGTACAGGCGCGTTGTTTATGTCTGGCCTGGTGCCTGGAATCCTTCTGGGTCTGGCGATGATGGCAGTGGTAAAGCTGTATTCCAAGAAGAAGAATTTCCCCAAATGTGAGAAGGTTTCTGCAAAAGAGGCCATGAAGCTGGTCTGGCAGTCTATGCCGGCACTGCTGACTCCCATTATTCTGATTGGAGGGATTGTTTCCGGTCTGTTCACACCCACAGAGTCAGCTGCATTTGCCAGTATGTATGCGCTTTTAGTTGGTCTGTTCTTCTACCGTACCATCAAGGTGAAGAATCTGCCCAGGATCCTGATTGAGACCATGAAGATGTCTTCTTTGTCCCTGTTTGCACTGGCAACGGCCAATGCCTTGGGAGAGCTGCTCAGCTATTATCAGCTGAATGTGATTGTGCAGCAGTTCTTTGCCAACATGGCAGGAGGCTGGTTGGTATTTTTACTGGTAGTGGTGGCATTCTTTATGTTTGTGGGCACGTTCATGGATGCAGTTCCAGCCATGATTCTGTTTGTGCCCATTATCCTTCCGGCATCCAATGCCCTGGGAATCAGCCCCATTATTCTGGGCCTGATCATTGTGGTTACACTGGCTTTGGGCCTGGTTACTCCTCCCTATGGTTTGTGTCTGCTGATTGCGTCTTCCATCAGCGGGATTACCATTGAGGATGCTTTTAAGGGAACGCTTCCTTATTTCCTGTCCTCCATCGTAGTATTAATGTTGCTGGTACTGTTCCCCATGGCTTGGTTAGCGATTCCTGCCATGCTGTTCCCAGGATTGTTTTAGAACAGGATAGGAATATGTGTCTGCAATCGTATATCTTAGAGTTTAGTGAAAATAGCCGGCCCTTCTGTGAGGGGCCGGCTTATTGGTGTTGACGAGTTTTTTAGGCATCGCCTTGAAACCATTAGGCACATATGATATAATAAGTTTCTATAGAAAAATCCCTTTTTGAAGTCTGAAAAAAGGAGAACAGGGAATGGGAAAAAGTATTACTCGTTTTTTGACAGTCAGTTTGGCAATGGTGTCTGTCTTTTGTGTTATTGTTTTTTACATACAAACATCCTGGATGAATGTGATGGGGGCAGAGGCGATCCACAAAATAGGGGTGATGTACATGGCTGGGATAAGTGAGCAGATTGCTACTCATTTTGCAACAGCAATTGATCTGCGGCTGTCCCATGTAGGTGCATTGGTGGATGCTATGCCTTTAGACCAGGAAGATGAGCGCTTCTCGATGCGGCAGGTTTTGACTCAGGTGGCTCGTTCCAGGGGATTTGAATATCTGGCATTTTATATGGAGGACGGGAGCTTTGATATGATTTATGGCAGCCCGATCCAGTCAGGGGCTCCGGAGATGTTCTGGAGTTCTATGAAGAATGGAGAAAAAAAGGCAAGTGCCGGAATGGACAGCAGTGGTGTCCCGGTAGTTATGCTGGGAGCGCCTGTATCCTATTGCCTGGATGGAAAAAGAAACTGTATTGCCTTAGTAGCCGGACTTCCCACAAGTTATTTTACAGATCCGATCTCTGTGGATGTGGATGGTACAGTGGTGGACTATTCCATCATCCGACATGACGGAAGCTTTATCGTCCGAAGCAAAAACATAAAAGAGGATAATTATTTTGAGCGGGTCCACAATCTTTACGAGTGGGCAGATGGGAAAACACCAGAGGAATATGCTTCTGAGCTGACAGATGCCATGGCTGACCGCAGGGATTACACAAGAGAGGTTCTTGTAGCTGGTGACAGATGGAATTTGTATTGTACTTCTCTGCCCAATTCGGAGTGGAATCTTTTGCTATATATGTCTTACGGAGCTTTGGAAGAGACCATAGACATTCTGGAATCCCGGTGGACAAAGGTTTCTGTGGGAGGCTGTGTCCTGATTCTGTTAGCACTTCTTCTGGTGTTTATGGGATATTTTCGTCTCACAAGAAAACAGATGCGTGCTTTGGATGAGGCCAGGAGAACAGCGGATGAGGCCAGACGCTCTGCGGAGAGAACCAGCCGGGCCAAGAGTGAATTTCTTTCCAATGTAAGCCATGATATTCGTACTCCTATGAATGGCATTATGGGTATGACAACCATTGCCATTGCCAATCTGGCAGATACAAAGCAGGTGGGGGTATGCCTGAAAAAGATCAATGCATCCAGCCGATATCTTTTGGGCCTGATCAGTGATATTCTGGATATGTCCAGGATCGAAAACGGCAAGATGGCCTTAAACATTGAGCCAGTTTCTTTGCGTGAGGTTATGCAGAATATTATGACCATTATTCAGCCTCAAACCATAGAGAAAAAACAGCACTTTTCCATCTATGTTCAGGATATTCCTTATGAAAATGTGTGCAGCGATGCAGTGCGGTTAAACCAGATTCTGTTGCATCTTTTGGGAAACGCCATCAAGTTTACCAAAGAGTGCGGAAAGATCTGCGTTATTCTTTATGAGGAAGCATCACCTAAGGGGGAGTTGTACACCCGTGTTCATTTCCGGGTTAGGGATAACGGCATTGGTATGACAGAAGAATTTCAAAAAAGGCTGTTTGAGGCTTTTTTACGGGAGGACAATGCCCGGGTTGACAGAACAGCAGGCGCTGGGTTGGGAATGACGATTACCAGGCACATTGTAGATGCCATGGAGGGAATGATTCAGATTGAAAGCCAACTGGGAAAAGGAAGCGATTTCCATGTGATTTTGGATTTGGAAAAGGTGGTGCCAGGGGAGGCAAGATTTATTTTGCCGGATGTAAAAGTCCTGATGGTGGGAGAAGATGAGCTTATTTGTGATTGTACCATGGCATCCTTAAGATCCATCGGACTCCGCACCAGATATATAAAAACTGCAGATGAAGCAGCCGGTCTGAAAAAAGAGGATTATCACATTATCCTTATGGATTGCGGACTGGCGGAGAATATATATGTGGAATATGTCAGGAGCCTGAGAGCTTATTTTGGCGATAAGGTTCCGGTTATGTTGCTTACGCAAGGGGATTGGAGTGAACTGGAGACAGAGATTATAACAGCAGGAGCAAGTGGTTTTATTGCCAAGCCGGTGTTCCGGTCAAGTCTGTTTTATGGGTTGAGGAAGTTTGTAGAGCTGGGGAATGTTATGCCAAAACAGGAGGAACCCATGGACTTTAATGGGATTCGTGTGCTGGTGGCAGAGGACAATGAGCTGAATTGGGAGATACTAGATGAGTTGCTTTCTGATATGGGGATGAAGCTGGAATGGGCAGAGAACGGGCAGATCTGCGTGGATAAGTTAAGTCAGTCTGCACTGGGGGAATACCAGGTGGTTTTGATGGATTTACGTATGCCGGTTATGAATGGATTTGAGGCGACTGAAGCCATAAGAGCCATGGGACGGAAGGATGCAGAAAAAATTCCGATTATAGCCATAAGTGCGGATGCCTTTCCTGATGATGTGGAAAAATGTTATGCCTGTGGGATGAATGCTCACTGTGCCAAGCCAGTGGATATTGATAAGCTGCTCAGACTGATGGAGAAGTTTCTTCGACAGAGTGGAATCCGGTGAGGGTACAAGGGAAGTATAAGAGGGAGAAATGGAGAAGTCCAATGAGAAAGACAGAAATCCAGCTGGAAGAAGCAGTAGGGCTGATTGTGGAAAACATACAGCCAGTGGCGGATGTGGAAACGGTGAGCTTATCAGAAGCCATGGGAAGGATTGGGGCGAGGGCGGTTTATTCGGGGACGGATAATCCGCCCTTTGCCCGTTCACCCTTAGATGGATATGCCTTTTTCAGCGAAGATGTAAAAAATGCCAGCGGGAAAAAACCGGTAAAGCTTCAGGTAGTGGGAACGGTCTTTGCAGGAGAATGGTGGAACAAGAAGTTGGGGAGTAATGAGGCGGTACGGATTATGACGGGGGCAGCGATCCCACCAGGAGCTGACTGTGTGGTTCGCCAGGAGGATGTGATTCTGACAGAAGGGAATCTGGAAAAGCCGGCTTATGTGGAGATAAACCGCGCCATGGGAGCATATGAGAACTATTGCTTTCAAGGTGAGGATTTGAAAAAAGGTGATTTGCTTCTGGAGGAAGGGAGATACATAGGATGGGTGGAAATGGGGATCCTTGCTTCCGCAGGGATCTGTCAGGTGCTGGTGTACCGCAGGCCCAGGATAGCCCTGTATGTGACGGGTGATGAATTGTGTTTTCCGGGGCAGAGGCTTCAACCAGGAAAGATTTATGATTCTAATTACTGGCTTTTGTCCGGTCGGATGAAGGAGATGGGATATCCTCCGGCGATTGCAGGCCTTTTGCCGGATGAGCCGGAAGTGGTGGCAGAGGAGTTAAAGAAGGCGGTAGAAAAAGTGGACCTGGTGGTTACTACCGGAGGGGTTTCTGTGGGAGCGAAAGACATTTTTCACCAGGTGCTCCCCCTTTTGGGGGCAAAACAGATATTCTGGCGGGTTCGGATGAAGCCTGGAACGCCTGCAATGTTTTCGCTTTATCAGGACATTCCTATGCTTCATCTTTCGGGAAATCCTTTTGCGGCGGCAGTAACCTTTGAACTTATGGCAGTCCCGGCGATAGAGCGGCTGACTGGTGATGAACGGCTAAACCGGAAGCGGATCCGGGCCGTTCTTGCCTCAGATTTCAACAAATCCGGAGGACGGCGTTTCCTGCGAGGATGTTTGAAAGATGGTTTGGTTATGCTGCCTTCTGCAGGGAAACATGCATCCGGGATGCTTTTCTCTATGGCAGGGTGTAACTGCCTGGTGGAGATACCGCCGTCAAAAGTGCCTGTTACGGCAGGGCATCTGGTGGATGTGATTTTGCTGTGAAAAAGAAGAATTTTCTTACATAAGGTGAAGCATTCGGAATAATGTCAGCAATTTCCTGCCAAAAGGCATTTCAGGAAGCTCTTCCTCCGTGACAACTCTTAGAAGAGCAAGCAGTATGGCGTAGACGGCCATGGCCAGCAAAACACTGACAATCACGCTGATGGTGTTACTGTGAGTCAGGAAAAAGATCCCCTGATAGGTGCCCAGAGCGGCGGCTCCCATGATGGAAGAGGCCACCAGAGGAAGAAGGAATGTAGTTTTTACTTCCTGGCGGTATCTCAGTACTTTGCCAATGGAAAACCAGTTAAGGATACATACAATCAGGGCAAAAGTGACATTGCCGATAACCAGGCCGTATACCCCCCAGTCCAGGTGCTTTAACATAACATAGACGAGAATAACATGCAGGATCAATGAGAGCGCGGAATGGGTGACAGACTTACTCATCCGATCAATGCCCTGAAGCACTGCATTGGTGACGGTAGACAGGGAGAAAAAAACCACTGCCAGAGAACCGATCCGCATCAAATCAGCAGAAAGCTGAGAATTGTCATGGAAGATCAGCTGCATGATCGGACCGGCCAGAACACCCATGCCAACAGAACACGGAATGGCGATCAGCATGTTAAACTTGACAGTCATATGGATCTTGTGTTTTACCTCCTGGCGGTTGTGTCTGGTGCGGGACTGAACAATACTGGGAATCATAGAGGCGCCTAGAGAGGAGGCAATGGCTACTGGCACATTGGACAGAAGGCGGTATTCTCCGCCGTAGATTCCTAACAATGTGGCTCGCTCTGTCTCAGAGAGACCTTTGGCATCCATGATCTGACCAAAAAGGGAGTTGTCCACAGATCCGCTGAGTTGGTAGACAAACTGACTCAGGATAATCGGTGTAAGAGTCAGAAAAAGGGCCGTGTAAACACGGGACCAGGGTTCCACCGGAATCTGCTGTCGGCGGCGCAGAGAGCGGGCATTATATTTTCTGTACAGGAACATCAAAAAGGCCAGATAGGCCCATGCTGCAATGGCCCCGCAGAGAGTGCCAAGAGTCCCTCCGGCAGCCCCGTAGGATCTGGGATTTGGCTGGGAGGCAAACCAGCTCATAAAGGCGTAGGAAGCCGCAATACTGACAGCGGCATGGACAATCTGCTCAATGACCTGTGAGACAGAAGTGGGAATCATATTGCCCTGGCCCTGAAAATAGCCGCGGATAACCCCCATGATGGAAAATACAAAAATTGTGGGTGCCATAACCTTTAAAGGCAGGGCGCTGCTGGGACTTTTAAAGATTACGGTGGTGATAAAGTCTCCGCCAAACACCAGGATCAGTGTCATGATACCACCAGCAATGGCACTAAAGGTCATGCCGCACACATATACCCGCTGTACATCCTGATATTGTCTGCGAACCCGTCTGGCGGCAATCAACTTGGACATAGCCAGGGGAAGACTGTAGGAGGACAGGATCAGGCCGATATTGTATATCTCATAGGCTGTGTTATAATAGCCCATGCCTTCCTGCCCCAGGATCCGGATCATGGGTACTTTGTAGATCAGGCCTATAAAACGAACCAGGATTCCGGCAATGGCCAGGATACTGCCCTGCATCAGAAGATTGCTGGTATTGGATGTCTTGGAATTGCGGTTGGATGCAGGTTGTTTTGCCATAGTGGATAGTCTCCTTGGAATCTGTCTTTTTTCATAGGTTTTTCAGTGTTTTTGTCAGGCAGCAAAGGAATGAGATAAAACGTATAGTGGTAGTATAGCGCAGGTTGGGGTGGATGGCAAGGGATGAAGGAAAAATGAATCGCGGGAAATAAAATTTAAGAAAGGCGGGATTAGATATGTGGAAAAAATGGAAACAGTCTGCGGCGTGGCGTCTGGCTGCTTTGTTCATATGTGCGATGGTTTTGTCTGCTGGCTGCGGGGGAAGCAGCGGGGGAGCAGATAACTGGAGCGGGAGAAGCCAGGCAGAAGCTCAGTCAGTGCAGCAGGAAAGCCGGGAAGAGCAGAAAGGCCAGGAGAAGCAGGAAAGCCAGAGGGAGCAGCAAGACCAGGAGAAGCAGGAAAGCCAGGAAGAGCAGCAAGACCAGAGGAAGCAGGAAAGCCAGAGGGAGCAGCAAGACCAGGAGAAGCAGGAAAGCCAGGAAGAGCAGCAAGACC
>JAAWEL010000013.1 GCA_022794255.1 Lachnospiraceae bacterium
ACAGTTCACTGGCATGGAGGGTCGTTATGTGCCGCTGGCTGAGACCATTCAGGGCTTTAAGGAGATTCTGGAAGGGAAGCATGATGAGGTTCCGGAGCAGTACTTCCTGAATGCCGGCGGTATCGAAGACGTACTTGCCCGCATGAAATAGGGGGTACGTCTATGGCTGATGTGATGAAACTGAATGTAATCACTCCAGAGAAACAGTTCTACACAGGAGATGTGACCATGGTGGAGCTGGCAACCACGGAGGGAAATATCGGTGTCTATCCGAACCATATTCCGCTTACCGCAGTGGTGGCGCCAGGGGTGCTGACCATTCATGAGGAAGGTGGAAAGAAAGAGGCCTCTTTAATTTCAGGGTTTATAACGATTTTACCGGATACGGTCACGGTCATGGCAGAGATTGCAGAATGGCCGGATGAAATTGACTTTAAGCGGGCCGAGGAAGCCAGGGTTCGTGCGGAGCGGCGGCTGGCCTCTTCTGAAGCGGGACTGGATACTCTGAGGGCGGAGATGGCATTGAAGCGTGCCCTTGTGAGATTAGGGCTAAAGAACTAAAAGACGCGGGCACAGTCAAGATATCAGGTTGTGAAGCTGATAAGTTGTGGAGACTCCTGGCAGGGGATTTGCTGCCGGGAGTTTTCCGTTTTTTAGAGATGGATGGAAATATTTGGGATCAGAGGCGGAATGGGATGGCGAGGGCATAGGATGGGAGGGAGTCTGGTGGGAAAGATGGGAAACAAGGTCCGGAATATAATAAGAAAAATGGGAGATAGGGAATATTTTCTGGGTGGAGTTGTTTTGTCTGCAGCAGCAGTAGTCATGCAGTTTTTGGCCCGGAATGTGAGTGGAGCGGCGACCTGGTATGCTCACCATGTGTATCCATTATTGGTGGGAGTGATCGGAGGCTTTTTTGGCATTTTTTCGTTTTCATTAGCAGAAAAAGCATTGTATTTGCTTGTTTGTTGTGTGGTAGTCTATGTTTGGCATTTTTGGCGGGAGCCGGGACGGATTTTAGCGAGAGCGGTATTTTTGGCAGGAGTGCTGTTCTTTTCCTACACGTGTAATTGTGGAGTGAATTATTATGCGGCTTCTTTTTCTGAATATGCAGATGTGGAGGTGGGAACGTATTCAAAAGAAGAATTGAAAGAGCTTTGCGAGTTTTTGACAAAAAGAGTGAATGAGACAGCATTGGAAGAACGCTATGTGGATTACCGGTGGGCGTGGAGAAAAGAAAGCGTTCGTGCCATGCAGAGGGCCGGGAAGCGGTTTGCGGTACTTGGCGGGTTTTACCCCCAGCCAAAAGAAGTTAGAATCTCCTGGATTCTTTCCGTGCAGCAGCTTTGCGGGATCTATTCTCCTTTTACAATAGAGGCGAATTATAACAAAAATATGCCAAGTTACAATATCCCGCATACTATGTGTCATGAGCTATCGCATCTAAAGGGGTTTATGCGGGAAGATGAGGCGAACTTTATCGGGTACCTGGCATGTGTGGAGTCTGAGCGGCAGGCGTTTCGCTACAGCGGATATCTGACAGGATGGGTCTATGCAGGGAATGCTCTGGCAGCAGTGGACTTGGAGAGCTATTTAGAACTGCATGGACAGCTTTGTAAACAGGCGAAGGAGGATTTGCGGAAAAACAATGCTTTCTGGGATAAGTATGAGGGAAAGGTAGCAGAGGTGGCAAATCAAATGAATGATGTGTATCTGAAGGCCAATGACCAGAGTGATGGAGTGCAAAGCTATGGGAGGATGGTGGATTTGATGTTGGGGTATTATCAGAAACGTAAAGAGGAAAAGGAGTAGATACATAACTTTTTTTGCCATTCTGCATTGTGGTAATGTCGGGCATGGGGGTACTGCTGGTAAATCATAGAAGATTTGTAATAAAAAAGTAAGGCACAAACCGACATTTTATGTTACACTTATCAATAGAATGTTAGGAGGAGGAAACCATTATGGCGGAGACCAGTATTTTGATTGTGGATGATGAACAGGAGATTGCGGATCTGGTGGAGATATACCTGGTCAGTGACGGATACAGGGTGTTTAAGGCAGGCAGTGCTCAGGAAGGGCTGGATATTCTGGAGAAGGAGGATATTCACCTGGTACTTTTGGACATTATGATGCCGGGGATGAGCGGTCTGGAGATGTGTAAGAAGATACGGGAGACCAACAATATCCCTATTATCATGATCAGTGCCAAATCCACGGACCTTGATAAGATTTTAGGACTGGGCACCGGGGCAGATGATTATGTGGCAAAGCCCTTCAATCCTTTGGAGGTATCGGCCCGGGTTAAGTCCCAGCTTCGCCGCTATACCCAGTTAAACCCCAACAGCAATGTTCATGAGAATGTGAAAAATGAGACCAGTATCCGGGGGTTGACGATCAACAAAGACAATCACAAGGTGACAGTTTACGATGAGGAGGTAAAGCTGACTCCTATTGAGTTTGATATTTTGTATCTTCTGGCTTCCAATCCAGGGAAGGTGTTCAGCACGGACGAGATTTTTGAGAAGGTGTGGAACGAGAAGGTTTATGAGGCCAACAATACGGTTATGGTACATATCCGCCGTCTGCGGGGAAAGATGAAGGAAGATGAACGGCAGGACAAAATCATCACCACCGTGTGGGGGGTAGGATATAAAATTGAAAAGTAGAAAGACCGATATGCGATACCATTTTCGGACCCGTGTGATTGCCAATATTCTTTACAGTGCGCTGGTGGCATGTCTGGTAGAGGTGTTTTTGATAACCAACCTTGACATGGTGGCCAGATATGCCAGAGAGGCGCAGTGGAATAACGCATTGATGGGGATGATCTATGATTCAGATCTGGTGATTGTCATTGGATATGTGCTGTTGGGAATCATGATATTTTCCATGACCTTTCTTCTTTTGCAGGAGCGGTCTGCCGTGTATATCGGCCGTATTTCTGATGCAATCCGCAATATTTCAGAGGGGGATTTGAACACGGTTGTGGAGGTGGAAGGGGATGACGAGTTTTCTTCCATGGCTGCTAACCTGAACAAAATGGTAGAGGATATCCGTCAACTGATGGACAAGGAGCGGGAGGCAGAGCGAACGAAGAATGAGCTGATCACCAATGTGGCTCATGATCTGCGCACACCGCTGACCTCGATTATTGGATACCTGGAGTTGCTTTCCAGCAAATCTTCTCCCCTGCCGCCGGAACTGCACAAAAAGTACATTGATATTGCCTACAGTAAGTCCAAAAGACTGGAAAAGCTGATTGAGGATCTGTTTGGCTTTACCAAGTTGAATTATGGCCGAATTTCCATGCGGGTGTCTAAAGTGGACATTATTAAGCTGCTGGGGCAGTTGCTGGAGGAGTCCTACCCGAATTTTTCGAACAAGAACCTTTCCTATGAGCTGCAGAGCAATGTGCCAGCTAAAGTAATCACGGCTGACGGGAATCTCCTTGCAAGACTGTTTGATAATCTCATTAATAATGCGATCAAGTACGGTGCCGAGGGAAAGCGGATTCTTGTAAAGGTACAGGCCTTTGAGGAGACAGTGCAAGTTTCTGTGACCAACTATGGATATGTGATTCCGGAGGAAGAGCTTCCTTTGATTTTTGATAAATTTTACCGGGTGGAACAGTCACGGTCAACCCATACTGGCGGAACCGGGCTGGGGCTGGCGATTGTGAAAAATATTGTGGACATGCATGGCGGAGAGATCACAGTGAAAAGTGATCTTAGTGGAACGGTATTTACGGTGATTTTGCAGGTGGATTTTGATGTTGAAAAGGAAAACTTTGGGTGAACTGAAATCGGTGATTTTTTGAAACTGGAGAGAGTGTACATGAGCAACCGGATCCGGAGGATTGGGAAAAACGGAAAAAAAATAAAAGCAAAAAATTGTGCCAGATTACCAGGGCTCAAGACGGCTGCGGCTGTCCTGATTCTTAGCAGTCTGGCTTTTTACAGTTCCATATGGGCTGCAGGAGGAGAGGGAGAAAAAACAGCGTCTGAGATAGCTGCTTCCCTGAGCCCGGCAGCTGAGATTTCCATTCAGTATGGTTATGACAATACAGTCAAGGGTGGACGGTACATTCCCATGGATGTGACGGTAAAAAACCATCGGGAAGCTGTGATGGAAGGCATTTTGCAGATAAAGTCCATGGAATCGGACGGGACGATCTATCGTTATGATTATGAGATGACTTTGGGGCCTTTGGAGGAGGGGGTCAGCAGATATCATATCCCTATAGGTGTTGGCGCCGATCAGCTGTTTGCCGTGCTGGAGAACAGACAGGGGACAGAGCTGGCCAGCTGCCATATAAGTCTTAATGTGAGTCGGGATGTGCCAGAGTTGTTTATTGGGATATTGACTGATGATCTGGATGGCCTGGAATATCTGGATGGTGTGGGGATCAGCTACAGCACCCTGCGCACCAGAACCTTTGATCTGGATCCAGAGGAATTTCCTCAGGAGGAGGTGGGCTTAAGCCTGCTGGATGTGCTGGTGGTAAACAACTTTAAACTGAGGGATTTGTCAGAAAAGCAGACCGCTGCCATTATGGACTGGGTTCACAGCGGCGGGGTGCTGATATTGGGAACCGGACAGCGGGTGGGAGATACCCTGGGACGTTTTGCTCCGGAGCTTTTGGATGATTCCTATGGAACGCCTCTTGGAAGGTCTGTGGATTTGGGGGAAGGCTTTGCACTGGATAATCCGGCAGAAGGGCAGATGGAGCTGCTGTGTGTGGATATTCCTCTCCATGGAGGCAATGTGATTTTGTCCAGCAATGGCTTTGGGCTTTTGACTGTGGCGGCTAAGGAGCAGGGGCTAATTGGGGTAGCCAGCTTTGATTTGACAGATATCCGGCAGTTTTGCGAGAGCCGTCCATCCTATGTGGACTATCTGTTTACATCCCTATTGGGAGAAACCAGGATCAACCGCCTGGCAGATGTGGTTTACAGCGGGAACTCGGAGAAATTCTGGTCCGTACAAAGCCTTATCAATACAGGAAACGTGGAAAAGCTTCCGAAGCTTCCGCTGTATACGGTCGTAGTGGCAGTTTATCTGGCGATTTTGGGACCTGGAATGTATTTGTTTTTCAAAAACAGGGAGTTGCAGATCTTTTATCGGCGGGGAGTGATCATGCTGTCTGCTGTGTTTAGCATTATCATTTACCTGATGGGGATGGCTACTCGGTTTAAGTCGGCTTTCTATACTTATGCTTCCATTCAGGATGTGACTGCGGACTATGTAACAGACACTACCTATGTGAATATCCGCAACCCCTATAACAGCCCTTATAAAGTGGAGCTGGATCCGTCCTATTCTGTAATGCCGATTACCCGCAGTTATCAGACAACGGATGCGGCGGGCAGGCGATTCACGGGGGAAGAGCCCTACCAGATAGGGATTGAGAGGGGAAAGGATCGGCTGAATATCCGGGGACAGAATATCACAGCCTTTACGCCCCGGTATTTTAAGCTGGAGAGAAAGCAAGATAATACAGAAAATATTGGCATTAGCGGTACCGTGGACTATTTTGAAGGAAAATTAAGCGGAAAAATCACCAACCTGTTTCCATTTCCTTTAGAGGATGCCACTTTAATGCTTTATGGAAATATGGTCTGTCTGGGAAGGCTGGAGCCGGGTGAGACACGGGTTCTGGATGATTTGAAACTTTTGCGTTTCCCTCTGGATCACTCCTATGTGGTGGCAGAGCGGATTATAGGAGGAGATATGCTGAGAAAGGCTGATGCCGGCAATGCTGCCTATCTGCTGGCAGTGGAGCGCTGCAATATGCTGGCTTTCTATCTGGATGATTACATGAATAATTACAGTGCGGATGCCCGGCTGATTGCCTTTAGTACAGAGAAGGATGATGGCGGTTTTTTAAGGGAATCAGATCCGGAAATCTACGGACACAGGATGCTGACTTCTTTAGTAGAGATCAATGCCTCCAGGGACCGGCTTTTGTATCGGTCTGTGCTTATTAAGACGCCCAAGGTGATCAGCGGAAGCTATTATAGCCAGTCCAATTCCATGGGAGGGACAGAGCCGCTGACCTTGGAATATTATATGGGAACAGAGATCGATGTGGAAAGTCTGACTTTTGAATCAGTGTCAAAAGAATTTTTGACAGATGGCAGCGGAAGCTATATTGATGCATTTACAGGAGGTATTTATTTCTATAATCATGACAGTGGGAATTATGATAGAATGGAGCTGGATGGGGAAATCATGACCGTGGATCAGCTTCGCCCGTATCTGTCACCAGGCAATACACTGATTGTGCGGTATGTTTATGATGGAGCGGGAAGCTACAATGCTATTCAGCTTCCTATGCCAATGGTTGCAGGAAGGGAACGATAATGCTCAAGATTCGGAATTTGCTGAAAGTATACGGAAATTATCACGCAGTGGACGGGCTGGATATGGACATTGAGGACGGTGCTTTGTATGGCTTTGTAGGCCCTAATGGCGCCGGGAAGACCACTACCATCAAAATCATCAGCGGTTTGCTTTGCCCAGACGGAGGCACAGTGGAGATCGATGGGATGGATGCACTGGCTAATCCATCTCAGATGAAGGAAAAAATTGGTTATGTGCCAGATTATTTTGGAGTCTATGACAATCTGAAGGTGTGGGAATATATGGAATTTTTTGCTTCCTGTTACGGCATGGAAGGGCTGAATGCCCGCAGGCGGTCTCAGACTTTGCTGGAGCAGGTGGGACTTGAGGATAAAATGGATTTTTTTGTTGACGGATTATCCCGTGGAATGAAGCAGCGCCTTTGTCTGGCAAGAGCTCTGCTTCATGAGCCGGTGCTCCTGATACTAGATGAACCAGCTGCGGGGCTGGATCCCAGAACCAGGCTGGAATTTCGAGAAACGGTTCGGGAGCTGAATAAGCAGGGAATGACTGTTCTTTTAAGCTCTCACCTGCTGTCTGATCTGGCAGAGCTGTGTACAGATGTGGGGATCATTGACTCCGGCAAGATGCTGATGGCAGGAGGAGTTGAGGAAATCATTGAGAAAATTCATATTTCCAAACCAGTGATCATAACCGTTTACAGAAATATGCCTGCGGCCATGTCTGTATTAAAGGAACATCCTCTTGTCCGTTCGATCTCGGTAAAGGGGCAGGAGATTATGGTGCAGTTTGTGGGAAGTGAACGGCAGGAGAGCGGCCTTTTGACCTGCCTTGTGGAGGCAGGGGTGCAGGTGAAAAGTTTTATGAGGGAGCCTGGCAATCTGGAAGCAGTATTTATGCAGCTGACCAGCCATGAAAAGGAAAGGGTGGTGTTGTCGTATGACAGGGAATCCGATCTATAAAAGAGAGATGACTGTCAGTTCCAGAAGTTTTCGGCTGGCGCTGGTACTTCTGGTGTTTAATGGCATACTGGCCTTAGTGGCACTTCTCAATATGTACTCCACTTTGGTACAGGTCCGTGTCACAGCGGAAATTCAGTACACCAGCTTCTTGGATCTGTACATATTTGTTGCTGTTCTGGAGTTTGTGATGTTGATTTTTATCATGCCAGCGATCACGGCAGGAGCGATCAGCGGGGAACGGGAACGACAGACACTGGATCTGATGCTTTCCACAAAGATGACAGCAGCCCAGATCGTATTGGGAAAGTTAATGGCAGCATTAAGCACAATGACAGTGCTGATCATTTCCAGTTTTCCGATTTTGGCTCTTGTATTTGTGTATGGGGGAGTGACTGTAAAAGATATTGGGATGCTGCTTATCTGCTATGGGGCGGCAGCTTTGTTTGTGGGGAGTCTGGGAATATGCTGTTCTGCCGTATTCCGGAAAACCACCTTCTCTACGGTAGTGTCCTATACCTTTGTGGGAATCATTGTGATCGGCACTTATGGGATCAATCAGCTGGCTCTGTTTTTCAGCCGGGTGCCAGGCGGGGCCTATCTGGCCTCTGCATCCACAGAGGTGGCATCAGGGAGTTCAGGGGGATTTTTGTATTTGCTTTTGCTGAACCCGACCACTACCTTTGTGATGACTATGCTGCGTCTGGCCGGGCGTGAGCAGATTAGTGGCAGAATTGTCAGCTGGTTTGGAAGCCATGGGGAAAGCTTTATCAGCAAAAACTGGGTCAGCTGCAGTGTGGCACTTCAGGTTTTGATGGCAGCTATGCTGATCTGGGCGGCTGTGAAGGCAGTGACACCAGGGAGAAAATGAAATTCTTCTTGACCCTGGAACGGTTCCAAGCTTTATAATAAATAGCAATAATTTTACAACAGGAGGATATATTTTATGAGAGTACAAAAGGCAGCAAAAAGAATTGCAGGATCCGTGATGACTGTCGTGTTAGCTGCTGTGCTGGCATTTCCGGTTCTGGCAGCTACAGGATGGACGCAGGTGGCAGACAAAAGATATTATTACCATCCGGACGGTTCTATGGCTACAGGATTGATGTATCTGGACGGGACCTACTATTATTTTTTGGCAGATGGTTCCATGGTGACGGGATGGCTGAAGCTGGATGGCAATTTTTATTATATGCAGGAGAATGGTTCTCTTACTACCGGTTGGAAGCAGATTGACGGAGACTGGTATTATCTGCGGCCGGATTCGGGAAAATGTGTGATCAATTCCGCAGTGGAGATCGATGGATATTGGTATTTCTTTAAAAGTGACGGAAAGAAGCTGACGGGCTGGCTGAAAAAAGACGGGGGCTTTTATTATCTGGAGCCGGCAGGGGAAGGGCGAATGGTTGCTGGCACTACCAAGGTGATTGACGGGGCCAGCTATAGTTTTGCGGCTAACGGACTATGTACTTCTACTGGGTTTGTAAATAATTATTATGATGCAAACAGTGGATCCAGTCAGTCTGCCTCCTCCTCTCAAAATTCTTCTTCTGGCAGCCGGGTAGTGGAAGCCAGCAGTGAGAGAACCAATGGTGGGCCGGGAGTATCCGGATATTAAAGAGTTCATTAATCTGATGTGCAACAAAGGATATAAAGCAGCAGGTTTTTTATTAACAAATTGTGATTTAAAAGGGAGCATCTCACAGATGCTTCTTTTTATTTTGTGATTGCTCTGTGGCAGCGGGAAAGGGATTGAATAAAAATTAAAAATACAGTAAAATAAGAACAATTAAAACCATAGAGAGTCACCTGAACCAGAGCAGGCAGGTGTGAATCGCTATAAAATGTGAGGAGGAATATAATGGGAATTATAAAAGCAGTGGCAACAGCTGTGGGTGGTGCATTGGCAGATCAGTGGCTGGAGGTTATGGAGCCAGGTAATATGGGAGATCAGACGGTTTTTACCAGTGGGGTGAAGATCCGAAAGGGTTCTAATACAAAAGGAACCGACAATGTAGTGTCCGATGGTTCCGTGATTCATGTGTACCCAAATCAATTTATGATGATTGTAGATGGGGGAAAGGTGATTGACTACACCGCAGAGGAAGGATATTATACAGTGAAAAATTCCTCCATGCCCTCTCTGTTTAACGGCCAGTTTAAGGATACTTTAAAGGAGTCTTTTGATCGTATCCGGTATGGAGGGGAAACGCCCAGACTGCAGAAGGTGTTTTATGTGAACCTGCAGGAGATCAAGGGAATCAAGTTTGGAACCCGCAATCCGGTCAATTATTATGACAGTTTTTATAACGCAGAGCTTTTTCTGCGGGCGCATGGCACTTACTCCATCAAGATTACGGATCCGCTGCTGTTCTATGCTCAGGTAGTGCCCAAAAATGTGAATCGTCTGGAGATCAGCTCCATCAATGAACAGTATATGAATGAATTTCTGGAGGCCTTGCAGGCATCTATCAACAAAATGTCTGCAGAGGGGGAGCGGATTTCCTTTGTGGCCTCAAAGGGGACCGTTTTAAGTCGCCATATGTCTGAGGTTCTGGATGAGGACTGGAAGAGAATCCGCGGCTTTGAAGTGATGAGTGTGGGTATTGCCAGTATTTCCTACAATGAGGAATCCCAGAAGCTGATCAATATGCGTAACCAGGGCGCAATGCTCAGCGATCCCGGTGTCCGGGAAGGATACGTACAGGGAGCCATTGCCCGGGGGCTGGAGGCAGCTGGTTCCAATGCCAATGGTTCTATGGCAGGCTTTATGGGGATGGGCGTGGGCATGAATGCTGCAGGTGGATTTATGGGAACAGCCTCAGCTGCCAATATGCAGCAAATGCAGATGAATGCCAATAATCAGAATGGAAGAAATCCTCAGGGAGCAGGCGGTTACGGCAGAGGCCTGGCAGGAGGAGCCAAGACATCAACAGCAAATACCTGGGTATGCCGATGCGGGGCAGCAAATACAGGAAAATTCTGCAGTGAGTGTGGAAATCCCAAGCCGGTGTCAGATACCTGGGTGTGCCGGTGCGGGGCAGCAAATACAGGAAAATTCTGCAGTGAATGTGGAAGTCCCAAGCCGGATGACAGCAGCTGGGTATGCCGGTGCGGGGCAGTAAATACAGGAAGATTTTGCAGTGAGTGTGGGAATCCCAAAGAGTAAGGAGCATACAGCAGGAATTTTATAATTGTTTAAGATAGCATAACAGGAGACATTATGGCAGCGATTATATTTAAGTGCCCAAACTGTGGAGGGGATTTGCGGTTTGAACCGGAGAAGCAGACGTTTCAGTGTGAGTATTGTCTGTCGGAATTTTCAGAAGAACAGATGAATCAAAGTGCTTTCGGACAGAAAGACGAAACAGGGCAGCCGGAAAAAGAGATGAGTCCGGAGGAGTCTGTGGGTGTATATTCCTGCCCCAGCTGTGGGGCTCAGATCGTGGCGGATGAGACTACGGCTGCTACCTTCTGTTACTATTGTCATAATCCGGTGGTGCTGACCGGAAAAATGAAAGGGGAGTATCATCCGGATGGCGTTCTTCCCTTTGAGATAGACCGGGAAAGGGCTCTGGAGATTTTTGAAAAATGGATTGGCGGAAAGAAATACATACCAGAGGAATTTTACTCTCAGGATCAGATTGAGAAGCTGACCGGGGTGTACTTTCCCTACTGGCTGTATGGCTGCCAGGTGGAGGGAAAGCTGGAGGCTGAGGGGACAAAGCAGAAAGCCTCTGTGAGCGGGAATATGCGTATTATCCAAACAGAGCAGTATGCCATCCTCCGTAACGGAACCATGGAGATTGAAAATGTGACCCGCAACGCGCTTTCTAAAGCAAACAAAAAGCTGGTGGAGGGTGTGATGCCCTTTGAAATGAAGAAATTACAATCCTTCCAGATGGGATATCTGTCCGGATTTTTGGCGGAGAACCGGGATGTGGGACAGGAGCGGTTCACAACGGAAGTTGAGAAGGAGATCAAGGGCTTTGCGGAAAATTCTTTAAAGAGTCAGGTCAGCGGTTATGATTCGGTTCAGATCCGTTCTAAAGACCTGCGGATTGTAGATCCGCAGTGGAGATACGTACTGATGCCGGTGTGGACTCTGACTTATGTGGATAAAAAAAGAGATAAGGTCTATTATTTTGCCTGCAATGGGCAGACTGGGAAAGTCTGCGGAGAACTGCCAGTGGATTCAGGACGGCTGGCCCGGCTCTTTGCGACTATATTTGTACCTTTGTTTGCGGTGCTTTTGATAGTGGGATATTTTTTGTGACGATCGATGGCTTTTGTGGAGAAAGCCTATATAAATGAGAGGGGTAAGCATGGAAGTCCAGGGATGTGATAAGGCCAAAGACAAAAAGGGCTGCAATGAGTGCAGGGATAAAAGGAGGGGCAAAGGCCAAAAGAAAAGCTGCAAAATAAAGCAATGGGCAGGAATTATTTGTGTGCTTCTGACAGCGGCTGTGTCAATTGCCGGGATAGTTCCTTCTTTTGTGGCTTTGGCAGCATCAAAGGAGCAGAGAGAACCGAGAGTCTATGACCAGGCAGGGCTATTTTCAGCGGAAGAGAAAGAGAAGCTGGAGCAGGAGCTTCAAGCGCTTAGGGAAGACCTGAAGATGGATGTGGCGCTGGTGACCACAGAGGATGCCCAGGGAAAGACAGCGGAGCAATACGCAGATGATTTTTATGATGATTATGGATTGGGTACAGGGAAGGATTACAGTGGGGTTCTTTGTCTGATGGATATGGATAACCGTGAGCTGTATATTTCTACTGGTGGGGAGATGATCCGGTATCTTACAGATGAGCGTATAGAAAATATGCTGGACAATGGGATTGGATATATGAAGAAGCAAAGCTATATGGGATGTGCCCGCCAGTTTCTTCGGGATGTTCAGTTTTGGTATGAGGAGGGAATCCCACAGGGCCAGTACAATGTGGACCGCGATACAGGGGAGGTAAGCCCCTACCGAGCCAGACCCAAAAGAAGTATCCGGTGGTATGAGTTTTTGCTGGCTTTTGGCATTTCAGCTTTCTGCGGGGGGAGTGTATGCGGCAAGGTGAAGCGGGATTATGCCATGAATCAGGAGAGACGGCAGGCAGCCAATTTTTATATGGCATATCGGGCTGATGCCTGTTTTCGCTTTAAAAATCAGAGTGATGTGATGACAAACTCCCATACCACAAGACAAATGCTCCCAAGGAGTACTTCCATGGGACACCCTGGCAGTTCAGGCCATTCCGTCAGAAGCACAACCCATCATTCCGGCAGCGGGCGGAGCCATGGAGGCGGAGGACGGAGATTTTAAGAAAGAACAGATTAAAGGAGTAAATTAGACAGATTCTCATGGTTATTGCCGAGCGCTGTTTTGGCTTTTGACGGCGGATAACAGCAGCAAAAAATGGTCCAAAATTTAGAATATTACGGAATTTTTAAAAAAAACCATAAAAATCCGTCTGGTATAGACAAATGTAGCTGGACAAGTGACTGTTGTATATGGTATAATCGAAACACTTTATCTGGCTAAAACGTCAGATAGAGGTTTGGCAGGCTTTTCATATCTGGTAGGGTGTGTAAAGCTTTAGGGCCAGCAGGGATACCCAGGAAGAACCAGCCACAAGGATGAGGCAAAGATGTTTTTTCAGAGGAATGCCCAACAAAAAGAAGGAGGAGACTAATAATGAAAAAGAGATTACTTAGCCTGTCACTGGCAGCAGCCATGGTGTTTTCCATGGCAGGGTGTCGTGGAGCAGAGCCGGCTGCCACTACAGCAGCTCCGGCAGCTGAGACGACCACCGCAGCGGCAGCAGATGCTACCACCGCAGCAGAGGAGGATTCTGCTGAGACCGAGGCAGCAGAGCCGGCAGGAAACTTTAAGATTGGTATTATCACCGGTACGGCTTCCCAGGGTGATGAGGAGATTACCCAGGCCAACAAGATGAAAGAGAAGTATGGCGACATGATCGTCACTTCCACTTATCCGGATAACTTTACCACTGAGACAGAGACTGTTATCTCCAACACAGTGGCTATGGCTTCTGATCCGGATGTGAAGGCGATCATTTGGTGTCAGGCTATTCCTGGTACTGCAGCCGCTATCGACAAGGTTCGTGAGACTCGTCCGGACATGATCTTCATCGTAGGTACTCCTGGTGAGGATCCGGGTGTTATCAATCCGAAGGCTGACATCGTACTTCAGGTAGATGAGCCAGGATGTGGTATTGTGATTCCGCCTCAGGCTAAAAAGCAGGGCGCCACCACTATGATCCACTATTCCTTCCCACGCCATATGAGTTATGCACTGATTGTTGCACGTCATGAGAACCTGAAAAAGTACTGTGCTGAGAATGATATCGAGATGGTAGATGTTAACGCTCCGGATCCGACCGGCGATTCCGGT
>JAAWEL010000014.1 GCA_022794255.1 Lachnospiraceae bacterium
ATGGCAAAGCATGATATCGTAATTATCGGCGGGGGCCCTGCGGGGCTTGCGGCAGCAGTGGCTGCGAGAAAGGCAGGCATTCAGGATATTCTGATTCTGGAGCGTGACGGCTGTCTGGGCGGAATCTTAAATCAGTGTATCCACAATGGTTTTGGCCTTCATACCTTCAAGGAGGAGCTGACCGGGCCGGAGTATGCAGCACGTTATATCGAGATGGTGGAGGCAGAGAAGATTCCCTATAAGCTGAATACGATGGTTATCGACATCAACAAGGACAAAGAGGTCACGGTCATCAACAAGGAGGACGGCCTGACCACGATCCAGGCCAAGGCGATCATTCTGGCTATGGGATGCAGAGAGCGTCCCAGAGGTGCCCTGAACATTCCCGGATACCGTCCGGCAGGTATTTATTCTGCTGGTACAGCGCAGCGCCTGATGAACATTGAGGGTTTCAGCGTGGGCCGGGAGGTTGTGATCTTAGGCTCCGGCGATATCGGCCTGATCATGGCCAGAAGAATGACCTTAGAGGGTGCCAAGGTAAAGGTAGTGGCAGAGCTGATGCCTTATTCCGGCGGCCTGAAGAGAAATATTGTACAGTGCCTGGATGACTACGGCATTCCGCTGAAGCTGAGCCATACGGTTGTAAATATCGAGGGCAAGGAGCGGGTGACTGGTATTACTATCGCACAGGTGGGACCAGATAGAAAGCCGATTCCGGGAACCGAGGAGCATTATAGCTGTGATACCCTGCTGTTGTCTGTGGGCCTGATTCCGGAGAATGAGCTGAGCCGCAGCATTGGTATTGACATGAGCCGGATTACTTCTGGCCCGGAGGTCAATGACCAGCTGGAGACCAGCGCTGAGGGTGTGTTTGCCTGCGGCAATGTGCTTCATGTCCATGACTTGGTAGACTATGTATCGGAGGAGGCTACCCTGGCGGGAACCAATGCGGCAGAGTATGTAAAGAGCGGGGAAGAGAAGGACAACACACATGTAGTTGTGCTGAAGGCGGAGAATGGTGTCCGCTATACTGTGCCCCAGACCCTGGATATCAATAACATGCAGGAGAAGGTGACGGTTCGTTTCCGGGTAGCAGATGTATATAAGGATCGCTATATCAGCGTGTATTATGATGGCGTTCAGATCTCCAAGAAGAAGAAAAAGGTGTTAGCTCCCGGAGAGATGGAGCAGGTAATCCTTAAGAAGGATAGCTTTGGGGAATATCCGGATCTGAAGAATATCGTGATTTGTACGGAGGTGGAATAATATGGAGACGAGAGAACTGATCTGTATCGGGTGCCCGTTGGGATGCCCATTGACTGTCCGTATAGACGGGGAGAGCGTGGAGGTAAGCGGAAATACCTGCAAGAGGGGTGATGACTATGCCCGCAAGGAGGTGCTAAGCCCAACCAGGATTGTAACCTCCAGCGTACATGTAAACGGCGGAGAGCTGGAGATGGTATCTGTAAAGACCAAGGAGGATATTCCCAAGGGTAAGATCTTTGAGATCATGGAGGAGATCCGCAAAACTACTATCAATGCGCCTGTGGCTATCGGGGATGTGGTGATTGAGAACTGTGCAGGAACCGGGATTCCGGTGATTGCCACCAAAAATGTGGCCAGTGTGTAATCCTTTGTGAAATTCCCTAATTGGTGGATAATTAAGGCTGTGTGAAATAATAAAGAGGGGCTGCTGCAAAATATTTGCGGCAGCCCCCTGTTTCCTAAGGGGTCAGGGAAGCGTCTTTGGGGGGAAGGCTGTAGGCATAGCGGAGGAAGGATACCATGGCCTGGGTATGGGGCGTGTAGGAGAGCACCAGAAGGCAGTAGGAATCCGTGCCGTCATAGGCGGGATTTTTTAGGAAGCGGCTGGCTTTAAGCTCCAGACAGCAGGCTTTTGCAGTGCCGTTCCCGTCTTTTGCAGTGATGAGATCTGCCTGAACTCTGGCGAGAAGGTCTGGCTCATCTGCCAGGAGCTGTTCTAAGTCATAGAGAGGGAAGGATTTGGCATAGTAGAGAGCCAGCTCTTTGGGGGCGACTAAGAAATCCAGTTCTCTGGCAGCGGTGTAAGCCACGATCTTCCCCTGGCTGGCGGCGTGGTATTCGCTGCCGGAATCCAAGTCCACATAGAGGGAGTCCTCAAAGGCAATGCGGTGCCCCCTGGGAGTGTGCTGGTAGGCGGAGAAGTCACGAATCAGCTCCCCGGCGGGGAAGAGATTTTGCCTGTCATTGACAAAGAAGCCCTGAAGATCAATGACCCGGTGGCTTTGCCAAAGCATGTCTCCAATGTAGAACAGGAGGAGAAGCAGGATAAAGGCAAGGAAAAAAAGTCCCTTGTAATAGTCGAAGATGAAGCCAAGCTTCTGGCGGAGGGACAGGGCTTTTAGTGTTTCGCGATCCTTTTTCCAGCTGCGGATAAGACGGTTGTCTGTGAACATGGCAGTAGCCTCCTGTGTTTTATGATAGACAGCCAGAGCTTTCTGCTATTGACAACAGGAAAATACATGGCTGAATTGTTCCTTATTTTATCAGATTATGAACTTTTGCTTCGTTGCAGTTGGTAATATTATACCACATTTATACAAAATACGCAAAAAGGTGAGGGAGGGAAAAGCTTATGAATTTTGATGTGAACGGTCTGTTCAACCCGGAGAACCGGTTTTGGTCATTTATGGAAAAGCTTATGAATTTGTGTGTGGCAGGCCTTTTATGGTTTTTATTTTCCCTGCCACTTATTACAGTTGGGGCAGCGACCACCGCGCTTTTTGGATATACGTTAAAGCTGGCCCGAAATGAGGAGGGGTATCTCTGGAAAGGTTTTTGGAAAGGATTTAAGGAGAATTTTGTCACATCTACCCTGCTGTGGCTGGGAGTGGTGGGGGCAGGGGTGTTTTTAGGCGTGGATCTTTTTGCCTGCCAGTTTCTGCCAATGGGGGGAGCCGTGCGGTGGGGGGCGCGTACCCTGCTGGCAAGCCTGATTTTTGTGTATTTTTTAACGATTATTTATCTGTTTCCTCTGGTTGCTGCCTTTCGGATTTCTTTGAAAAAGGCGGTAAGGGATGCCTTGCTGATGGGGGTGGGGAATCTGTATGTCTCTGTGACGGTACTGGTAATTTATGGAATTTTTGGGGTAGTTACCTGGTTTTTTCCGGTCCTTTTCATGGTGTGGTTTGCCCTGGCTGCCTATTTTTCCTCCCATCTGCTGTATTCGGTATTTATGCGGTATTTGCCGGAGGGGGATGAATTAGACAAGGAAGGATGGTGAAGGAAAAAAGATATTGTTAAAAATTAATCAATTAGTGGGATGGAATTTTGACAAAATCAGTCAGAATAGTGAAAAATGAAATGAGAGAATGACGGATTAATGTAAAAAATCACAAAAAAGTACTTGCGGAATTGTAGGGTTTGTGGTATCATAAGGATACCACAATTAAATATGGTCTGCTGCAGAGAGAATGAGATAAAGCAAAGCAATGAATGCATACACGGATGTATTTAGTGTTGGCGGTATCTCTTTTTTTGTGCGCTTTTTCAGGCAAAATGGGGTAGGGCAGGGGATCATAGGAAATTGAAAACTTAAGAAAGGGGAAATTTATTATGAGAAAAAAGGTGGCTTTGCTTCTGGCGGCAGTGATGGTGGCGGGAGCAGTATCCGGGTGCAGCGGTGGCGGCTCCACGGGGAAGGCAGCAGTGAATGCAGGAGGTGCTTCCTCGGACAATGGAGGTGACGGGGCTGAGGCATCAGAGGCAGCGCCGGTGGATCCGGCGAATTATGAGGTGACGGAGCCCATCACGATCAAGTGGTGGCATGCATTGGAGGATCAGTATTCTGCCACTGTGGATAAAGTGGTCAGTGATTTTAATAATTCCCAGGATTTGATTACGGTGGAGGCGGAGTATATCGGAAGCTATGCCAAGCTGAATGAGGCTTTGGTGGCGGCTCATGCAGCCGGTACTGACCTGCCGGCTCTCACTGTGGCCAACACCCCTTATGTGGCTGAGTACGGTGCAGGAGGACTGACAGAAGATCTGACACCCTACATTGAGGCATCAGGCTATGATGTGGAGGACTTTGGTGATGGTATGATTGAGGCTGCCAAGTACAATGGCAAGCAGGTTTCCCTGCCGTTTTTGATTTCTACTCAGATCATGTATTATAACAAGGACATGGCAGACGAGATGGGAATTACCATGCCTACCACCTGGGATGAGATGGATGCATTTATGGAGAAGGGAACCAAAAAGGCAGCAGACGGCACCACTGAGGTGTATGCTACTATTATCCCGGGCTGGGATCAGTGGTACTTTGAGACCTTCTACTTAAACCAGGGTGTGAAGATCATCAATGATGACCAGGTAACTACGGATTTAGGTGATGAGAAGGCAGTGGCGATTGCCCAGAAGATTCAGGACTGGTGCAATGCAGGTTATACTTACTGGACAGGTACGGCTGAGGATGCTTCTTCCAACATGAGACAGAACTTTATCTCTGGCAAGGCTCTGTCTGTGGTGCATACCAGCTCTCTGTACAATAATTATGTGGATCAGTGTGATTTTGAGATTGGTATGTCCTGGCTTCCAGGTGCAGACACCAAGAACCAGGAGATCGGCGGCTGTGTGCTTTTGATTCCTTCCAAGAATGACCAGGCCACCAAGAATGCAGCATGGCAGTTCTTGCAGTATCTGTGCAGCAAGGAGGTTAACATGACCTGGGCTGAGGGTACTGGCTATATGCCCACCAGAAAGTCTGTGCTGGAGACTGAGGAGGGCAAGGCATTTCTGGAGAAAAAGCCGGCCTTCCAGGCGATCTTTGACAACCTGGATCTGATCTATCCGAGAATTCAGCACAAGGGCTGGTCTCAGCTGGCTACTATTTGGAAGAATATTATGGCTGAGGTGATGATGGAGAACGGGGATGTACCTGCAGGTATGGAACAGATGGCAGACGAGATCAATGATGTGCTGGCAGATGCTTAAATTTTGGACTGTGACGGAAATCTGTATAAATGTTAAGGTAACAGATGAATAAAATTCTGGCTGTCTGCCTCTTAAGAGGCAGACAGGCCGGGGAATGTGAGGGGGCGCTATATGAAAGAAAAACGAATTAACCCCAGAAAGCTTTCTGCAGTGAAGGATTTTTCCTGTGTGCTTCCGGTTCTGATCTTTCTGGCAGTATTTACCTATTATCCGATTGTGGAGCTGCTGCGGATTAGCTTTACGGACTGGAATCTTTTGAATGACACCTGGCAGTATGTGGGGCTTAAGAACTGGACCTGGCTGTTTGCTGGTTCTGGTACCAAGTATCTGTGGAATTCCCTGAAGGTTACAGTGCTGTATTCCATCGGTGAGCTGAGCATTACCCTGATTGGGGGTATGATCTTTGCGCTGATTTTTAACCGGATGACCAACAGTTTTGCGGCTATGAGAGCGATTATCTTTATGCCCAAATATGTGGCAATGTCCTCAGCAGCAGTGGTATTTCTGTGGATTCTCAACACGGACAGCGGTATTTTCAACTATCTGCTTTCCCTGGTGGGGATCAAGGCAGTGGACTGGCTGGGGGATCGGGATATGGCATTGATTTCGGTGCTGATGCTGACCGGATGGCGTTGCATCGGTTACGGCATGATGGTGTATCTGTCGGCAATGATGGGCATTGCCACGGATTACTATGAGGCGGCGGCTCTGGACGGAGCCAATGCGGTGCAGCGGTTTTTTAAGATTACCCTGCCTATGCTTTCTCCCACCACCTTATTTTTATTTGTGACGACCTTCCTTTCTTCCATGAAGGTGTTCCAGTCGGTGGATATCCTGACTCAGGGGGGGCCGTATCGTTCCACAGAAGTGTTTGTGTATAATATCTACCGCTATGCAATGGTGGACTTCCGCATGGATCGTGCTTCTACTGTAGGTATTTTCTTCTTCATTCTGCTGTTGATTGTGACAGTGGCCACCATGAAGATTTCCAACGGCAACGTTACTTACGATTCATAAGGGGGGACGGATATGAGTGTACAGGCAGCAGCCAATGCAAACGCGCGGAACGAATCTGCAAAGAGAAAAAGGAAGATTATGGCAGCTACCCAGTGGGTTCTGGCGATTATTGTACTGATCATTATCGTTTTCCCGATCTACTGGATGCTGGTGTCCTCAGTGAAATCCCAGGAGGAGATTTTGCTGGCGATTCCCACCTTGTGGCCAAAGGAATTTCATTTTGAAAACTATATCAATGTGCTGAACCGGGGGAATTTTGCCAAATATTACTGGAACACCTCGGTGATGACAGCGGGGATTTTGATTGCCCAGGTGGTTACAGGTATTTTTGCAGGCTATGGCTTTTCCAAGGGCAAGTTTAAAGGGCAGGGGCTTTGCTTTATCATTGTTCTGGGAGCCCTGATGATCCCGTTGCAGGTTACGTTTATCCCGATTTATATCATGATGGCGAATTGGGGGATGTCGGATACGTTTCTGGGATTGATTCTCCCGGAGGCGGTATCTCCCTACTATATCTTCATGCTGCGACAGACCTTTATGTCTATTGATGACAGCTATATTGAAGCGGCTCGCATGGATGGTCTGGGGCGGGTGGGGATTATCACCAGGATTCTGGCGCCTATGTGTAAATCGACTTTGTTCACCGTGACCCTGGTGACATTTACCAATGGCTGGAATGCGTATTTCTGGCCGAAGATTATTGCAAAGGGTGAGTCCAGACGGGTATTGACCGTTGGTCTGGCTTACTTAAAGAATACCTTTGCCGGCGGCGAGTCCATGAACAACCATGAGATTATGGCAGGCGCGGTGCTGGCAGTGGTTCCGGTTATTATCCTGTTCTTTATCTTCCAGAAATATATGCTGACTGGGTATTCTAAAGCAGCTATGAAGTGATGAACTGGCAGACGGATGTGAAAGGCTGCGATGTCCGACCAGACAGCAGCAATAAAGAGGAGAAGGTATTTATAGGTATAGAAAGACAGCAAATCGGCGAGGGGAAGGCGGTTTGCTTAGAATCGTGGCAGTTCAGACAAAAGGAAGCACCGGATATTGATCGGATGTGGGATTTGGTATGAATTGTTACAGGAAATAAAAGAAAATGAGAAGCGGGAAAGGGATTGGCACAGTACAGGACGTTTGGCGTTTTGTCTGTGCCGATTCTTGAGTTTTTGGCAGATTTCATTTATAATAGACAGAAGGAAAAACGGGGTTTTATGGAAGCAGGAAGGGGGAATGTCAATATGAAAGCAATTGAGCTGTTAGAGACATCGCCGGTGATTGCGGCAGTGAAGGATGATAAAGGGTTGCAGCGTTGTTTTGAGTCTGAGTGTCAGGTGGTGTTTGTTCTGTATGGGAATGTCTGCAATATCGGGGGGATTGTCCGTCAGATTCAGGAACATGGGAAGGTAGCTATTGTTCATGTGGATTTGACGGCAGGGCTCAGTGCCAAGGAGGTGGCAGTGGATTTTATCAAGCAGACCACCAGTGCGGATGGGATTATCAGCACAAAGCCGCTTTTGGTGAAGCGAGCTTTGGAGCTGGGGCTGTATGGGGTACAGCGAACCTTTATGATCGATTCCATGGCAGTGAATACCATGAAAAAGCAGATCGATACCTTCCACCCGGATTTGGTGGAGGTGATGCCAGGAATTATACCCAAGGTGCTAAAGGAGATCCGGGGCTACACGGACATCCCGATCATTGCCGGAGGACTGATTTCGGATAAGAAGGATATTATGGCTGCCTTTGCCGCCGGGGCAGATGCCATCTCCACCACTAAGGAGGAACTGTGGTTTGCCTGATGGGGGAAGCTATGTGTGTCTGCAAAGGGCGGAAAGGTTCGTAGAGATCCGTGGGAAGGATGAACAGTATTACGGAGGGGATCAGGCGTGGTTTTTTTGGGAAGGACGTAAGGGGCAGAGCCATGTGGCAAGGCTAGGGGCCTGTGGGACGGTGGCTTTGGCCAATATTGCCGCTTACTTATCAGAGAGCAATCCGGCCTATGGAGGGCTCTATCCTTACCCGGATTATGAAAAGGCCAGCTTTCTGGCGCATATGGTGGATTTGTATGGATATGTAAGGCCCTTTCATGTGGGAAAATTTCCGCTGGGAATCTGGCCGGTCAGCCGCCTGGCAAGGGGAATGGAACGTTTTGCCAGGGCGCGGGGAGTACAGCTGCGGGCAGTATGGCGGGACTGGGGCTTTAGCCGCGGAAATGTGCTGCGGTATGTGCTGGAAGGACTTTACAAAGACCGGCCTTTGGCAATGTTAGTGGGAACTCAAAGGCAGAGGCAGGTGGAAGTGGTGCTTCCCGGCAGAGGCAGCTACTGTCAGGATCTTTCTCTTCACTGGGTGACTGTGACCGGGGTGAGGATGGAGGCAGGGACAGTGAAGCTGGTGGCATCCACCTGGGGCGGACAGACATTGCTGGACTTGGATGAGTATGTGAGGGAGAGGATTTATGCAGGGGTGGTGTATTTTGAGTAGTTGTGCAAACTGGCAGCTTCTGCTATAATATTTTGTAACGATTGGGAACGGTTGGCTGAATTTATACTGTTTTGTTTAACTGTTCCAGGGCTGGACATTTCCGAAATTTGATAGAAAGAGATGGATGGTGGAATCGTTATATATTTTTTTAGAAAATGCAGCAATGCAGGAGCAGAAGGGGAGAGGGATTTTGGATACGCTGGATTATTACAAAAAGCTGGTGGATTTTCTGGGACAGGTTCTGGGGGAGCATGGAGAGGTGGTGCTGCGGGACTGCAGAAAGCCGAACCATGATATTATTGCCATTGCCAATGGCCATGTAAGCGGGCGGACGATTGGGGCTCCGATTACAGACTTTACCTTGTCTGTGCTGGCTAATGAGGAGTGGAAAGAGAAGGACTATGTGGTGAATTATGTGGGTAAGGCAGCGCCTAATAAGAATCTGCGTTCTTCCACCTTTTTTATTCGGGAGGAAGGGGAGTTAATCGGGCAGCTTTGTATTAATATCGATATGGGCCCCTATGAGCAGGTGATGAACAGTATCCGTGCTTTAAGCGGAATTGGGCTGATTCATGGTTTAGACACAGAAGGGGTGGTCTGTGAGGGACCAGTGGAGAATTTTTCAGCGGATGTGACCGGGGATATGATGAACAAGGCAGTGGTGCAGGTGGTAGGCTCTAGTGATGCCATTGTGCGGGAGCGGCTGACCCAGGAAGATCGGATTCAGATTGTGGAGGGGTTAAATCAGGCAGGACTGTTTCAGATCAAAGGGGCGGTGAGTCAGGTGGCGGAGTATCTGTACTGCTCAGAGGCTAGTGTATATCGGTATCTGGCGAAGATACAGAAGAAGATGTGAGGGGCAAGTGCCGTGGATGTATTCTGCGGAGGGATGTGGACAGTTATGGAATATGGGGAAGCATTCCCGCTTGCTAAGGTTGGCGGCTGCAAGCTTTGGAACGGAGATTTTTTCAGGCAGTGTTCAAAAAGTATGACCCTTGTCATGCAAAACACATAGGAATTTACCATGCAGCCGCTTTTCATGTAAAACGGCTCCATGGTCTTATACAGTGCCAAAGCATATAATGTCTGTATATTTGTCCAGCTTTGCCCTGGAAACAATATAAGGGAAATTATGGGCAAAACCAGGGAAGGGCAAGGCGGAATTGATCTCATTTCTGTGAATAAGAATAAAGTTTTTATTATTGTAAAAAAAAATTATCATAATGATTGACAAACTCGTCTCAAAGTATTATATTCTAATTATAAATATTCAATAAATTTCCCATAAATAAAATATGAATTGCATAGGAGGACAGAGTATGGAACGTACAGGCACTCAGTATCAGACTTATGTACAGATTCTGAAGGAAGAACTGGTTCCGGCTATGGGGTGTACGGAGCCCATTGCATTGGCCTATTGTGCGGCTAAGGCCAGGGAAGTGTTAGGGGTGTTGCCAGAACGCTGTGTGGTGGAGGCCAGCGGCAACATTGTAAAAAATGTGAAGAGTGTGATTGTACCCAATACCGGTGGGCTCAAAGGAATTGAGGCAGCAGCAGCAGCAGGTGTGGTGGCAGGAGATGCAGGGCGGGTCTTGGAGGTGATTGCCGGGGTGACGCAGGAGCAGAAGGCTCAGATCAAGGCGTATATGGAGAAAACCCAGATTCAGGTGAAAGCGCTGGAGACAGATGAGCTTCTTGATATGATTGTGACCTTGTACGGAGATGGCTCCTATGCCAAGGTGCGGATTGCCAATTACCACACAAATATTGTATTGATTGAAAAAGATGGGGAAAAGCTGTACGAAATGGGGGTTATGGCCACGGAGGAGGCCCAGATGGCAGACAGAAGTCTTTTGAATGTGAAGGATATCTATGATTTTGCCAAAACTGTGGAGTTGGAGGATGTAAAGGAGATGATTGGCCGTCAGATCGAGTACAACAGTGCCATCTCCAGGGAAGGGCTGGAGCACGACTGGGGCGCTAATATCGGGAGCGTACTCTTAAAGGCCTATGGAGATGATATCCGGGTACGGGCAAGAGCGGCGGCTGCAGCCGGGTCGGATGCCAGGATGAGCGGCTGTGAGATGCCGGTGATTATCAATTCCGGAAGCGGAAATCAGGGGATGACGGCTTCCCTGCCGGTGATTGAGTATGCAAAGGAGCTGAAGGTATCAGAGGAAGCGCTTTATCGGGCACTGGTACTTTCTAACCTGGTAACCATTCATCAGAAAACGGGAATCGGACGTCTGTCGGCTTACTGTGGGGCGGTCAGCGCAGGCTGTGGCGCCGGGTGTGGGATTGCCTATCTTCTGGGCGGAGATTATGCCACCATTGCCCACACCTTGGTCAATGCTCTGGCCATTGTGTCGGGAATCATCTGTGATGGGGCAAAGCCTTCTTGTGCCGGGAAGATTGCAGCTGCAGTGGATGCGGGAATCTTAGGATACCAGATGTACATCAACGGGCAGCAGTTCCGGGGAGGAGACGGGATTATCTCAAAGGGTGTGGAGAATACTATCCGCAATGTGGGACGGCTGGGCAAAGAAGGCATGAAGGAGACGGATAAAGAGATTATCCAGATTATGACAGATTGCTAATAGGCCAGAGTATTGTGCTAAAAAATATGGATAATATCTGGTAAAAGGGCAGTTTTCCAAATCCGGAGTAACAGTGGTACAGCTGAAGATTGGAAAGCAGAGCGGATTCAGGAAAAATAAAGAAAAATCAGGAAAGAGGTGGGAGTTTGACAGGAATTAGTGGCAACGATATTCTTAGATTTTTGGATATTTCTGAAAACCATGGTTTGCGGCTGGTTGGTGTGATCTTGTTTTTTGCCATGTTGTATGGATTGTCCCGTCTGCCGAAGAAGGAGTTTAGCTTTGCGGCACGGGTATTGATTGGCACGGCAGCAGGTACAGTGTTTGGCCTGGGGGTTTGGCTGGTGGATCAGTCAGATGTGGCTTCAGCCGGAATGCTCCAGATGACAACTTCTGAAAATTTGAATATTTGGTTTCGGCTGGTGGTTCAGGGATATTTGTATCTGTTTGTAGCCGTGGTGGTGCCAATGATATTTCTTGCTTCTGTCCGTCTGGTGATCCATACGCCGGCAGAGAAGCAGATATCTCCTCTTACCCGTTGGAAGAAGCGGATAAATACAGGGATGGTGGCTGTCAGCGTATTGATTGCAGTCTGTGTGGGAATTGCGTTCCAGGTAGGAGTGGTGCCTGGGGAAGAGAAGGAATTATTTCGCTGGCGGTCTGACAGTGGAGAGGGGATTGTATCTATGGCTTACAGCCTTCTCCCCGGTGGTTTAGGCTGGGATTTGATTCGGGCCAATGTGGTAGGATTTTTTGTATTCGGCATTTATGTCGGAATCGCCGCCCGGAGAATGTCCGGAAAATATATGGATACGGTGAAACCGGTATTTGATCTGGTGGACGGAGCATTTTCTGTGGGGACCAGTGTATGCAAAACGATTATTGCATACAAGCCTATGGGAGCGGCAGCGATTATGGCTTCTCTGACAGCCCGCTATGGATATCTGGTGATTTTGTTGGCTATGAAAGTCCTTCTGGCAATCTGTGTGGCGGCAGCTCTGATGTTTTTGGTGCAGTTGGTTTTGAGCCTTTTGGGGGGTGTGGGACCAGTGGCATTTTTCAGGGCAGGAAAAGCGGCGATGAAAAAAGCCTTAAAAACCCGTTCCGGCGCAGCTTGTCTGCCGGAGGTTCAGGAGGCTTTGGCAGCCGACCTGGGGCTCAACCGGGAGATAACAGATCCGGTTTCAGCTTACACCATTGCATCAGGAATGCAGGGTTGTGGAGCCTTGTTCCCTGCCATGGCTTTTGTGTTTGCCATGGGGCTTTGTGGTAAAATCATAACACCGGAAATTGTTTTTCTTTTGGTTTTAGTGATTACTCTTATGTCCTATGGAATCACAGATTTGCCGGGGACAGCCACCATGGCAGAGTTTGCGGCAGTGCTGGGTACAGGGATGCAGGATGCAGTGCCTGGATTAGGCGCGATGATTGCATTGGATCCGATTGCAGATGTGCCCAGAACGCTGATCAATGTAACTGGCTGTATGGCTAATGCGATATTTGTGGAAAGGATGGTGAGAAAGTGAAGGTTGTGATTATCGGTGGCGTGGCGGCAGGGATGTCGGCAGCCTCCAAGGTGAAACGGCTTTTGAAAGACCAGGTGGAGATCGTGGTATACGAGAAGGGGGAGGAGGTCTCTTACGGCGCTTGCGGGATTCCCTTTTATATCTCCGACCACATCCGCCAGGGAAGCGAGCTGATTGCCCGGACGGCAGAGGAATTTGCAAAGAGCGGGATTCCGGTGAAAACCTGGCATGAGGTGACATTTGTGGACACAGAGGCAAAGACTGTGACTGTGAAGGATTTAAAGAGTGGAGAGGTGTTTACGGACAGTTATGACAAGCTGATTGTGGGCAGCGGTGCCGGGGTGCGGCATTTTCCTCCCTTTGACAAAAAGTATGAAAATCTTTACGAGATTCGGAATGTGGCGGACGGAACCCGTGTGAAAAAGGCGCTGCTGGATGAGAGAACGGAAAATGTGGTGATCGTAGGTGCCGGATTTATTGGCCTGGAGGTGTCGGAGGCCTGTCGCCATTATGGGAAAAATGTAACCATAGTGGAGCTGGCGCCCCATATTTTGCCAGCCTTTGACACAGAGGTCAGTGAAGCTTTGGAGGCAGAGCTTGGGAAAAACGGTGTAGTGGTGCGGACAGGAACCCTGGTAAAGGAGCTGGTGGCAGAAAACGGAACCATCACTGCAGCCCGATTGGAACGAAGGGGATCAGATGGTCGGGTGCAGGTGGAAGAGATTCCGGTGGACTTTTTGATCAACAGTGCGGGGATTGCGCCATGTACGGATTTTATCAAGAATGTGGAAAAGGCGAAAAACGGTGCTATCTGCGTCAATGAGCGGATGGAGACCAGCGCAAAGGATGTGTACGCGGCAGGGGACTGCAGCATTATGCACTCAGCAATTACAGGCCAGTATCAGTATGCGCCCTTGGGAACCAATGCCAATAAGCAGGGACGGATTATCGGGGATATCTTAGGTGGTGCAGAACCAAAGCCCTTTAAGCTGATCGGCAGCTCAGCACTGCGGCTTTTCGGGATGGATGCAGCCAAGGTGGGATTGTCAGAGAAGGAGGCTTTGGCTGCAGGGATGGACTTTAAAGTGAATACCATTACCGGCAACAGCTATGCTTCCTATTACGGGACGGAAAAGCTGAATATTAAGCTGATCTATGATGCTAAGACCCGAGTGGTTTTGGGAGCAGAGACCTGGGGGCAGGGGATTGTGGTGCCTCGTGCCAATTATTATGCCATTGCCATCTATGGGGGGCTGACCGTGGATGAGATGGGATTTATGGATCTGTGCTATTCACCGCCGTTTTCCGGGGTGTGGGATGCGGCTCTGATCGCCTCCAATACGGCGAAGTGAGATCAAGAAGCAAAGAAACAGCAGCAAAGCGGTAAGTACCAGAAAAGAAGCAGTAAAATACGCAGGTCAGGTAATGCTGTAATTACCTGAAATATAAACCCAAAGGAGAACTTGAAGTATGAAAGACAAGACTCAGACAACAAAGCGTTCCTTTATTCTGCGCTTCCTCGACATGATCGAGGTGGCGGGAAACAAACTGCCGACCCCTCTTACGATTTTCTTCTATCTGGCAGTGTTTGTGGTAGTGCTTTCCGGAATCGGCGCCGCTATGGGGTGGAGCGCCACAGGTGAGATGTACAATTCCGGCAGTGGTACAGTGGAGGAGACCACGGTAAGCGTGGTGAGCCTGTTCAGCATCTCAGGGCTGCAGTATATGCTGACATCAGCTGTGACCAACTTTACCAATTATGCACCTCTGGGCTTTACGGTGGTGATCATGCTGGGAATCGGTGTGGCGGAAAGCTCCGGCTGGCTGAACGGACTGATTCACAAAGTTGTGAAAATCACCCCTGCACAGCTGGTGACCCCTATGGTGGTGTTTATCGGGGTTATGACCAATGTGGCGGAAAATGCAGGGTATGTGGTGTTCATCCCTCTGGCTGCCATGATCTTTAAGGCTTATAAAAAACATCCCCTGGCCGGTGTGGCAGCAGGTTTTGCCGGTGTGTCCGGCGGCTTTTCAGCCAACCTTCTGATTGGCTCGGCAGATGCCACCTTGTCCGGCTTTTCCACGGCAGCTGCCCAGACCCTGGATCCGGCTTACAATGTGACGCCTTTGTCCAACTGGTTTTTCATGATTGCTTCCACGATTTTGATTACAGTGGTGGGAACCCTGATTACGGAGCTGGTGATCATCCCCAGATTGGGGCCGTACAAGGAGAACGGGGACGGCACTCTGGTGGAGGTTTCCAATGAGCTGACCGATAAGGAAGAGAAGGCGCTGCGGGTGGCCAACTGGGTAGTTGTGGCGATTGTGGCTTTGTATGTGATTTGCTGTATCCCCCAGAGCTCCTTTATGAGGAATCCGGAGACAGGAAGCCTGATTGAGGGATCTACCCTGATGAATGCCATCATTCCTTTGTTTACCCTTTTGTTCTTTATTCCTTCCTTTGTGTATGGAAAGCTTTGTGGTAGCTTTAAGAGTGATAAGGATGTGGTGGCTTCTTTCAACAAGTCCATTGCTTCCATTTCCGGGTTTATTGCCATGGCATTTGTGGCGGCTCAGTTTACCAATTATTTTGGCAAGACGAATATCGGACGGATTCTGTCCTTTAAAGGCGCGGAATTTTTGCAGAGCCTGAATATTAATTCTGTGGGATTGATGATGTGCTTTATTTTGGTGGCTGGGTTTGTCAACTTGTTTATGGCTTCGGCTTCCGCCAAATATGCGATTTTTGCACCGGTGTTTGTGCCCATGTTTATGAAAATGGGTCTGTCCCCGGAGCTGACCCAGGTGGCGTATCGGATCGGTGACAGTACTACCAATATTATTGCTCCGGTTATTGCCTGGATTCCCTACATATTGACAGTGATGAAGAAGTACGATAAAGATACGGGTTGGGGAACCCTGGTTTCTTCCATGCTGCCCTATTCCATGGCCTTTTTGGTAAGCTGGGCTGCCATGCTGGCGCTGTGGATGATCCTGAATCTGCCCTTAGGACCAGGGGCGCCGGTATTCTATACCATCGGATAAGGAAAACTGGTCAAGCATTGGATTAAGACAGAATTGCGAATCGACAGGGTGTGCCCGGAGATTCTCTGCCGGAGCAGAGGGTGTTCGGGCGCATTTATTTATATTGCATAAGAGAGCGTGTGTGAGGCTTTAGTTCAGGCAGAAATCGGTGCCTGGACCGGAATCTTCTGAGAACATGGAAAGAAAAGAAGGAGGATGGAGATGTTTGAGGAGAGAGTAGCAAGGGTTCTGAAAAATATGGAGGAGAAGGGGCTGGAGCAGATGCTGATCAGTGACCCGCCTTCCGTGTATTATCTGACCGGGAGATGGATCCTGCCCAATGAGCGGCTGCTGGCTCTTTATTTAAATAAGAACGGGGAGCATAAGCTGTTTGTAAATAAGCTGTTTACTGTGGAGGGAGATATTGGCATTGAGAAGATCTGGTTCTCAGACACAGACCCAGGGTGCGGGATCATTTCCGGGTATACGGATCACGATAAGGTGTTGGGGATTGACAAGAAGATGGCAGCAAAGTTTTTGCTGGAGCTGATGGAGCTGGGGGCTGGCAGCGGCTATAAAAATGCCTCTGAGTGTGTGGACAAGGCCCGCCGGATTAAAGACGAGGAGGAGAAGGAGAAGATGATTCTGGCCTCTCAGCTCAATGATGCAGCCATGGCCAGGTTCCGGGGGTTGATTAAGGAAGGGGTGACAGAGCTGGAGGTTGCGGCTGGGATGAATGCCATCTATAAGGAACTGGGTACCGAGGGACCCTCCTTTGGGCCATTGGTAAGCTTTGGGGCCAATGCCGCCATCGGGCATCACAAACCGGACGGGACGGTGCTAAAGGAAGGAGACTGCGTCCTCTTTGACGTGGGGTGCAAGAAGAATAACTACTGCTCAGATATGACCAGAACGTTTTTCTATAAGCATGTCAGCGATAAGGGCAGAGAGGTCTATGAGGTGGTGAAGAAGGCCAACCTGGCTGCCCAGGCGGTGATGAAACCGGGGATGCGGTTTTGTGATATCGACAAGGTAGCCCGGGATATTATCACTGAGGCAGGGTATGGCCCTTATTTTACCCATCGGCTGGGGCATTGTATTGGAATTGAGGTTCATGATGCAGGGGATGTTTCGGCAGTGAATCAGGATGTGGTGGAGGAAGGGATGATCTTTTCCTGCGAGCCGGGAATTTACCTGCTAGGGGAGTTAGGAGTGCGGATCGAGGATCTGATGTTGGTGACAAAGGATGGAGCAGTGAGTCTTAACCAGGATTCTAAGGACCTGGAGGTTATAGAGTAAAGCGCTGAAGGAAAAAGATTAAAAGGAACAGGCAGCTGCATGGCATGGATTGGCAGCTGCCTTTTATTGTGCCTTTACAGGGATTCCGCCATCTCGTACAAAAGGCGGGCGGAGTCCTCCCATCCAAGGCAGGGATCGGTGATGGATTTGCCGTAACAATGTTCTCCGATCTTTTGATTTCCCGGTTCAATATAGCTTTCAATCATAACACCTTTTACAAAGCGCTGGATATCGGAGGAGTGCCTGCGGCTGTGAAGAACCTCCTTGACAATACGCACCTGTTCCACATACTGCTTGTTGGAGTTGGAGTGATTGGCATCTACAATACAGGCAGGATTTTTCAGATTTCTCTCCATGTACAGGCGGTAAAGCAGGGTCAGATCTTCATAGTGGTAATTAGGCAGGCACTGTCCATGTTTGTTGACAGCGCCCCGCAGGATTGTGTGGGTCCAGGGATTGCCGTCTGTGCGGACCTCCCAGTCCCGCATAATAAATTCATGACCGCTTTGAGCGGCAGTTACAGAATTGAGCATGACGGACAAATCTCCACTGGTGGGATTTTTCATGCCCACGGGCACATGACAGCCACTGGACACAAGGCGGTGCTGCTGGTTCTCTACGGAACGGGCGCCCACGGCGATGTAAGACATAATATCATCCAGATAACTGACATTATCGGGATACAGCATCTCATCGGCAGTGGACAGGCCGGTTTCCTTGAGTACCTGCATGTGAACGTGGCGAATGGCATGGAGGCCATCTGCCATGCTGGGCCGCTTTTCCGGGTCAGGCTGGTGAAGCATACCCTTGTAGCCCTCTCCTGTGGTCCGGGGTTTGTTGGTATAGACCCGGGGAATGATGAGAAGCTTGTCCTTTGTATCCTCCTGGATCTTTACGAGACGGCTGGCATAGTCTAAAACCGAGTCCTCATTGTCCGCAGAGCAGGGGCCAATGATAACAAGAAATTTATCGCTTTCCCCGGTGATGATTTTTTTTGCTTCTTCATCTCTCTTGATTTTTACCAGAGCATGCTCCACCGGAAGGGGGAATTGCTCCTTGATTTCTGCAGGGGCCGGCAGTTTGTTGATAAATTCAAATCCCATGATCGTTCTCCTTCTGTTTGTAGTCTTATCCGCGGAATCGGTTGATACAGGCAAAGAGCTCCTGACGGCGTGGTTTTGCCAGACCACAAGGAATATAGGAGCTGCAAAATGGATCCCAGCCCTGCTTATCCAGCATATCAGACAGAAGCTTTACCGTCTCTTTTACATTCCGCTTGCCATCCATCGTCTGCTCTAAGCCATAGCGCAGTAAATGGGCAAGGGCATTGGTCTGCTCAGAGTCTGCAAGCTGTTCCACATAGCGCATGTCCACGGTCTCCTTGTCCAGAGAGAAGGAGTCTTTTCCAAAGGTTTTGACCTTCATGTGCTCGTGCCGGTCATTGCCACCCCGGCCGCCTCTGCCTCCATAGCCACCTTTGCGGCCCTCGCGGTCGTTGCGGCCAGTGGCTTGAAGGGGCCGGGCAAACGGGGGAATGGCAAAATCAGGAGCCTGGGTTCTGGGGGCAGGGTGATTCTTACAGAGGGCTTTCACATGGTCTGTGATGTCCACCGGGCGGTAGCAATCCATCTGAAGAATCTTGTCTGCAATATAGAAGAAGGCGCCAGAGCTTCCGGCTACCAGGATGGTGGAGATCCCTGCCTTGTCATACAGATCCCTGGCCCGCTCTAAAAACGGGGTTATGGGTTCCTTTTCCCGGCTGATAACCTGCTGCATAAAGTCATCCCGCACCATAAAATTGGTGGCAGAAGTGTCCTCATCGATCAGGAAAAGGCCAGTACCGGCCTCCACTCCCTCGATCACCCCGGCCGCCTGTGAGGTGCTTCCGCTGGCATCCGGAGTGCTGAAGGAGGTGGTGTCCTTTTTGTTGGGCAGGTCATTGATGAACAGGGAAATATCTACATTGCGGATGGATCTGCCATCCTCTGCCCGCAGTTTGATGGCCGTGTCGTCCGTAATGACAAATTCTCTTCCATCCCCGCCGATATGGTTGTAGACCCCCATCTGCAGGGCCTCCAATAAGGTGGATTTGCCATGATAGCCGCCTCCCACGATCAGAGTGATGCCCCGGGGAATCGCCATACCTTTTATCTCACCTCTGTGGGGGAGGGTAAAGGTCCGCTCCATCGATGCAGGAGAGGTAAAGGGGATACTGTCCTTTAAGGGAAGATCAGACACACCGCTCTTTCTTGGAAGAATGGAGCCATTGGCCACAAAAGCCACTAGGTTTTCTTCCTTCAAAATCTGACGGACAGCGGTCTGGTCCTCAGCCAGCCAGACGGCATTCTCTACCTTTTTTTTATCTAAGCGGCGGTAGAAAAAGCAGCTTTCCACACAGCGGGGGAGAAAATCAAAGAGGATCTTGTCCAGCTCGCCGGCATTGATGGTGCGGCCAAAGGCGGGAAACCCAATATGGAAGCGGGCGATGATTTTTGTGTCTGTAATCTGGCAGGCACTGCGCTCTAGCACCTCCTGCCCACAGCGGGTGATGGACATAAGTCCGCTCTTTCCAGAGCCTTTGGCCCGGAAATTGAAATCCTCAAAGAGAGAGGAGAGCTTCCGGGTGAGAAAATCCTGAAGGGCAATGCGAGAGCAATCCTTTCCATAGGAAACAGCAGGGAACCCGGCATCTTTGTGGGCAATCTCCACATGAAGACTGGAGGGGGAGGCAAAAGGATCTCCCTGGACATGGTCGATGAAGAGCTGAAAGCTGCCGAAATGATAGGCTCCTGCCAGAGATTTGTAGGCAGGGTAGCTTTTATGATCGATGGAGCGCAAAAGCGTGCGCAGTTCACTGGATGATTTCATGAAATATCTCCTTTTTGGTAGGCTGTTTTGCAACGGGATTTTTGGCAGCTTAAGACCTGCCTGTGGTGAAAACCCGCAGATACAATCATAAAACATATTTGGAAAACTTGCAACCGTTTACTTTTGGGGAAAATAAATAAGAATCCTGCCTGGCAGGATTCTTTATTTAATATTTTATCTTTTTACATCAATCGTGACCACTGAATCATCCGGATGCATACTATGCGTGTAGGAAGCCCGGGCCCTGGAACGTTTTAATTTCTGTGCTTCCGGAGTCAGCTCGGCCTCGATGCGGGTTTTTTTGGAGGATGCAGCTAGCTGTCTTGCTTTGGCTGCCTGGGTATCCGCAGGGGTAGGCTCCTGAGAAAGCTCTTTGTCCTCATCCTGGCTGATGACAACTTTTCCTGACTCAGTATCTTTGTCTTTGGGGATCTCCTGCTTCTCCTTGGTCTCGCCCTTTTGCTCGGCTTCCTTTGCTTCCTTCATATCTTTTTCAGCCTTCCTCTTCTCGGCCTCGGTGGGCAGCCGCTTGTAATCACTGCTCTCCGTGAAGCGGGTGGTGGCATCGCTAATGGTGCATACCTTCTGGTGCTCTTCGATGGTAAGCTTTAATTTCTCCCCACTGGAGATATTGGGATTGTTGTTGATATCCTTTACTCTGTCAAGGGAGGCGGCCATGTGAGCGGCCTTGAGACGCTGAACTTCCTCCTTGGTCTTGCAGCTGCGCAGCCGCTGCTCAAAGGCCTTGCGTTCCATCTCTCTGTACTTGGCCTGCTGGTAAGTATTCGGATCGTTTTTTTTCAGATACTCCATTTCCGCAGAGGTAAGTTTTCTGCCAGCCATCAGCTTGGCTTGGATCCCGCTCATGGTTGCCTGGCTGGAGCTGCCCTCTAGGGCACTAAGCTGTTCGGCTGCTTCCTTTCTGAGCTTATCTGCAATGGAGGTAGTGCCGTCAGCAGCGTAATCATTGGTTGCTTTTTTCTGCTCCCATTTCATCTGCATTTTTAAATTTTTTGCGTACATATCTAAAGAATTGATCATTGTAAAACTCATAAAATCCCCCCGTTCTGCTTTGGACTGATGGGCTAATGTCTGCAACCTTGCAGGAATAATAATAACAAAACAAATATACTGAAAATATCGGCACATTTCGCGGATAAATAAGCAAAAGGACTTGGCTCTGCCTTGATTTTTTTCTGATTTTCTCCTATACTGAACGGGAGAAGGAAAGGATATTTGCATGGTGGCTTCTGATGCGAACAATCGGGACAGAGAGAAAAGAGAGGTGAAATCCGATGGTACATTTGTTGTTGGCAGTAATCTATCTGTGCTTTATCAGTCTGGGGCTTCCTGATTCACTTTTGGGCTCTGCATGGCCTTCCATGTATGGGCAGTTTCATGTGCCTGTGTCCTATGCCGGGATGGTATCTGTTATTATAGCAGCAGGAACAGTAATTTCCAGCCTGCAGAGTGATCGGCTGACAAAAGCATTTGGGACAAGCAGGGTGACTGTGGTCAGCGTGGCCATGACCGCATTGGCTTTATTGGGATTTTCGGCAAGCCGTTCTTTTTGGATGCTTTGTCTTTGGGCAGTGCCTTACGGGTTAGGAGCAGGAGGCGTGGATGCTTCTCTTAACAATTATGTGGCCCTTCACTATACCAGCCGCCATATGAGCTGGCTCCACTGCATGTGGGGGGTGGGAGCTTCCCTGGGGCCCTATATTATGGGATATGCCCTGGTATCCGGCAGGGGATGGAGCATGGGATACCGATCTATTTTTTTTATACAGCTAGTGCTGACAGTGATTTTGATCCTGACATTGCCCTGCTGGAAAAAAACACCAGAGGATGAGCTTTGTGTACAAAAAAAGGAAGAGTCCCCGCAGAGAGTTCTGACTCTGGGTGAAATTGTGAAAATCCCGGGGGCAAAGGAGGCTATGGCTACTTTTTTCTGTTATTGTGCGCTGGAACAGACAGCCGGATTGTGGGGAAGCAGCTATCTGGTTCTCCACTGTGGATACCAGGCTGAGGTAGCAGCCCGGTTTGCCGGATTGTTTTTCGTTGGAATTACGGTGGGGAGGGGAATCAGCGGTTTTATGACAATGATGTTTGATGACGCACAGATGGTTCGTCTGGGTTTTGCGGCGGCAGTGGCGGGAATCGGGGCCATTGTATTTCCGGCAGGGAGGCTGGCGCCTTTTGGGCTGATTCTTCTGGGACTGGGTTGTGCCCCGGTATATCCCTGTCTGATGCATGCAGCGCCGGACTACTTTGGGGAGGATAAATCCCAGGCCATGATCGGTGTGCAGATGGCCAGTGCCTACGTAGGTATTTGCCTCATGCCTCCTTTGTTTGGTTTGATTGCGGAGCATATTTCCATTGGACTGTTTCCGGTTTACCAGATGTTTTTTCTTTTGGCTATGGGATTGATCCATGAGAAGCTTGTGAGAAAATGCAAAAAGGGAGGCAAGCAGCCTTCAATCGTATAAGACATCTGACAGCTGTTTAAAATAGTTCTGGCATAGTTGGCTGGTTTTTTGTATAATGTCAGAAAGAGATGCAGAAAAAGAGAACAGAACACTCTGTTCGGAAAGGATATTCCTTGTTTCAGATCGTTCGATATAATATTGTATCCGGAAAGCTTCCGGAAGAATTTGAGAATTTTAAAATTGTTCATTTGTCGGATCTTCACGGAGCTCTCTATGGGAAGCATAACCAGCTTTTGGTGGAAGGAATTGTAAAAGAAAGCCCACATATGATCGTTATGACCGGGGATATGGCAGACAGCTCAGCCCATGCAGTGCCCCGTCTGGTAGATTTGTGCGAACAGTTGTGTGGTCTTTATCCGGTCTATTATGTGGTAGGCAACCATGAACAGGCTCTGTCTCAGAAGATATTGGACAAATTATTAAAAAAATTGAGAAAGCTGGGCGTGGTGGTGCTGGACAACAGCTGGTGTACCATCTCCCACCAGGGGGCAGGTATCCGGTTGTACGGATTGGTGACCCCTCAGGTATATTATAAGGATCGACTCAGGGAATATAAAAGAGGCGTCAGCTTTTCCAGAGAAAATGTGGAGGAAGCATTGGGAAAGGCTCCTCTGGGTTTTAATATGATGCTGGCCCATAATCCATTGTACTACCCAGCCTATGGCAGATGGGGAGCGGATCTGGTTTTTGCAGGTCATATACATGGAGGGGTTATCCGGATTCCGGGACTGGGAGGGCTTCTGTCCCCGGATATGACTTTTTTCCCTAAGTATGATAGCGGGTATTTCAGGGAGTATGGGCGTCACCTGGTGGTTAGCCGGGGCTTGGGGAATCATTTTCTGGTGCGGGTGATGAATCCGCCGGAGGTGGTGGCAGTGACGCTGAAAATCCCCTATAATCGCCAGCTGTCTGCCAGTGAATAAAAATGATTAATCTTTGTCTTTGCCATTTCAGAATGTGAGGAACCGCTGGAATCTCTTGACTGATAAGGGATACAGCGGTTCTCTTGACTGTTGTAAATGAGGATAATCGGATAAGGAGCAGTGCAGATGAATTTTGAAGAACGAGTGTATCAGCATGAATTTCAGCTGAATGATACAGATGATGATATTGTGGACTACATACGCAGCCACAAACAGGATATTATGAAGCTGTCTATCCAGAAAATAGCAGATGATCTTTACATTGCGCCCAATGCGGTGATGCGGCTTTCAAAAAAACTGGAGTACAGTGGCTTTGCGGAGCTTAAGTTTTCCATCCAGAATGAAAGCCAGCCAAAGCTTACGGGAATGACTATCAGCGCTCAGATATTAGGGCAGCTTCCGGCTAATATTGTAAAAACGCTGGATACCATTGATGGAAGCATATTGAAGAAAACAGCTGCCATGATGAAACGAGCCAGATGCTGCATTTTCGCAGGGGTTGGTGATTCTACGTATTTTTGTGAGATGCTGGGCAAGAATTTGAGATGCTTAGACTGCAGTGTGCAGTTTTACCAGCAGATACATGATATGTTTTATGCCGTCAGACATGGGAGCAGGGAGGATATGCTGATTGTCATCAGTGCCAGAGGGGAGAACGACCGGATGCTTGATTTAGCCAGAGAAGCAAAGAATATAGGGATGCCGGTGGTAAGCATCACACATTTCTATGAGAACCGGCTTGCAAAGGAAGCGGATTTCAATCTGTATTTCTGGGGAGAGGACCGGGAAGTGCAGGGATATAATGTGACGGACAGAAGTGGCCTTATGGTGCTGGTACGGCTTTTAAGCGAGGAGTTCTGGCAGGAATATGTAGAAATGTAAGGAAATTAAGCTTCGGATTGTGTAAATTTACACATGCCACCAAAGGGTTTGTAGATAAATTATAAAAAAACGGCTTAGTCAAAATTGTGTGCTATACTGACTTCAAGGTTATCAGAATATTGAATATGTACACGAAAGGAGTAAATTATGAATCTGCAGCGTGCGACAAGCCGGAAATTAATCAGTCTGAACTGTGAATTTACTACAAAGCTGGAAGCAATTAATTATCTGGTGGACAAATTGGATGCGGCGGGAAAGCTGTCATCCAGAGATGAATATTACAAGGCCGTATTGGAGAGAGAATCTTTATCGGAAACGGGTATTGATATGGGAATGGCGATTCCCCACGGGAAGAGCAATGCGGTCAGGGAAGCGGCATTTGCAGTGGCAACAGTGAAAAAGCCGATTGAGGACTGGGAAAGTGTTGTTCCGGAAAATCAGGTTTCCATCATATTTCTCCTGGCGATTCCGGAAGCAGAGGCAGGAAGCACCCATCTGGAGCTGTTGGCTGAGTTGATGACGAGAGTATCCAACCCGGATTATCTAAACCGTCTGAAATTGTCGAAAACAGCAGACGAGCTGTATCGGAATCTGGAGGAGTCCCAATCCTCTGACAGGAAAGCAGACCGGGAATACAACAAAACCATTGTGGCAGTTACCGCTTGTCCGGCGGGTATTGCACACACCTACATGGCGGCTGAGGCGCTAATCAAGGGCGGCGAAGAGCTGGGAGTTAAGGTCTATGTGGAAAAGCAGGGTGCAAACGGCGTGGAGGACAGACACACGGCCGATTTGTTAAGGGCAGCGGATGCGGCGGTTTTTGCAGCGGATGTGGCAGTGAAAGACAGTGAACGGTTTGATCATTTGCCTGTGTATAAGACAAAGGTGGCAGCTCCGATTAAGGATGCAAAAGGTATTATTCAGGCAGCCCTTAAGAAAGCAGAGCAGGAAGGCAAGAAAACTTATACAGGAGATCCAAAGACAAACAGTAACTCCGAAGAAAAAAACAGTGTTGGAAGGGATATCAAGCAGGCAGTTTTGACTGGTGTTTCTTATATTATCCCTATCATTGTGGCCGGCGGTATGATTAATGCGTTTGCGGTGCTGATAGCCCAGGGCTTTGGGCTTCAAGAGCTTTATAATCTGGACAACAGCTGGCTGTGGCTTTTTAGGAAAATGGGCGGCAATACCCTGGGAACACTGATGATTCCCATGCTGGCAGCCTACATGGCATATTCTTTGGGAGATAAGACGGCTTTGGCGCCTGGATTTGCGGCCGGTGTGGCAGCAAACTTGATTAACGGTGGTTTTCTGTGTGGTATGTTGGGCGGTCTTGTGGCTGGCTATGCAGTCAGAATGTTGCGAAAAACCATTCCAGCCAAGGGTGTGCTTGCCGGCTTTGTATCTTTCTGGGTGTATCCTGTGTTCAGCACATTGATCGTGGGGATTGTCATGTTTTTCCTCCTGGGAAAACCGGTGGCATGGCTAAACCAAAGCCTGATTGAATTTTTGGGTGCTATGAGCGGCAGCAATGCAGCGCTATTAGGAGCTATCATTGGAATCATGGTATCCTTTGACCTTGGTGGTCCGGTGAATAAGGCGGCTTATACCTTTTGTGTGGGTGCTATGGCAGACGGAATTCTGATGCCTTATGCGGCATTTGCCTCCATAAAAATGGTGTCTGCTTTTGCAGTGACTATGGCAACCCTGGGATTCAAAAAATATTTTACAAAAGAAGAGCAGGAAGCAGGAATGTCTACCTGGATTTTAGGACTGGCCGGCATCACTGAAGGTGCCATCCCGGTGATGATGGCGGATCCAATCCGCGTGATTTTCTCCCTCTGTGCCGGTTCGGCAGTTACAGGTGCCATTATTGCTATGTGTAATATTGGTCTGGATGTGCCCGGGGCGGGAATCTTTTCCTTATTTCTTCTAAAGGACGGAATCAGCGGTTTTACAAACGCTCTTATATGGTTTTTTGCAGCTGTACTGGGGGCAGTTATCTCTACTGCCATACTGGTAGTGTTAAAGAAGATGAAATACGATAAATTGGTCAGAGAGTAGATATGATTTCAGGAAAGAAAAAAGGTAAGAATTATGGCAGATAAAGTACACATAGTCCCGCATTTTCACTGGGACAGAGAGTGGTATTTTACCGCGGAGGAGTCGAAAATCCTTTTGGTCAATGATATGGAGGAGATTCTTCAGATGCTGGAAAACTGCGAGGATTATCCATATTTTGTCCTGGACGGGCAGACATCCATACTGGAAGATTATTTTGCGGCGGCTCCCGAAAACCGTGAGCGGGTGAAGATGCTGGTACAAAAAGGCAGGCTGATTATCGGCCCGTGGTATACCCAGACAGATGAGATGGTGGTAGGGGGAGAGTCCATTGTCAGAAATCTTCTGTATGGGATGAAGGATTGTGGAACGCTTGGCAGTCCTATGATGATAGGATATCTGCCCGATTCCTTTGGACAGAGCGCCAGAATGCCACAGATACTTAAGGGGTTTAACATAAACAGAAGTATGTTCTGGAGAGGGACTTCTGAGCGAATGGGCACGGATAAGACGGAATTTTATTGGGAGGATGATGACGGTTCACGGGTATTGGTTCAGCTTTTGCCCCTTGGTTATGCCATAGGAAAGTACCTGCCTTGGGAAAAAGAAGCTCTCAAAAAGAGGATGGAGAAATATATGCCTGTTCTGGAGAAAGGAGCTTCCACAAGACATATTCTGGTGCCCAACGGGCATGACCAGATGCCAATTCAGAAGAATATTTATCAGGTGATGGACACCATGAGGGAGCTGTATCCGGATAAGGAATTTTTCTTAAGCAGGTATGAGGATGTGTTTGCGGCCATTGAGAGTGAAGGATGCCCGGACACGTTAAAGGGAGAGTTTTTGGATGGCAGATATATGCGGGTTCACAGGAGTATCTATTCCTCCCGGGCAGACTTAAAAGCTGCTAATACCAGGATTGAGAACAAGCTTACAAACCTTTTAGAGCCTTTGGCTTCCATTGCATACAGTCTGGGATTCCCGTACCATCACGGGCTGATAGAGGCCATATGGAAGGAGCTGATGAAAAATCATGCCCACGACTCCATCGGCTGCTGCTGCAGTGACAAGGTACACAGGGCTATTGGGGACCGATATTTTCTGGCAGAGGAGCGCACGGACCGGCTGACGGAATTTTACATGAGAAAGATCGTGGATGCCATGGATTGCGGCCGGTCTCTGGATAAACTTACGGTGTTCAATCTTCTTCCCTATGCGCGGAAGGGAGTGGTGCGGGGAGAGATTATCACAAAGATGAAGCAGTTTATTCTGGAAAAATCAGATGGCACAATTGTGGATTATCAGGTGACAGATGCACAGGAGGTTGATGCGGGGCTGATTGACCGGCAGATAGTCCACTATGGAGATTATGAGCCTTTTGTAAAATATACCCTGGAATTTAAAGATGATATTCCATCCATGGGTTATGAAACTTATCTTGTAATGCCGTGTGAGGGAAAGGGCCAAAAACCGCAGAGCTTTACGAGCCCTATGACGAATACCCATTGTTTAGAAAATGAATGGATGACTGTGAATATTGAAGCAAATGGAACGCTGACTGTGTTGGATAAAAACACGGGGTATACGTATAAAAATGTGCTGATGCTGGAGGATGGAAGCGATGACGGAGATGGGTATGACTATTCGCCTATGCCAGATGACTACATTGTTACTTCCATACAAGAGGCTGCCGGGATTCACTGCCTGGCAGGAGCGTATAGCCAGCGGGCAGAGATCCGGATATCCATGGCAGTGCCTTCCAGTCTGGAAAGCCGGAAAAAACGGATGAGAGACAGTCAGGTGGATGTGGTATTTGAGCTGGATCTAAAGGTTGGTTCACCTGTGCTGAATGTGAAAGCTGTGGTGGATAATCAGGCGGATGACCACAGATTTCGGGTCCTTTTTCCCGGGCAGGAATGTAACGGTTTTACGGTAAGCGACAATCAGTTTGGCTGTATTTGCCGTCCGGTGCGAGATGAGGCAATGGATGTGTGGGAGAGGGAGAAATGGTCAGAAAGGCCGGATTCGATCTATCCGTTTTTGACCTATGTCTCTGCAGGAGGAGACAAAGGGCTTTCTGTGCTGACTAATTCGGTCAGGGAATATGAGATGACAGGAAAAAAACATGACACACTGGCAGTTACCTTGTTCAGAAGTGTGGGGGTGTTGGGAAAGGAAGGGCTGCTCAGACGTCCGGGAAGGCCATCGGGCATTAAGATGGAAACGCCAGATTCACAACTTCACGGAGTGCATGTCTACGAGTTTGGCATAACGACTGAGCGGGACGGGATTGCCAGATTGGCTAAGGAGTATACCACGCCTTTTATTTGCTATAATAAGATGCCTTATGATGCCATGAAGCTGAACTCTTCGGATATCAAGGTCCCTTGCCAGTGCAGTCTTTTTGAGGAGACAGAGGGTGAGACAGTTTTAAGTACTTTAAAGAAGGCAGAGGAAGATAACCGGCTGATAGCCCGTTTCTATAATGGGGCCCGGGCTGACAGGAACATCCGGATTCAAAAAGGGAATAAGGATGTGGTGTTGGAGCAGGTGAAGCTAAACGAGAGAGAATGTGTGGAAAAGGATATAACCGGAAAAAGAAGCATCCGATATAATCAGGTTGTGACTTATAAGCTGGAATTGTAATCAGCCCTTGACAAATCTTTAATCCCCATATATAATCTCCACTATCAGAGAAATCTGCAGGCAAGTACATGAGCAAGGAAGAGGGTTAAGCTTGCAGCAATGAAACAGACGGCGATGAGAAGAACAAGTAGCGGTCCGGGATCCCACACAGAAAGCAGCCGGTGGATGAGAGGCGCGTGGAGATTGGATTGGCGAATACATCTTTGAGCTTCACACCCAACAAAAGCCAGAGCCTGCCAGTATGCAGCGGAGGCTTTTAAGTAGGCTGTGACGGAATCCTGCACCCGTTATCGTGCCAGGGCATCTGATGATGGTGCCTGCTAAGGTAGATGGCGCAAGCCGTTTATGAAGAAAGGTGGTAACACGGGAGTATGCCTCGTCCTTTCGTAGAGATACGAAAAGGGCGGGGTTTTTTGGCTGCGGGAAATCGTGTTCTGCACAGAAAAATGAAAGATTAACAAAAAAGAAAGAGGAGATGAAGCGATGAACTGTTATGAGGAGTTGGTGGCCCGGGGATTGATCGCCCAGGTGACGAATGAGGAGGAAATCAAAAAAATGGTCAATGCCGGAGAGGCAACCTTTTATATCGGTTTTGACCCTACGGCGGACAGCCTGCATGTGGGACATTTTATGGCCCTGTGTCTGATGAAACGGCTTCAGATGGCCGGTAATAAGCCGATTGCCCTGATCGGAGGAGGTACCGGCATGGTGGGGGATCCTTCCGGCCGGACAGATATGCGCCAGATGATGACGGAAAAAACCATTGCCCACAATTGTGAGTGCTTTAAAAAGCAGATGAGCCGTTTCATCGATTTTTCTGAGGGAAAGGCTTTGATGGTCAACAATGCCGACTGGCTGTTAAAGCTTAACTATGTGGAGCTTTTGCGGGAGGTGGGAGCCTGCTTTTCCGTCAACAATATGCTGCGGGCTGAGTGTTACAAGCAAAGGATGGAAAAGGGACTGAGCTTTTTGGAGTTTAACTACATGATCATGCAGAGCTATGACTTCTATATGCTGTTCCAGGAGTATGGCTGCAACATGCAGTTCGGAGGAGATGATCAGTGGAGCAATATGTTAGGAGGCACAGAGCTGATCCGCCGGAAACTGGGGAAGGATGCTCACGCTATGACCATCACACTGCTGTTAAATTCTGAGGGAAAGAAGATGGGCAAGACCCAGTCCGGGGCTGTGTGGCTGGATCCTGATAAGACATCTCCCTATGACTTTTATCAGTACTGGAGAAATGTGGCAGATGCAGATGTTCTCAAATGCCTGCGGATGCTGACTTTTTTGCCTATTGAGCAGATTGATGAGATGGATCACTGGGAGGGAAGTCAGCTAAATACTGCTAAGGAGATTCTGGCTTATGAGCTGACGAAGCTGGTTCACGGCGAGGAGGAAGCACAGAAAGCCCAGACAGCGGCCAAGGCTTTGTTTGGCGGCCAGGGCAGTCTGGATCATATGCCTTCTCACTGCCTGAAAGAGGAGGATTTTGTGGATGGGAGAATCGATATTCTGGCAGTGCTGCACAAATCCGGTCTGGCAGGTTCCCGGTCTGAGGCCCGGAGAAATGTGGAGCAGGGAGGGGTGTCTGTGAATGGAGCCCAGATAAAGGACATTAAGACCACCTACAGCAGGGAGGATTTTGCCGGAGAAGGGATGATGGTGAAGCGGGGAAAGAAGAATTTTATGAAGGTGATGGTGGTATGAAAATACTTGTGATTAACAGCGGCAGCTCTTCATTAAAATTCCAGGTTATTGACTCGGAAAGCGAGGAGGTGTTGGCAAAAGGCTTATGTGAGCGGATTGGTATTGACGGAAGCTTTACTTACCGCACTTGCTTTGGAGTTTCGGTCAAAGTGCCTGTGACAATGGAGAGCCATACCCAGGCGGTACACACGCTGTTAGATATGCTGATTGAGCCGGAGAAAGGCGTGATTAAGGATTTTCAGGAGATTGATGTGATCGGACATCGGCTGGTTCACGGAGGTGAAAAGTTTACCGGCTCTGTGGTGATCACAGACGAGGTGATCCAGGCCATGACAGAGTGTAATGACCTGGCGCCCCTTCACAATCCGGCCAACCTGGTGGGAGTGGATGCCTGCAGAAAACTGATGCCGGATACCCTGATGGTGGGGGTGTTTGACACAGCCTTTAATCAGGCCATGGAGCCGAAGGCATTTCTCTATGGCCTCCCTTACCGGTACTATGAAAAATACAAGATCCGCCGCTACGGCTTTCACGGAATCAGCCACAAATATGTATCCTTTCGGGCAGCAGAATTTCTGGGTCAGAATCCCCGGCAGGTTAAGACGATTGTCTGTCACCTGGGAAACGGGGCCAGCATCAGTGCTGTCAAATATGGAAAGGTGATTGATAACTCCATGGGCTTTACGCCTCTGGAGGGGCTGGTGATGGGAACCCGCTGCGGGGATGTAGACCCGGGGGCTTTGGAATTTCTGGCAAAGAAAGAGAACCTGGATTTTCAGCAGATTATGGCAATCTTAAATCAGGAGTCCGGGGTTCTTGGGATTTCGAAAAATTATTCCAGTGATTTCAGGGAGCTAAAGGATGCAGAGATCAAATACAATGAGAAGGCGGCTTTAGCCCGGGAGATTTTTGCCTACAAGGTGGCCAAATATGTGGGAAGCTATGCAGCGGCCATGAACGGGGTGGACAATATTGTATTTACAGCTGGTGTAGGGGAAAATGACTCGGATATCCGCCAGGAGATCTGTGAATATCTGGAATTTTTGGGAATCACGATTGATGAGGTGAAAAACCGGGATCAGGGGGAGGCTTTTAAGATATCGGACGGCACTTCCCGGGTGAATGTCCTGGTGGTCCGGACCAATGAAGAGCTGGAGATTGCCCGGGAGGCCGCCGCTGTGGCCCGGGGCGTATAAAAGGATTTTAGAAAATTCTCTTGATTTTCTCCCAAAGCTCCGATATAATGAAAACTGTATTAGGCAAGAGCGCCTCGATCCACGTCTGTCAGGGAAAAACTCTGACAGGCGTGTTTTGTTACAGGGAAATAAAAGTTTGAAAAAAGGAATTACGGGATAAATTAAAAATTCAGGAGGAAGAGAATCAAGATGGAAGAAAAGCCAAATCTTTTGCAAACCCCCCTTATGCTGACCCTGGTAGTGGCAGGCAATATTCTTTATGCGCTGACCGTAAAGTTGTTTTTGATGCCTGCCAGCCTGGTGACTGGTGGCACTACCGGGATAGCTCTGGCAATAAATCATGGATTGGGAGTTTCCGTATCCTTGTTTGTGCTGGTGTTTAATGTGATTATGCTGATTGCCGGATATTTTTTGCTGGGAAAAACCTTTGCGATTACCACTATTATCAGTACTTTTACTTATCCGATAGCTCTGGAGCTTTTTGAGCGGATACTGGGGCCCCAGGTGATCACCCGGGATATTCTCTTGTGTACCTTATTTTCCGGGCTGGGGATCGGCTTATCCTTAGGGATTGTGATTCGTGCCGGGGCTTCCACCGGAGGGATGGATATACCGCCTCTTGTACTTAATAAATATTTCAGGATTCCCATATCAGTAAGTCTGTATGTGTTTGATTTTTGCATTTTGCTTGCTCAGGCCTTTTGGAGCACACCAGAGAAGCTTTTGTACGGGATTTTGCTGGTTCTGACTTACACGGTGGTGCTGGACAAGCTGATGCTGATGGGAACGGCCCGGACAGAGGTGAAAGTGATCACCCGGTATCCGGATCAGATACGAGACGGGATTCTTCACCAGATGGACCGGGGAGTGACTATGTTTTACGGGGAAGGCGGATATCTGCACCAGGAGACCCAGGTGATATTCAGCATTATCTCTAACCGGGAGCTGCCCCAGGTGGAAAAGCTGATCCATGCCATTGATCCGGAGAGCTTCATGGTGGTCAGCCGGGTCAGTGAGGTTCGGGGAAGAGGCTTCTCCATGAGCAAGAAATACCGGTAAACTATAAAAAAAGAGGAGCCTTATGGCTCCTCCATCATTTCTAAAAATTCCTTAAAGGCCTCTTTAGCCTCCTCGATAACCCCTTGATCATAGGTATTTAAGGCCTTCTCAAACTTTCGGATGGCCGACTCCACAAACAGCCGGTCCTCCCCTAAGCTTTCCTCATAGACCCGCTCTCCCCGCAGCAGGAGATACTTGTTCTCCTCCCGGTCTCTGGGATGGATTTTTAAGTAGGACAAAGTTTTTAGCCTTTCCTCAATCTCCTCCGGCGTCATGTCCACATCCCGGCCGAAGAATACTTTTTTCATTACATTCTGGTTGGATACCACCTTTACCTCCACCTCCAAAAGAGAGTTGATGTCATAGGTGTAGGTTACATCCACTGCTTCCTCCCCGGCTTTGCCGGCAGGTATATCAATCAGCAGCTCCCCTAGAGATAAGTTGTTGGCTGCAAAACGACTCTCTCCCTGGAGTACATTGACCCGGATCTTGTTTTGATTGTCCCGGACTGTGTAGAGTCTTTCTGTGCGGCTGGCGGGGATCACGGTGTTGCGCTCGATGATAGGGCAGAACACCCCGTTCTCATAGCGGTTCTCCGCCCACTCCCGAACCACCTCTGTACCTAAGGTAAAGGGACATACATCGGTCAGGATCACTTCCTTGATGGCGTCTTTGCGCTCCTTCATGGCTCCTTGAATGGCAGCGCCCAAGGCCACAGCTTCGTCCGGATTGATGTTGGTGTCCGGCAGCATTTTAAAGAGCTTACTGACAAAACGGCGGATGATCGGGCTCTTTGTGGCGCCACCTACCAGAACTACCTTGTCAATGTCTGACAGGCGTACATGGGCATCGGCCAGACTGCGTTTCACCGGCTTGCGGATCCTTTCCAAAAGGTCATTGCATGCTTCTTCATATTTAGAAAGCTCTATCTCAAGATCATAAGGTTTTTCGTCTATCCGGCAGCGCATGACGGATACCCGGTTGTCAGAAAAGCCCAGCTTGCAGTGCTCTGCCTGCTTGTGGATATGACGCAGGGTTTTTTCACTTAATGATAAACGGTCCAGTTCTGGATATTTATCAAAGAACATGGTCTCTAAGACTGCGGTAAAATCCTCGCCGCCTAAGAAGTTGTCTCCGGCTACGGCCCGCACCTCTAAGATTGTATCAAACAGTTCCAGGATAGACACATCAAAGGTGCCGCCTCCCAAGTCAAACACCAGAAAACGGGCAGAGTCATGATTCTGATAGAGTCCGTAGGCAATGGCGGCGGCAGTAGGCTCGCTGATGATCCGTTCTACCTTCAAACCAGCCATTTCCCCGGCTCTTTTGGTAGCCTTTCGGCGCTGGTCGTTGAAATAGGCAGGGACGCTGATGACAGCCTCGGTCACTTCCTCTCCTAAGTAGCTTTCCGCGTCCTCCTTTAAGACCCGCAGCACCAGGGCAGACAATTCCTCTGCCAGGAATGTCTTGTGGAGAAGCTGAAATTGTTTTTTGCTTCCCATGTCCCGCTTGAATACAGATGCAGCACTGCCCGGATATAAAAGGCTGCGCTCCACAGCGGATTCCCCCACATAAACCTGCTCCTCCTCATCAATGCTGACAACGGACGGAGTCAGGTGCTTGCCGAGCCGGTTGGGGATGATTTTCGGCCCGTCCTCCGTAAAATATGCCACCAGACTGTTGGTGGTTCCAAGGTCAATTCCAATAATCATAGTATGCCTTTCTTGTCAGTGTGCTGTCTGGATGATTTTCAGGCAAACCTCCTTGTTTGAATTTTCACCAGACTGCGTTGTCGGCGGTCAACAATGCCACCGCATCGCCTTCCTTCTCCGCCTTGCTGATGAAAATTTATCCTGCAAAGTTTCGCCAGATATAATGCAGACCGCACACGAGTGTCTTGATTTCATTCCAGTCATTTTATTTACGTTTCTTTTCTAACTGCTTTTGCAGATGGGTCAGAGTGGCCCGGGCGGTGATGCCGTGAGGATTGGCATCCAGGGATTTTTCATAGTATTCAACCGCTTTATCATACTCCTCAATGGCTTCGTAGTACATAGCAAGGTATAAATATCCCTCAAAGCACACCGAATGCCGGCACTGTCTGCAGCGCAGACATTCATTCATCTGATGAAAATAGCTCAGCCCCTTTTCGGTCTCTCCCAGACAGATATAGATCCATCCCTGGCGCATGAGCCGGGCAGGCCGATAAGGACGGTAGTTTAGATAACATTCCTCAGACACCCATTTAGTCTTGGAAAAGTGCTCTAAGGATCGCTGAGCGTGAAGCTTTGCATCTTTAAACCGCCGCATGCGGAAGCAGATGGAGGCCAGCTCCCATTCCAGCTCATGAAGTTCATCCTCATCGGTCTCAATGGCCAGGGCCTTCAGATAGAAGACCTCAGCCTTTTTAAAATCCATCAGTTGATCTTTATAGTAGGCAGCGAGATCGCTGTAACGGTCCGCTTTCTGATCTTTTTTTGCAGCCTGAACGCCCTTTTTGTAGGTGCGCAGGGCCAGGGTCAGATGTCCCTGGAGATACTGGACATCCCCTATCCGGGAATAGTAATCCTTATTTTCCGGATCCTTTTCAAAATACTTCAGCGCCTGCTTATAATCTCCCAGGTACCGATATAAAAATCCCAGTTCTTTAAAAATATTTTTGTCATCCGGTTCGTTTTCCAGATTTTTCTTATAACATGCAATGGATTTCTCAAAATCTCCCAGCGCCTCGTAGCAGTCAGCCAGATTGCCATAGGGAAGCTGGCTTTTCTTGTCTCCCAGATGTTCCAGAGCCTGCTCAAAATAGGAGATTGCCTTTTTAAAATCTCCCAGCCGCTCGTAGCAGCAGCCGATATTGTTATAGATAACCCACTCGTCAGGGCCGTACTTTAAAGCTTCGTGAAAATCCTTCAGAGCCTGGTCAATATCCATGTTGTGCATGTAGAACAGTCCCCGATGTACCAGGTCATGGCAAGAGGGGCGGGCTGCGATCTGCCGGTCCATGTAGGAGATGGCTTTTTTGAAATCCTCCGGATCATTGCCCTCCTGATACCGGTCCCGGTAAAAGTCTGCCAGCTTTTCACAGGCTTCCCGGTGAATATCTTTATGCTTTAATGCTTCCTCATAGCACTCCATGGCAACGATCTTCATGCCCAGAGCTTCCTGGCACAGTCCCATATTGTAATGGAGGACAGCAGAATCCTCATATTGCTCCCTGGCGGCACTGTAATCCGCCAAAGCTGCCTTGTATTTGCTGCTGTCCAGATGGATATGGCCCCGGATCATCCGGTACTGCATCCGGTTCGGATTCTGATCAATCGCTGTGGTTAAGTGGGTGAGGGCATCCTCTAAGTCATTATTGTCCCAGTGAAGAAGGCCGATCTCGTATTCGATCTCTGACAAATCCTCAATATCTGTGTCCGGATTTTCATATTCGGAAAGCAGGCCACAGGCAATGGGGAAGATCTTCTCCCGGTCCTGCCGGTTTTCTGCCAGATTTCGCAGGATCTTTACTTCATAAAGCCGCAGGCAGGGACTGAACTCCACCTGGTTTTCTCGTGCCCGCTCTAACACTCCCTGGGCATCCTTAAACTGGTCATGGTAGAAGAATATCTGGGCGGCCAGAAGATACGGTTTATAATGGCCGGCATAAATGTTAATGGCATTGTAGTAGTCATCCACTACCTGCTGGCCTTTGTGCAGTTCATAGGCAGCTTCCTGACGCTGCAAATATGCGGGATAATAGCCACTGTCCTCCTCAATAACCTGATCACAGGCATCAATGGAGCGCTCATATTGCTTATATTGGTAAAGCAGATATGCCTTGTACTGCATAGCCGCCAGCTTGTCTCTGACATTTTGGGCAGCAGATATGGCATTTTCCACATATTGCATAGCCTGATCCTGATTGTTCAGCTCATGGTAACAGCCGCTTAGCAGATGGCAGGCCTGAAACCGGCGGGAAATTCTTTTTTTGTTTTCCTCTGAGCCGTCATCTGTGGTTTGACAGATCAGCTCCAGCCAGTGCAGCAGGTGGGGCAGGGCTTCCTCATACCGGTCAACCCGGTAGAGAAGGCGGCCGTACAGATTCTCATAAGAATACTCTGTGTCCGGATCCGGCTGAAAGTCCTCCAGCATAGCTACCGCATCCTCGGGACGCTCATTCTGAAACAGACACCAGCCTAGCTCAATGATATGATTCTTCCGCTTTGCCTCATCCAGATTTGATTCTTCCAGGGAGGTCTGATACTGGGTGATCAGGGCATCATTGGTAAAGCTCATGAGCCCTAAAACCTCCTCGTCCTGCCCGTCTATGTCAAGGAGCTGGATCATCAGTTCTTTGGCCTGGCAGAAATCTTCCTTGTCAATCAGGTAGCGGGCTTTGCCCAGTTTGGCCATATAGTGAGTGGGAAGCCGGTCTAAAAGCTGCTGCCATAAAGCGGCGGCCTGTTCTTTTTCTTCTAAGGCCCAACAGGCATAGGCACAGTACAGAATAATGTAATCATCATTGTCTGGCTGCTCAAGAAGCTGTCTGTTTAAAAGGCTGGTGGCTTTTTTCAGCATTTGGTACAGAGGACTCTGCCGGTCTGTGGAGTAGGCAAGGGCCTCCGGGTTTTTTGTGTCAGTCAGAACACATGCATAGGTGGATGCCTCTGCCGTTATGCGGGCATTCTCCTGGGGATCATCAGGCTGGGCCAGCTTTTTTTCCCGAAAGGTTTCCACGGCAGCGGTCAGGATCCTGAGTCGCTCCGAATCTTCATATGGATGGTAAAGGTGAAAGGCCTTCAGATCGGAGAGCTTTGCGATACAGCCCTCCATCTGTCTGCGGCTGACCTGCCTGCGGATATCCAGATAATTGCGAATGTAGCCGTCCGCGTCCATGGCTTCCGGGTCAGTCACCTGGAACAAATCCAGAGCGATGGCCTCTGGATTCTGTATGTAGTAAAGCACATAATTCATGAAATTTTCCGGAAAGAGCTGCTTTAAGGCTTCCTGATCCTCGGTAATCTGGAAGGTGTCATCTAGCAGTTTCCATACGGTCTGAGGCAGGTAAATATGATCCATAAAATAGGCCATCAGGGCTTCTCTGGTTTGCAGGGAAGTATCCAAATCCTGACAAAGGGGATCAGACAAAACCATCTCCCATTCCCGGGGCTGTTGGCGCAGGCGGATGTCCTGATAGATCTTATCAATCTGGTCAATCCACAGATCGATCTCTGTTTTTTCCTTCTGCTCCTGCTCCTTTGGCTGACGTAAGAGGGTAATTGCGCCTTCATATGCCTCCCGCAGCCGTTTAAAGCCGTCCGGGTCATCCTCCGGATTGGTGCTTTTTAAAAGCTTCAGATATGCAGCTTTGATCGCGGCTTCGTCTGATGTCTCAGGGATTCCAAGTATGTGGAAGATCATTGCTTGTTCCATAGTTTTCTCCATTTTGTCCGTAATTCACAGTGAACAGTTATGGATATTGTACCACCTTTGAAGAGAAAGGGGAAGGGATTCTTTTCAGGGAATTTGCTGAAAATAAATTTCGTAATAAAATTCTGTCAGGAGTTAGCGGGGAATGTTGATACTGTGTCAATTGATTTAAAATAGGATTGGAAGAAAAACAGGACTCTTTTGTGAGTCCTGTTTTTAAAAGTATTATGCACCATTTATCTATTGAGGGTAATAAAAATTATATTACAGATGCAGCACCCGCTCCCGGATCTCCTGAGTGCGTCCCTGATTCCAGAACTGAGTTCCGATATAGCCGCAGGTACGGCGGGCCACGGTCAGCTTATTTTGATCCCGGTTGCCGCAGTTGGGACATTCCCACACCAGCTTGCCGGATTCGTCCTCGATCACCTGGATTTCCCCGTTAAAGCCGCAGCATTCACAGTAGTCACTTTTGGTGTTTAGCTCCGCGTACATAATGTTGTCGTAGATAAACTGCATCACGCTTAAAACAGCGGGGATGTTGTGCTGCATGTTGGGCACCTCCACATAGCTGATGGCGCCTCCGGGAGATAATTTCTGGAAATCTGCCTCAAATTTCAGCTTAGTGAAGGCATCGATCTTCTCTGTCACATGGACGTGGTAGCTGTTGGTAATGTAATTCTTGTCCGTCACACCAGGGATGATGCCAAAACGCTTCTGCAGGCATTTGGCAAAACGATAGGTGGTGGACTCCATGGGAGTGCCGTAGACGGAGTAGCTGATGTGTTCATTCGCCTTCCATTCTGCACACTTGTCATTGAGCCGCTGCATTACTTTTAAGGCAAAGTCCTTGGCCTCGGGATCTGTGTGAGGCTTGTTCATCATCCGCATGGTCATCTCGCAAAGGCCGGCATAGCCTAAGGAGATGGTAGAGTAGCCGTTGTAGAGAAGTTTATCGATCTTTTCTCCTTTTTCCAGACGGGCAAGGGCACCGTTCTGCCACAGGATCGGAGCCACATCGGAGGGGGTACCAAGGAGTCGCTCATGGCGGCAGCGAAGAGCCCGGTGACACAACTCTAAGCGTTCATCCAAAACCTTCCAGAACTGATCCATATCCCCGGCTGCGGTACAGGCCACATCCACTAAATTGATGGTTACAACACCCTGATTAAACCGGCCGTAGAACTTATGGCTTCCATCTGGATTCACTTGTGAATCTTCCACAGTGAGGAAGGAGCGGCAGCCCATACATGGGTAAACATCCCCGCGCTTTAATTCTTTCATGACCTTAGCGGAAATATAGTCTGGCACCATCCGTTTGGCAGTACACCGGGCGGCTAACTCGGTGAGATACCAGTAAGGAGCATCTGGGGTGATATTGTCCTCATCCAGTACATAAATCAGCTTGGGGAATGCAGGGGTAATCCACACCCCATGCTGATTCTTGACGCCCTGCATTCTCTGGCGCATGACTTCTTCGATGATCATGGCCAGGTCTTTTCTGGTCTGTCCCTGAGGAACTTCGCCTAAATACATGAATACAGTGACAAAGGGAGCCTGGCCATTACAGGTCATCAGGGTGATCAGCTGGTACTGGATGGTCTGTATTCCCCGGGTGATTTCATCCTTTAACTGCTCCTCAGTGATCCGGTCTATGATTTTTTCATCCATGGACTCACCCATCTCTTTGCGTAAGCGGATCGTATTATCCCGAATTTTTTTCCGGCTGACCTCTACAAAGGGAGCTAAGTGAGACAGGGTAAAGGTCTGGCCGCCATACTGGTTACTGGCTACCTGTGCCACGATTTGAGTGGTGATATTGCAGGCCGTGTAGAAGGAGTGGGGCTTCTCAATCATGGTTTCGCTGATGACCGTTCCGTTCTGCAGCATGTCCTCCAAGTCGATTAAGTCACAGTTGTGCTCCCGCTGTGCAAAGTAGTCGGAATCATGAAAATGAATGATCCCATCTTTGTGGGCCCGAACTACTTCCTCAGGAAGCAGAAGCCGCATGGTCAAATCTTTGCTGACCTCACCAGCCATATAGTCTCTCTGGGTGGAATTGATCACCGGATTTTTGTTGGAGTTTTCCTGTTTGACCTCCTCATTCATCCGGTCGATAAGGGAAAGGATACCATTGTCTGTGGTGTTGGCCTTGCGGGCCAGCTCCCGCCGGAAACGGTAGCGGACATATTTCTGGGCCACCTCGTAGCCGCGCATCTCCATAATCCCCTTTTCCACCATATCCTGTATGTCCTCTACGTTGGCTGCGTGGGGAAGATCGTAAAGCTGCTTTTCAATTGTCTCGGCAATGGCGTTAATCTGGTAGGAATTGAGCTGGTGAATCTTGGGGATCTCAAGATTGGCCTTGGCAATGGCATTCTTAATCTTGGAGATCTCGAAAGAAACTTCCTCCCCGTTCCGCTTGATAACCTTTAATATCATCACATACCTCCCGAATCGATTAAATAATGGAAATTACTATAAATAGTTATTACTTTAAATGATAGACACAATATATAGTGAAAGCAGAATCTATTATAGTCGATTTGGATGGATAATGCAAGAGGAAAGTTGAGAGAAAGAGAAAGAATTTCTGATATTTAATTGACAAAAATCAAGGCCGCAGCCGGGCTGTGGCCTTGATTTTATATTTTATTTTCAGTCACGAATCCATACGGATCAATTCATACTGGCGGCTTCCCAAACCGATTTTTTCCCCATGGGCAAGGCAGGATTGCCACTCAGATTCCGGGGCGGAATTGGTAAAATGATCGTGATGATCGTGAAATCCTGGCTGAGCCAAATGGTCGGAGAGCTGACTGTGAGGCATGGGATCGGAGGCCAGGCAGGCATCTACACAGGCCTGATCTAAAGCCAGGGGATCAAAGGAGGCGAACATGCCGATATTGGGCAGAATCGGCGCATCATTTTCTCCGTGACAGTCACAGTTGGGGGACACATCCACCACCAGAGAAATATGGAAGCTGGGACGTCCGTCCACCACAGCCTTGGTATATTCGGCCATCTTGCAATTTAGAACGGCATTGGCATTACTGTCATTAAATGCAATGGCATCAAAGTTGCATGCACCCAGACAGCGGCTGCAGCCTACGCAATGCTCCGCACTTACGTGCATCTTTTTTGTGTTCTCATCAAATACCAGGCCATTGTTGGCACATTCCCGCAAACAGCGCTTACAGCCACGGCATAATTCCTGGGAGATGTAAGGCTTGCCATTAGAGTGCTGTTCAGTCTTTCCGGCCCGGGAGCCACAGCCCATGCCAATGTTCTTGATAGCGCCGCCGAAGCCAGTCATCTCATGACCTTTAAAATGAGTAAGGCTGATAAACACATCCGCATCCATAATAGCCCGGCCGATTCTCGCCTCAGTGACATATTCTCCGCCTTCTACAAATACACCGATATCATCCGTGCCCTTAAGTCCATCGCCGATCAGTACCGGACAGCCCACCGTCAGAGGAGTAAAGCCGTTCTGCCAGGCACATTCCAGATGCTCTAGAGCATTCTTTCGGCTGCCTGGATACATGGTATTGCAGTCTGTGAGAAATGGTTTGCCTCCCAGCTCCTTTACCAGATCCGCCACGGCCCGGGCGTAGTTGGGGCGCAGGTAGCTGATGTTGCCCAGTTCACCGAAATGCATCTTAATGGCAACGAATTTACCGTCCATGTCAATATTGCCGATTCCGGCCTTGCGAAGCAGCTTCTGCAACTTGGTGGGAAGCCCATCACCGAAGGCAGTGGTGCGAAAATCCGTAAAATATACTTTTGATGGTTCCATTATGTACCTCCTTGGTTGTGTGGATATTCAGGATGGTTCTTAAAGTTCCCCTAATCAGGGGATGAGTATACCGAATATCATAACCAGAGAACGGTAGAAAGTCAATGGGAAAAAGGAAAAGAAAATTTTCGGCAATTGCTTGTCAGGGGAGAACGGGAAGGCTGGGCTATGTGGGGAATCCGGCAGATGGATCATCATGAAAAAATAAATTGACAAGCACTTGGGTGTCTGATAAGATAAAACAATGAAAGAGCTTCGGCGGATTATACATAATAATTCGTTGGGCTCTTTTTTTGCATTGGGGGATAACCTGGCATCAGAAAGAATTGAAATAAAAGAAATGGAGATGCTTGAGAGAGGAGGAGTAAAGGATGTCCGTATTGTGTTTGAATAATTTAGAGAAGAGAGAAGGGATTCTTGACCTGGGCTGCGAGCTTTTGGGAAGCTTAATTTTGGCAATTACCACTTACAACGTGGCGTTGTTTGCCAATTTTCCCATGACAGGATTTTCCGGCATTGCCATGATTTTGTACCGGCTGTTTAGGATTCCCATGGGGCTTTCCGTGATTTTTTTGAATATCCCGGTTGCGATTCTGTGTGGTCGGCTGATCGGGAAACAGTTTCTGGTGAAATCTTTGCGGTGCATGGTTCTGTCCTCCCTAATGCTGGATTATATAGCCCCATTGATGCCGGTATATCAGGGGGACCGAATGATTGCTGCCCTTATTACCGGGGCATTGGGGGCTTTAGGATATGCCATGATTTATGTGCGTGGATCTTCCACCGGAGGATCTGATTTTATCATTATGGCTGTCAAGGCGGTCCGACCTCATCTCAATCTGGGAACCATTGCTTTTTTATCAGATGTGGGCATTATTTTGATAGGCGGGATGATTTTTAAGGATCTGGACGGGATCGTGTATGGGATGATTATTAACCTGCTGTTTGCCATGGTGGTGGATAAAGTGATTCTGGGTATGAATGCAGGGAAGGTGGCTCTGATTGTGACAGATCATGGAAAAATGGTGGCTGGGGAGGTGGACAAATGCTGTATGCGGGGCTCTACGATTCTCAGTGCGGTGGGAGGTTATCAGCTTGAAAAGAAGGATGTGGTCATGGTGGCCGGAAGCAACAAAGATATTTACCAGGTTCAAAAACAGATTCGGGAGGTGGATCCTGGGGCATTTATAATAATTATGGAGTCCAATGAGGTTCACGGAGAAGGATTTCACATTACCCGGGTGGCCGGGGGATAAAATCAGGATTCTGGCGCATATTAAAGTGTGTGAAAAATTCAGCAGGAGGAATACCATGGAAAGAGATAAGATTGTGTGCAATTGTATGGGAGTGACTGCCGGTGAGATCAAGGATGCCATTGAGGCTGGCGCAGGGAGTATTGAGGAGATTCAGGAGGCCACTGGTGCAGGAACCGTATGCGGTGGCTGCCTGGATGAGATTCAGGAAATATTGGATGAATCGATTTAAAGCAGGTAATAAATTCGTAAGAGAAAGTTCTGTATTTATCAATGGAATTGGGTATAAATGTCTGATATACTGATGGTGTCCGTAACAGGGAAGATAACGCAGGCGGACGAGGGCAGTGGTTGGAAAGTTGCCCAGGGAACCGATAATAAAACAGAAAAAGAGAGGTTATTATGATGAGGACAATAAAAAGTAAAATCGTGTTGGCGGGATGTTGTGTGGGAGTGTTGGCTCTTGGATATTCTGGTCTGGCTCAGGCTCAGTCACCTACGATTCTGGCAGGCACAAGCCGTCAGGAGCAGGAAGCAGGAGGCCCGTCAGGGACACTGCCGGAGGAAGGTTCCATCGCAGATACCATACGGATCTGGGGAACTGTTCTGGGCGTGGAGGACGGGATGCTCCGTATTGATAACCAGTCGGGAACATCCTTTGCAGGAGAGATTATACTTAACATTGATCCGGATTATTCCCGGGTAGTGGACGGAGAGAACGGATATCCGGTCGATCTTTCCTCGATTCAGGCAGGTCAGTTTATCTATGCATACATTGGCCCGGCCATGACCATGAGCCTGCCGCCTATGACTACGGCAGAGATGGTGATCTGTCAGATTCCGGAGGATTTCCGTGCACCGGATTATGTGCAGGTAGAGTCCATGGAGAAGGCAGATGATGGCTGGAATCTGACGGCAAAGGACGGCACTAGTTATTATGTACCGTCAGAATGTCCGATCCTTCCTTACCTTACAAGAAATATGGTAAGGCTGGAGGATGTGACAAAAGATTCTTCCTGTCTGGTCTGGATGGGAGATGAAGGGAATGTTCAGAAGATTGTTTTATTTCCAGAGGATATGTAGCAGATCCTGAGATATAAAAGAGCTTATGGCAGGACAGCGCCTGTTTGCAGAGAGTATAGCAAACAGACGCTGTCCTTATTTCTTCTCTAATCCTCCTCGATCAGCCGCATCCCGGCTGTCTCTGTGACCGGCAGGGAAAAGACTATGGAGCCGGCCTTGCTGGTAATTCCTGCTTTTTCCATGATTGCCCGCATAATATTATTTTTTCCTTCCCGTTTGGTAACCATAAAAATTATTTCCTTTTCGGCAGCTATGGACACCCCCAGAAATTTCTCGGCTTTTTCCACACCGGTTCCTTTGGCATGGATTACCGTTCCTCCCACAGCGCTGGCTTCTCTTGCCGCGTCCATAATCATGTCGGAATATCCCTGATTGGCAATGACTATAAGAAGCTCATATTTGGTATCCTTCAAAGTGCTCTCCTCCTCCTTTTCAAATGGACGTCCCTCTGTGAGAAATTGAAGCTGTTTTTTCCCCCCTATGCTGCTGACAGGAATAATAAAGGCGATGCCGCTGCCGGGAATATCGATTTTCATCTGCTTTTCCAGGCCTCGTTTCACATCTGGCCACTGAGTGTCTGTGACAAAAGCGAAGAGAATCACCTTTTGTGCTGCCTCCAGACCAAAGGAATCTAAAATCTCTGAGGATGTGGTTCCCAGACCAAAGGTAATCAGCGTTACAGTGATACCATATTCCCGGTAAAAGTCAAGAAATCTCCGGCTTTGGTTTCTGTCACTGATGGTGGTCATCATATAAATGTTAGCCATAAATCCTCCTGTTTCTACAATTCAATAATCGCATCCTCCTCCAGAAGCTCAAAAGCCATGGCAGGCGTGACAGTTTTGGCAGCTTTTTTCCTGCGGTTTTCTGAAAGCTTCACAAAAAGTCCCATAACCTGAATGGTGATAAGGGGAGTCATGGCTACCATAGCCACAACACCAAAAGCGTCTGTTACAAGATTGCCTCCTAAGGCTGTACAGGCTCCCTGGGCCAGGGGCAGCAGGAATGCGGCAGTCATAGGGCCTGATGCCACACCGCCGGAGTCAAAGGCAATGGCTGTGTAGATCCGGGGCACAAAAAAGGAGATTGCCAGAGCAATGCTGTATCCCGGAATAAGAAACCAGAGAATCGAAATTCCGGTCAGCACCCGGACCATGGCAAGACCCAGAGAAAGAGAAACACCAATGGAAAGCCCGGTTCCCATGGCCTTTGCAGAGATCGCTCCATCGGTCATGTCCTCCACCTGCCGGTTGAGTACATAGACGGCAGGCTCCGCCTTTACAATAAAATATCCGATTATGGCAGCAATGGGAATCAGGATCTCCGGATGCTTTTGCCGGGCCAGCACCTGACCTAAATAGCTTCCGGCAGGCATAAAACCCACATTGGCACCTGTGAGGAAAAGCACCAGACCTACATAGGTGTAGGCGAGGCCTATGAGGATTTTCACCAGCTTTCTTCTGCTGAGCTTCAGGGCGGCTATTTGAAATACCATGAAAAACACAAACACCGGCAGCAAAGAGAAGCAGATTTCTTTCATATAAGAAGGAAGCTCTGAGCAAAACATCAGCCACAGCTGACGGGAATTGTCCACCTCTAAGGTGACATCAGTCACTGCGATTCCATCCCGGGGATTAAAAATCATGCCCAGAATCATTACTGCCAGAACTGGCCCTACAGAGCAGAGGGCCACCAGGCCAAAGCTGTCATCAGCAGCATGGCGGTCGCTTCGGATGGAGGACACGCCAATGCCCAGAGCCATGATAAAAGGAACGGTCATCGGTCCGGTGGTTACACCGCCAGAGTCAAAGGCAATACTTAAAAAATCCTTTGGTATAAAGGCAGACAACAGAAATACGATTCCATAAAAAACAACGAGAAGGGGAGGCAGCGGGATGGAGAAGAGCATACGCAAAAGTGCAATCACCAGAAAAATCCCTACACCGCATGCAACGGACAGGATCAAAACCAGATTGGGTACAGCGCTAACCTGTCCGGCTAACACCTGCAGATCCGGTTCTGAGATGGTTATGATCAATCCCAGCAAAAAGGATACGAGGATGATGACAAATACATTCCGGCTTTTGGTCAGACAGGATCCCACCCGCTCCCCCATGGGACTCATGGAGACTTCCGCTCCCAGGGTAAAAAACATCATTCCTGCCAGAATTAACATGGCGCCCATGAGAAAGCACAGCAGGATGCTAGGAGAGACCGGTGCAATAAAAAAGCACAGAATCAGTACAATACAGATTATCGGAAGGACAGCCTGAAGAGCCTCTTGCCATTTTTCTTCTAATTTTTTCTTGATTCCCAAATGATATGAATCCTTTCTGTGGTGGCAGATGTATGAGCTGCTTTCCAATTGTAACACAGGAAAGAAGGAATTTCCAATAAAGATTCTGTATGATTTTATGAAAATGTTCCGAACAAATGTTTGCAAAACAAAATTGAATGTGGTAAAATAGAAAAACATCCAGGTGGGAAGAATATTGGGAGCTACTTGGAAAGCATTCGGAAGGAAGATTACAGGAAGGATTTGGACCATGGCAAAACAGTATATTAAGATACGAGGTGCCAACGAGCACAATTTAAAGAATATTACACTGGACATTCCGAGAAATGAGCTGGTAGTTCTCACCGGCCTCAGCGGTTCGGGAAAGTCATCTCTGGCGTTTGACACAATCTATGCAGAGGGGCAGAGGCGGTATATGGAGTCTTTATCTTCCTATGCGCGGCAGTTTTTGGGACAGATGGAAAAGCCAGATGTGGAGAGCATTGAAGGTCTTTCCCCGGCCATTTCTATTGACCAGAAGTCCACCAACCGCAATCCCCGGTCTACGGTGGGGACGGTGACGGAGATCTATGATTACATGCGCCTTTTGTATGCCAGGATCGGGATTCCTCATTGCCCCAAATGCGGCAGGGAGATCAAAAAACAGACCGTGGATCAGATGGTGGATCAGATCCTGGCCATGCCGGAACGGACCCGGATCCAGCTTTTAGCGCCGGTGGTGCGGGGGCGTAAAGGAGAACATGTGAAGCTTCTGGACCAGGCCCGCCGTGGGGGGTATGTGCGGGTGCGGATTGACGGGAATATGTATGACTTGTCTGAGGAGATCCGGCTGGAGAAGAATATTAAGCACAATATTGAGATTGTGGTGGATCGTCTTGTCATAAAGGAAGGGATTGAAAAGCGGCTGACAGATTCCATTGAGACAGTTATGGGCTTGTCAGATGGGCTGATGATAGTGGATGTGGTGGATGGGGAACCATTGAATTTCAGCATGAGCTTTTCCTGCCCGGACTGTGGGATCAGCATCGAAGAGGTGGAGCCCAGAAGTTTTTCCTTTAACAATCCTTTTGGGGCGTGTCCCGACTGTTTTGGACTGGGGTATAAGATGGAGTTTGATGAAGAGCTGATGATCCCGGATAAGTCTTTGAGTATTTCCCAGGGGGCCATTTCAGTGATGGGCTGGCAATCCTGTACAGACAAGGGAAGCTTTACTCATGCTATCTTAAAGGCTTTGTCAGAGACCTATGGCTTTAGTCTGGATACCCCCTTTGAGGAATATCCCAGAGATATCCATGATGTGCTGATCTATGGGACCGAGGGGCGCGAGATAAAGGTTCACTACCGGGGGCAGAGAGGAGAAGGGGTTTACGATGTGGCATTTGAGGGGCTTCTTCGAAATGTGGAACGGCGTTATAGGGAGACCTTTTCCGAGGCATCCAAGACAGAGTATGAGACTTTTATGAGGATTACTCCCTGCAAGAACTGTAAGGGACAGAGACTGAAGCAGAGCTCCCTGGCAGTGACGGTGGGGGATAAGAATATCTATGAGGCTACCCAGATGTCTATTACAGCCTTCCGGGCCTTTATGGAAGAACTGCGTCTGACTCCTATGCAGGAGTCGATTGGCGCTCAGATATTAAAGGAGATTAAGGCCAGGCTGGATTTTTTGCTGAATGTGGGCCTGGAGTATCTTTCTTTGTCCCGGGCTACCGGGACTCTTTCCGGCGGGGAGGCCCAGCGGATCCGCCTGGCAACCCAGATTGGTTCCGGGCTGGTTGGTGTGGCCTATATTTTGGATGAGCCCAGCATTGGTCTTCACCAGAGGGACAATGACAAGCTTTTGGCAACTCTGCTGCATTTAAGAGACTTGGGCAACTCCGTACTGGTGGTGGAGCATGATGAAGATACCATGCGGGCGGCAGACTATATTGTGGATATCGGTCCAGGCGCCGGTGAGCACGGTGGTGAGGTAGTGGCTGCAGGAACAGTGGAGGATATTATCTGCTGTGAGAGATCGGTCACAGGCGCCTACCTAAGTGGGAGATGCTATATTCCGGTGCCGGAAAAGCGGCGGGAGGCCTCCGGGTGGCTGACAGTCAAGGGAGCTACAGAAAACAATTTAAAAAATATCGATGTATCCTTTCCTCTGGGGGTGATGACCTGTGTCACCGGTGTATCTGGTTCCGGGAAAAGCTCTTTGGTAAATGAGATTCTCTACAAATCCTTAGCCAGAAAGCTGAACCGGGCCAGAACCATACCAGGCAGGTTTAAAAAACTGGAGGGAGTGGAGCAGCTGGACAAGGTGATTGCCATTGACCAATCTCCCATTGGCCGGACGCCTCGCTCCAACCCGGCTACCTACACAGGAGTTTTTGACATGATCCGGGATTTGTTTGCTTCAACTACCGATGCCAAAGCCAGAGGCTACAGCAAAGGGCGATTCAGCTTCAATGTCAAGGGCGGGCGGTGTGAGGCCTGCAGCGGAGACGGGATTATTAAAATTGAGATGCACTTTTTACCAGATGTGTATGTGCCCTGTGAGGTCTGTGGGGGAAAGCGTTACAACCGGGAGACTTTGGAGGTTAAATATAAAGGAAAAAGTATTTATGATGTTCTGAATATGACTGTGGAGGAGGCTACCCGGTTTTTTGAAAATATTCCATCGATTCACAGAAAGATTTCTACGCTCAATGATGTAGGGTTGTCCTACATCCGCCTGGGTCAGCCCTCCACAGAGCTTTCCGGCGGGGAGGCCCAGCGGATTAAGCTGGCCACAGAGCTAAGCCGCCGCAGCACCGGCAAGACCATCTATATTCTGGACGAGCCCACCACAGGCCTTCACTTTGCAGATGTACACAAGCTGGTGGATATTCTGCGGCGTCTGTCAGAAGGGGGCAACACGGTAATCGTGATTGAGCACAATTTAGATGTGATTAAGGCGGCAGACTATATTATCGATATCGGACCGGAGGGCGGGGACCGGGGCGGCACGGTGATTGCACGGGGAACCCCAGAGGAGGTGGCAGAGAACCCAGCCTCCTACACAGGGATTTATGTGAAGAAAATGTTGAACAGACCAGCGGGCGTTCACTGTGAGAAGGAGTGACAGAGAAATTATCGCTCTGGCGCAGGAGAAACGGTTGATTAAAAAATAATGCTATGCCAGCAGCCTGCGCACGATTCCAGGGATCTCAGACAGATGTTCCATCCGGTAGTCAGCCAGAGACTGATCGAAATGAAAGCGTTCATCGATCAGAGCAGCGATTTTCATGCCGGCCCGATAGGCGGCTGTGATGCCGAAGGTGGAGTCCTCAATGACGAGACACTGAGACTCGGGAACCTTCAGGCAGGAAGCTGTGTGATGGTAGATCTCTGGATCCGGCTTACTGCGCTTAAATTGGGCTCCAGTGATAACAACGGAGAAGTAGGAGCGAATATGATTTTCATTGAGGACCCGTTCAATGATCTCCATCTGGGTGGAGGAGGCCAAAGCCAGCATAAGGCCCAGGGAACGAATATCTTCTAAGATGGCAGGGATCTCCGGGCGGAATATTTTTTGATAGTCCATCTCGGAGAAAATATCCTTGTCAGCCAAAAACTCGCTTCGCAGCTCCTGCCAGGTCTGTCCGTTTCCAATAGCCTGTGCCATACAGCTCCAGGCATCCTCCCGGGAGGAGCCAACCATTCCAAACAAATCCTGCAGGGTGACGGCAGGATTTTTCTTTTTGGCAAATGCCAGATCCCGCCTCAGATATTCGATCTCGCTATCGATGAGAACGCCATCCATGTCAAAGATTACAGCTTGAATCATAGTGAGTTAAGTCCTTTCCTTTTATTTTGCCTCTAGGGGAAGTCTTTCCTGCTATTTTACATGAATCAGAGGACTATTTCAATATCCAAGGCGTATTCCTTTTGCCTTATAATATAGAATACAGATTGCTTTGCGTTTTGTGATCTTGTAATCCAAAAGTATGAGGCAGCGGGTAGAAAAAAGGTGGTTGACAAATGCAAAAAATGTGATATTCTATTCATATGAATATTTGTTCATATGAATGAACGTGAATTGTGTTTAGGAGGATGTGTATGACAGAGGACGAGAAAGCGAGAATTGAACAGGAAGTGGTGGAGGGGGCATGTGAGTATATGCATGTCCACAAGGAGATTGTGGAGCGAGTGGAGAAGGTGATGCCCGGTGAGCAGCAGTTGTTGGATTTGTCAGAGTTTTTTAAAGTGTTTGGAGATTCTACCAGGATTAAAATATTGTATGTACTGGGACAGTCGGAGATGTGTGTCTGTGACATTGCTACTTTGCTTCAGATGGGGCAGTCGGCTATCTCCCATCAGCTTAGGGTGTTAAAGCAGATGCGGCTGGTATCTTTCCGCAGAGAGGGGAAAACCGTGTTTTATAAACTGGCGGACTCCCATATTCAGATGATCTTAAATCAGGGAATGGAACATATCGGTGAGTGAGAGGAGAAAAAGTCATGAAGAAGATTATAAAATTAGAAGGATTATGTTGTGCCAATTGTGCGGCCAAGATCGAGGAGGGCGTGAAAAAGATTGCCGGTGTCAGGGAGGCATCTCTAAGCTTTATGACTCAGCGCCTGACGATTGAGGTGGAAGATGACAGAGCGGATGCAGTGGTGGAGGAAGCCAGAAAAATTGCGGATAAGATTGAACCGGAAGCAGAGTTTAAGGTGCTGCGCTGACCAGGAGGAAGAGATGACGAAGAAACAGAAAAAGATGGTATTCCGGCTGACGGTCAGCGGGGTATGCTTTGTCGCTGCCATTGTGATGGAAAAGAGAAGCACTTTTGCCTGGATACTTTTTATTCTCGCTTATTTGTGGGCAGGGTATGATATTCCCATGAAAGCCTTTCGGAATATTAAAAAGGGGCAGGTATTTGATGAAAACTTTCTCATGACGGTTGCCACCTTCGGGGCTATTGTGGTAGGTTCTCTGGAAGAGGCAGTGGCGGTTATGCTGTTTTATCAGGTGGGAGAGCTGTTTAATGACTATGCGGTGAACAAGTCCCGTAGGTCAATCAAGGAGCTGATGGACATCAATCCGGAATATGCTAACCTTTTGAGAGATGGGACAGAGCAGCAGGTGGATCCCTATGAGGTGGAGGTGGGAGACACGATTGTCATTCGTCCGGGGGAGAGGGTTCCTTTGGACGGGGTGATTCTTCAGGGATTTTCTACCATGGATACCAAGGCACTGACCGGGGAATCTATGCCAGTGGAAGTATCAGAGGGAGACAGTGTGGTCAGTGGTTCTATCAACTTAAATGGGGTGCTGGAGGTTCAGACTACAAAACTGTTTGATGATTCCACGGTGGCAAAGATCTTAGAGCTGGTGGAGAATGCCAGCTCAAGAAAAGCCAGCGCAGAGACCTTTATCACCCGATTTGCCCGGGTTTACACACCGATAGTGGTGATGCTGGCATTGATCCTGGCCATTGTGCCGCCCATTCTTCAGGGCGGCGGATGGGGAATGTGGGTTTACCGGGCATGCAGCTTTTTAGTGGTTTCCTGCCCCTGCGCTTTGGTGATTTCTGTGCCTTTAAGCTTTTTCGGAGGGCTGGGGGCAGCCTCAAAAAATGGGATTTTGCTGAAGGGAAGCAATTATCTGGAGGCAATGGCCAGCCTGGACACAGTGGTGTTTGACAAGACGGGGACCCTGACCACCGGCAAATTTCAGGTCAGCGATGTAGCTCCGGTTCATGGTACCAGGGAAGCTCTTTTAGAGCTGGCAGCATTGGGGGAATACCATTCCAACCATCCCATTGCCTTGTCTGTGAAGGAGGCTTACAAAAAGGAGGTGGATCCGTCACGGATTGGGGCGGTGGAGGAGATACCAGGACACGGAATCCATGCCCAGGTGGAGGTCGGGGGAAGCTGGAACGATCTTTACATCGGCAATCAAAAGCTGATGGAACAGCAGAAGGTACAGATCAATACTCCATCAGCAATTGTGGGAACCACCTTGTATCTGGCAGACAGAAAGGGCTATCTGGGGGCGGTTGTTATATCCGATACGGTGCGCCAGGATGTGCCTGCTGCCATTGACAGGCTTCGCCAGGAGGGTGTCCGAAACCTTGTCATGCTTACCGGAGACAAGGAGGAGGTAGGGAAAATCGTAGGTAAAGGGCTGGGACTTGATCAGGTATATGGAAACCTGCTGCCTGGTGACAAGGTGGCCCGGGTGGAGATGCTTTTGGGAGAAAAATCCTTTGGAAAAACCCTTGCCTTTGTGGGAGATGGCATCAATGATGCACCAGTGCTTGCCCGGGCCGATATTGGGATTGCCATGGGAGGAATCGGGTCAGATGCAGCGGTGGAGGCAGCGGATGTGGTCATTATGGATGATGCGCCCTCAAAGCTTGTGGATGTGATCCGGATTGCCAGGAAAACCATGGGGATTGTCCGCCAGAATATTATTTTTGCTATCGGAGTAAAGGTGTTGGTTCTGATTCTGGTGGCTCTGGGGTATGCATCTATGTGGGCAGCGGTTTTTGGAGATGTGGGTGTATCCGTTCTGGCCATTCTCAATGCAATCCGGGCTCTTTCCTACAACAGAGAGAACCGGTAAGGTTTTCATTGACAAATTTGTCGGGACCTGTTATTATCAGACCATGGAACGAGGATGTTGCATGAAGATCATTTTTAATGATTTTCCGGCATCCTCGTCTTTTATTTCTGCGAGAATAGGAGAAAATCAATGAGCAAATATAGCAAAGAGGACATTATCCGCCGGGTTCAGGAGGAGGATGTGGAGTTTATCCGGCTTCAATTTACGGATATTTTTGGAATGTTAAAAAATGTAGCGATTACTTCCAGTCAGCTTGAGAAGGCGCTGGATAATCGCTGTATGTTTGATGGCTCTGCTATTGAAGGGTTTGTGCGGATTGAGGAATCTGATATGTATCTTCACCCGGATCTGGATACCTTTGAGATCTTTCCCTGGCGGCCGCAGCAGGGAAAAGTGGCCCGCTTAGTCTGTGATGTGTACCGGCCAGGTGGGGAACCTTTTGAGGGAGATCCCCGTTTTGTTCTTAAAAGGGTCTTGAAAGAGGCAGAGGATATGGGGTATACTTTTCTGGTAGGGCCGGAGTGTGAATTTTTCCTGTTCCAGACGGATGAGGAGGGGAAGCCAACCACAAAGACCCATGAGATGGCAGGATACTTTGATGTGGCGCCTGTTGATATGGCTGAGAATGTGCGCCGGGATATTGTGCTTAATTTAGAGGAGATGGGATTTGAGATCCAGGCATCCCATCATGAAATTGCTCCTGCCCAGCATGAGATTGACTTACAATATGAAGATGCGCTGAGCACTGCAGATAACATTATGACCTTTAAAATGGCGGTTAAGACTATTGCCAGACGCCATGGACTTCATGCCACTTTTATGCCAAAGCCAAAGGCAGGGATTAATGGTTCTGGCATGCATATTAATATGTCTCTGGCAGACAGAAATGGCAGGAATGTGTTTGTGGACCAGTCGGACAGACTGGGGTTGAGCCGGCAGGCATATCAGTTTATGGCTGGTATTTTAAAACATATCAAGGAGATTACAGTGCTGACCAATCCATTGGTAAATTCTTATAAGCGTCTTGTTCCCGGGTATGACGCGCCGGTCTACATCGCTTGGTCAGCGGCCTCCAACCGCAGTCCCCTGATTCGGATTCCTTCCTCTAGGGGGAGCAGTACCAGGATTGAGCTGCGGTGTCCGGATTCGGCAGTGAATCCGTATCTTGCCCTGGCGGCCTGCCTGGCCGCCGGTCTGGATGGAATCAAAAATCAGATGGAGCCGCCGGAAAGTGTGGATGAAAATATCTATGCCATGAGCGATGAGGAGCGGAGACAGAGGGGGATTCAGTGGCTGCCTGAGACTTTAGGGGAAGCCCTGGAACTCTATGCGGAAAGCTCCTTTGTGAAAGAGCTTCTGGGAGAGCATATTTTTAACAAATATCTTGCAGCAAAGGATGCGGAGTGGAAAAAATTCCGTGCCGAGGTTACGGACTGGGAAGTGGAGGAATATCTGTATAAGTTTTGATGCAGAGACCTTCCTCCATAGAAGCTCTGTGCTTGTCTGTCAGGAGGTGGGGAATGGCTAATGTGATTGTGGCATTTTCAAAGCCAGAGGATGCCCGGAACATCAAAAATATACTGACAAGAAGCGGATTTTCGGTCATGGCAGTCTGTAACTCCGGCTCTCAGGTACTGGCTCAGGCAGGCAGTTTAAACAGCGGACTGATCATCTGCGGTTATCATCTGGCTGATATGCTTTACAGAGAGCTTCACGACAATTTGCCGGCAGAATTTTCCATGCTTATGGTATCTTCACCCAGCCGCTGGGATTCCCATATACCGGAGGATATGGTCTGTCTGCCAATGCCGCTGAAGGTTCATGATCTGGTTTCCACCCTGGAAATGATGGCTCAGGCCCAAGACCGGCGGCGGAGGAAACAGCGGCAACAGCCAAGACAGAGAAGTGAGGAAGAAAAGGGATTATTAGAACAGGCCAAAAGACTTTTGATGGAACGAAACGGAATGAGTGAAAAAGAAGCCCACCGGTACATACAAAAGTGCAGTATGGACAGTGGGACGAACTTGGTGGAGACGGCACAGATGGTTATCAGCCTGATGTAAGAGACAAAGGGGTTATTTCCCGGCATATCGGCTTTTCTGGCAGAAGGCAGGTTTAAAAAAAGATAAAAGGAAAGACAGGGACTAATGAAATTTACAAAAATGCAGGGGATCGGAAATGATTATGTGTATGTGAATTGTTTTGAGGAGACTATAAAGGAACCAGAGCAGGTGGCAAGAGCGGTAAGTGACCGTCATTTTGGCATAGGATCGGATGGACTGATTCTGATCTGTCCCTCAAAGGTAGCGGACTGCCGGATGCGGATGTTTAATGAGGATGGAAGCGAGGGATCCATGTGCGGCAATGGAATCCGCTGTGTGGGCAAATACGTCTATGACCACGGGATTGTGGAGAAGCTTCACATTACTGTGGAGACTTTAGGGGGGATCAAACACCTTGAGATGAAGGAAAAGGATGGCAGGGTAGTGTCTGTCCAGGTAGATATGGGGGTGCCGGTCCTTACCAGCCGATTGCCGGAAAAGATAGTGGTGGAGGAAAAGGAGCTGGAATTTGTGGGGATTGATGTGGGAAATCCCCATGCCGTATATTTCTGTGCGGAGATTGACAATCTGGATCTGGAGAAGATCGGACCTTCCTATGAGTTCCATCCCCGGTTCCCTGACCGGGTGAATACAGAGTTTGTTCAGGTGATGGACCGAAATCATATCCGGATGCGGGTGTGGGAGCGGGGAAGCGGGGAGACTTGGGCTTGCGGCACCGGGGCAACAGCCTGTGCGGTGGCAGCTATTATGACCGGCCTGGCTGAGGACCGGGTGGAGGTGCAGTTAAGAGGTGGAAAGCTGGAGATTTACTGGGATCGGGAAGGCGGGCATGTGTTTATGACCGGCCCGGCTGTGGAGGTGTTTAACGGGGAGATTTTTTTAAAGCAGGCCTGACGGAGGGAGGAAAGGATTTTGGATGATATTGACAGAAAGATATTAAAGCTTTTGCAGGAGAATGCACGGATGTCCCTGAAAACCATAGCAGAAAGTACATTTTTGTCTTCTCCGGCTGTGTCGGCCCGGATTGAGAAGCTGGAAAAAGACGGGGTGATCTCCGGATATCATGCCCTGGTAGATCCAGTAAAGCTTGGGTATCATATTATTGCATTTATTAATCTGAATGTTCTGCCGGAGGACAAGCCCCGGTTTTATACCTATGTGGAGAGTATTCCCCATGTGATGGAATGCAACTTCGTGACAGGAGAGTATTCCATGCTGATGAAAGTAGCTTTCCAGAGCACGATGGAGCTTGACCTTTTTATTGGACAGCTTCAGAAATTTGGAAAAACCAACACCCAGATTGTTTTTTCCACCCATGTGGGACCGAGAGGGATTGATGTGGAGGATTAAAGAATCTGGTCTGTAAAAACAGGCAACGGACATACTCCTTTTACATACTGTAATAACAGAGCAGTATGTGGAAGGAGTTTTTATTTTGGCAGAAATGAGAAAGGTTATAATCGATGCAGGCCACGGAGGGGAGGAGCCGGGAGCCATCTATATGGGCCGCCGGGAGAAGGATGACACGCTGCGGCTTGCCCTGGCAGTGGGACAGATATTGGAAAGAAACGGAGTAGATGTGACATACACAAGAGTATCCGATGTATATCAGTCTCCTGGGGAGAAGGCACAGATAGCCAATCGCTCAGATACGGATTATTTTTTGTCAATTCACCGTAATGCCATGCCAGTGCCAGGATCAGCCTCCGGCGTGCAGACTTTGGTTTATGAAAATTCCGGGGCAGCCGGTTTGCTGGCAGAAAATATCAATCAGGCTTTAGTAGAAACCGGATTTAAAGACCTGGGAGTGATTGAGCGACCTGGGATTATTGTTTTGCGCAAAACCAGGATGCCGGCTGTGCTGGTGGAGGCCGGTTTTCTTGACAATCCGCAGGATAATCAGCGGTTTGATCAGAATTTTCAGGCGATTGCAGAGGCAATTGCAAGAGGCGTGTTGGAGACCATCCGGGAAGAAGAGAGGGGGCCGGAATATTACCAGATTCAGGTGGGGGCATTCCCTGACCGGGAAGCAGCTGACCGGCTGGAGAGACAGCTGCGGGAACAGGGCTTCCCGGCCTTTGTGGTGCTGGATGACGGAATGTATAAGGTACGGTCCGGAGCATTTCTCAATCTTGACAATGCGGCCCGGATGGAACAGAGCCTGCGCAATTACGGATACAGCACGTACATGGTCCGGGAAGGGGCCAAAGGGTAAACTTTCAGCGATCTCTACATTTCAGGTACCGGTGTGGGGCGATCCGGATCAAAAATATCCTCTGCATGGAACAGATCCTCCAGCTTCCGCTCCCGGCCTTCACTTTCGGCGGTAATGTCTTTCCACATCCGGTAGCCATCCAAATTTCTGCGGCCCTGACGGAGATAGTTATCGCCAATTTGAATCCAGTATTCATTGGAGTCCACATTGCAGAAATAGCGGAAACCGGCATTGTACAGATAATTAAATTTTTCATTTTCAGCAGTGTAGGGATGCCAGTCATTGATATCATTGCCAAAGGGATAGAGAATGATATCCACTGGCCCTACCAGGCTGTCCACCTGTTGCTCCCATTTGTCTGTGTCCGTGCGGAAACGGTCCATGTCGATTTCCCCCATCATCAGATGGCCCCAGCTGTGGGAGGCCAGCTCCCATCCATTGTCCTTCAGGCACTGGGCAACCCTTGCAGCTTCCCGACAATCCTGCTCATATGTCTCTGAGTTAGCATATTTGTCAGAGGTGCGATAGCCCAAGACCCCTTCATAGCCGGTAAAGGCAATGACAGCTCTGGCTCCCTTGTAGGAAAAGTCCGGATGCTCCTGGATAAAATCTTCCAAAAGAGGCACCAGGTCATAGGAGCCTACCAGGGTGGTCTCATCATCAATTTTCATCTCACAGGTGGGTTTTCCGTCCTCACCTATGATCATGCGGGTAGCAAAGCCATCTCCGGCCATATAGGGATAGTAACACACATCATCCTGGGACATGACGAAGGGGCGTTTCCCCTCAGGGAGAAGGATCGTGCCAGGCTTCATAACCGTTTTTCCATTTTCGTCTGTTGTCTCATAAGCCAGGTCATGCATGCGCACCAAAACAAAGCCCTTGTCATACATGGACTGGAGAATCTTCTTAAATTCATTGGCAGTGGTCATCACCTGATTGTAGCCATCCATATCTTCATCTCCGTCAAAAGCCTTTTGGTTATCCATGACAAGAGAGTGGAAAAATACATGTGTCACCTGGCCGATCTTTGCCTTTACCAGAGAAGCTCTGGTTTTTTCATAGGAGGCAATGGCCTCCAAAACGGCAGGATCGGAAGAAAACTCCGGATCCGATTGTAAAAGGGCAATGGCGCCGTCATAATCATAACCGGCAGCAATAGTGGAGGCCCTGGCTAATAGCTGCCCAATCGGAGTGTCTACAAGAATGACTGAACTGGGAGAGTTATCAGCTATCTCTGAAGGCTCTGTCTTATCTGCGTGGAAATCCTGATTGATCTCAATTACAACAGGAGAGGGGGCGGCCTTGGTAAGGGAATTATCTGGTTTTTTCAAAAAAAGGAAAGCCCCTGTGGTACAGAGGCCTGCCAGCATAATGCAGCCGGCGGCGATGGTCATATTTTGCAGCTGCCTGCGGTGTTGGGCTTTGCGAAAGCGCCTGCTATCTTCATATCTGTTCATATTGGACTCCATTTTATGTGAGGGCACGGGGCAGATTGTCCGCAGCAGAGAAAGCAGAGTCAGAGGTGGGGCAGGTGCCAGGTGCCGTTTTGTATGAGTATTTGATTTGTCGTTTTTTATAATAACATAGAATTAGGAAAATAGCCATACATTAATATAATAGTAGAATAAATTGAGGGATGATATGAAAAGAATTCTCATTGCATTGTGTACCGGAAGCCTGCTGATGACACCGCCGGAGATGGAAGGAACAAAGGAAACGATTCTTGTCACATCGGAGGCTGCCCAGGCTGAGGGGCAGGAGACACACCTGGAAGGAGAAGCATCCGGGACGCCAGAACAGAACCTGGCAGGAACAACACAAGAGACAACCGGCAGACAGCCAGAAAATCCTACAGATCAGCAAACAGCCGGACCGGAGATATCTGCTCCTAGTGCTGTTCTCATGGAGGCATCCACTGGTAAGGTGATCTATGAGAAGGATGCAGACAAACAGCGCCGCCCCGCCAGCATTACAAAAATTATGACACTGATTCTGATTTTTGATGCCATTGACTCGGGGAAGATCAAGCTGACAGATGAGGTGGTGACCAGCGCTTACGCAAAATCCATGGGAGGATCTCAGGTGTTTTTGGAGGAAGGGGAGATTCAGACGGTGGAAACCCTGATTAAATGTATTGTAGTGGCATCAGGAAATGATGCTTCCGTGGCAATGGCAGAGTACATATCCGGTACGGAGGGAGAATTTGTAAAGCAGATGAATGACCGGGCAGCCGGACTTGGAATGACTGGAACTCATTTTGAGGATTGCTGTGGGCTGACCGATTCTCCGACTCATGTGACCACAGCCAGAGACATTGCGGTTATGTCCCGGGAGCTGATCACTAAATATCCCCAAATACACAATTATTCAATGATCTGGATGGAAAATATTACTCATGTGACAAAGCAGGGTACAAAGGAGTTTGGCCTGTCCAACACCAATAAGCTTTTGAAAATGGCTACAGGCTATAAGGTGACTGGCCTAAAGACCGGATCCACCTCCCTGGCAAAATACTGCTTGTCTGCCACAGCGGAAAAAGACGGGGTGCGTCTGATTGCCTCCATTATGGCGGCACCAGACTATAAGGCCCGGTTTGCGGATGCCCAGACCTTGTTAAGTTATGGATATGCCAACTGCACTCTGTATGAGGATCAGACTATGCCATCTCTTCCGGAGATGATGGTGCTAAACGGTGTGAAGGACCATGTTACCCTTAAATATAAAAGTGGATTCTCCTATCTGGGAGTCAATGGGGAGGATTTTCAGGCTGTGGAGAAAAAGCTTATGCTTCCGGAATTGCTGGAAGCACCAGTAAAGGCGGGAGATACGGTGGGAGTGCTGCGGTATGAACTGGCAGGCAAGGCATTGGGAGAGGTGGAGATTATGGCAGATGAGGCTGTGGAGAAAGCAGGATATAAGGATTATTTCATGAAAGCTTTGGGGGCCTGGCTGATGAAGGCGGGCTGAAAAAACAGAAAAAAGCTGGATCTTATACAGAACCAGCTTTTTTGCTTGATTCTTTATAAACTTGTCCGGATCAGGAGAGGTGCTGTTGACGATTCTTCTGTTTTTTTTGTTCTCTGTGAGCTGGCAGGGACGGACTGCGCCAATGCATCCTTTTCCCTTCCAGTGTCGTAAAGCCGGTGATGATCCCTTCAGTGAACAAGGGGACACTCGCCCCTTGTTCACTGAAGGGAAAGTCAGCAGATGAATACAGCGGAAAGAAATGGAATGCAGGGTGCCGGCCAGCTAAAGGAAAAGGGGGATGACAGGAGAAAAGTTATTTCCCTGTTTTTGCTTTTTCGGAGAATTGAACCGTCACCAGATCCTCATAAGGGACCCGCCCGGGAAGTTCCCCTGCCTCCTCAAGAATATTCTGCAAAAGTTCAAAGCTGTCTTTTTCAAAAATAGTATCTTCCTTCCAGGTGTCCTGGGTTTTGTAGCGTTCCACTATGATGATGATATTTTCCAGAGGAGTTTCTTTAAACTGCGGTTGGATCACCTTGGCAATCTCCTCGGCAGAGTGGGAATTTACATAGTCCATGCCTTTTTGAATGGCATTGGTAAATTTCTGTATCACTTCCGGATGGGTGTTTATATAGCTTTTTTTGGCACTGTAGGCGGTGTAGGGAACATAGCCGGAGTCGGTGCCTAAGGAGGCAACCACATAGCCGGCGCCCTCCAATTCCAGTCCGGTGGCAAAAGGCTCAAATTCTACGGTGTATGGTATAATACTGTATCTAAAGTAAAAAGTTAAATCCACTTATCTGGCGGGTTTCCGGATTGACATGGATTTCTGCAATAATCTGCTTCCAGAACGCACGTTTATGTGAATTGTCCAGTTTTGAATAAAGCGCCTGCCAATTGCCCTTGAATTTTTGGGATACCTGGATGAGCTTTTTTTGCTTCATCTGCAGAGACCGGCTGTCAGAATCAGACATGGCAGCCGAAAGCCTCTCATATTCTGATTCATAATATTCCTCAGAAATCCGTCCCTTTTGGTACATTATGTTTAGCCGAGACAATTCCTCTTTGTAGGATTGTAAGGACTTTGCCGGTTTGGGCTTGCGGGAATCGGAAAGATTATATTCTATCATAGCGTCCTGGATAGCCTGATCTATATTTTCAAGCAAGTATTTTTCTACGGCCTCTTCTCTGAGGGATGCTCCGGGATGGTATTTAAATTTGCCGACACAGTTATAGCGTACTACACAGTGGACGGATCCATCCTGCCGGGTGCGTTTCCTCTGCCTTCCGCTAAAACGGCATCCACATATAGGACAGACGATCAAAGAGCTGAAAATATAGGTATAGCCGCTGGACGAATATGTTTTTGCCTGCCGGGACTTTTTCAGAATACTGTATTGCTCCATGGTCATGTACGGTTCGCAATAAGGTGTTCCATCAGCATCTATGCCGGCATATTTAGGATTATGGAAAAATTTATCTATCTTGTAATAACTGGGAGCTTCCTCCCCATATTTATCCACAATATAGTTTACTGTATGACGTATGGAAAAGCAGGAAAAGTAATAATCAATGGCATCTTCCACGATATGCCGGACAGCTTCATCTTTTTTTATATATCCGTTTTCTATGACGTAACCATAGGGAGCGCACATTCCGGTGACACACATCCCTTTTGCTCTTTTGTAGTCAAATACAGCTTTAATTCGTTCGGAGGTCCGGTCACATTCAGCCTGATTGACAGAAAGCATTATATTAATAACCATCTGACCGTTGGCTGTAGATGAATCATAGTTTTCAAATATGGTTTTCCAATAGCAATTATGTGCCCGAAGGATTTCTTCTGTGATGTTATAATCTTTAATATTCCGAAACCACCGATCCAGTTTTGTGACCAGTACCATATCGATTTTATCCTGCCGTATATCCTCCAGGAGCCGCATGAGCTCCTTGCGTCTGGACATACTTTTTCGGGCAGAAATCCCTTCATCCGCATAGATTCCCGTTACATGATATCCGTTTCTGGCAGCATATTCTTCCAGGGCTTTACGTTGTGCTGGAAGGGAAAGGCCGTTTAAGTGCTGCTCTTCCGTACTGACGCGTATGTAGATTGCACACCGTTTTCTTACTTCCATCTTATCATCCTCCTTTTTATATTACGAAATTAAAATATAAAAAATACACCTATTGCGAAAACAGGTGCCGGATGATATAATCAATCTTGTTTGGGGATGATTATATTCCGGGCCTGTCCCGCAATAGAACATCTATGTGAGAGCCGTTCCTGTTGGCGCAGGGGCGGTTTTTGCATATTCAATTTCAAAAGTTATTCCAATAATTTCGATATAGTAACCACCAATTCCGGGAAGAGGCCAAAGGGAACCGGCATATCAAAAGGATATATGGTTGGCGCTGCGTCCTCCTCAAAACGATAAATCATGGTGGTCTCTTTTTGTGGATCCACAATCCAGTATTCCCGGACACCAGCATCTGAGTATAGAGCATTTTTGGTTATATAATCTATCTTTCGGCTGGATGGCGATAAAATTTCGATAATAAGATCAGGAGCTCCGCAACATCCTTTTTCTGTCAGTTTGTCAGGATTGCATATGACAGATATGTCTGGCTCTACCCAGTTTTTGTCATTGGCATCCAGATTGACTGCAAAGGGAGCCGGATAGACTTTACAACCACTATGGTGTGAATCGATATGATTTCCAATAATTTTAGTGAATTGTGCTACCAGTTCCTGATGGAGACGGCTGGGAGGAGCCATGTCATAAATCTGCCCATCGATCAGCTCTGCCCTTACATTTTCCGGAAGATTCCAATAATCTTCTGCGGTATAGAATTGTTTTTGTGGTAGTGACATACGACAACCCCCTTAGATTCGTTTAATTTTCCTCTGCTTTTCCCAGCACCTTTCCCAAAACCGTAATCCTGTCGCCATCAGGTGTAAGGGGTGGGTAGTCCGGGTTAAGGGATATCAATCCATTTTCTCCAGCTTTCTTGATGTAGATATTATTGCCTTTTTGGAAGATACCAATGTCTCCGGTTTCTATGTGGTCGGTTTTCTGGACATAGACGATATCCCCATCGGAATATTCAGGCTCCATGGAATCACCGTTTACGCCGATAACGTAGTCGGCATTTTTGCTTATCTCATTTTCCGGAAGATTACCGTAAGAGTATATGAAATGGTCACCTTTTATTTCGGACAATTTACCTAATTTTGAATTGTAAGTTTTTATTTCCAGCGGAAATAACTAAAAGAAGTTCATCTTCACTGGAAGCTACAGAATCTGGAATCTCAAAAGCGATAACCCCTGTTTTAGTAGACAAGGGATTGATCGTGGAAT
>JAAWEL010000015.1 GCA_022794255.1 Lachnospiraceae bacterium
GCTTTATGTAAGGTTTACACTTCTGGACTAATGAAACCAGCCCGTTAAGGCCGCCCACAAAGATACTCACAATACAGCTCAGGAACTACAAGAAGAACATAAACCACATCCTCCTTTCTCTGGTGTTTGCACACCTGCGGCACAGATCTAAACTGCCCTAAGCCCGTCCCGAAGGTGCGCATTCTCCAAATAGGGAGTGCTGCCCACTTTTCTCTGATGTAAGGTTATTATAAGGGATTTAGGAAAAGAATGGAATACCTAAGAATGAAATTTGTCGAAAATAAAAACTCACCGGAAGCTTCAACCTTGGCAAAGTCGAGTCTGCTTCCAATGAGTTTAAAGTTAGTTACTGAAAGAATACCTTGTCGGGTATTGGGCTGTTCAGATTTAAGGTCTCATTCTGTCCAAAGTATGCTTTTCCATCAACCTGGATATAATATACCATATATTCTCCAGTACCAGAAATAGATGCCTTTAATCCTAATACCTTTGCTAATGCACCAGTCGTCATAATACATTCTGCACATGATCCCTTTTATTGATCAAAGTATCGTAATAAGTATATCTGGTAATGCTACTTGCCCATTGAAACTTTATCTGAGCCATAACCTTCTGGATTTCTCTTGCTCTATCCATCTCAGACATATTCTCGAAATCCATACTTTTGTAAGACATACTCCTTTATCTCTGGATAGGTCGCTTTTGTTTCTGCCGTTGTTACATCCAACTCGTCCAGATCAACTTTAACCTCAATAAATATCATCCGGTTTTAGTTTAGACAGAAGAACAACCGTCTCCACATGCCCAGTCTGCGGAAACATATCCACTGTCCTCCCCTTTACCACCTCATATCCATTCTCCCCCAACCACTTCAAATCTCTGGCCAGGGTAGCAGAATCACAACTCACATACACAATCCGTTTCGGAGCCATTTTCACCATGGTTTCCAGACAAGCCGAATCACAGCCTTTTCGCGGGGGATCGACAACAATCACATCCGCATAAATATGATTGTTCTCATACTGCTCCGGCAGAACCTCCTCTGCTCTTCCAACAAAAAATTCCACATTTTCAATCCCATTTATCTTTGCATTCACACAAGCATCCCGGACTGCATCCGGGACGATCTCCACACCGCAAACCTTTTTCGCCTGATGAGCCAAAAACAAAGAAATTGTCCCAATCCCGCAATACAGATCCCACACTGTCTCCTCACCGGTAAGCCCGGCATATTCCAGCGCTGTTTCATACAATCTCTCTGTCTGAACCGGATTTATCTGATAAAAGGAAAGCGGCGATATCTGATATCGAATCCTACCAATCAAATCTGTTATAACTCCCGAACCATATAGATTTACAATTTCCTTTCCCAGAATCACATTGGTTCTTTCCCGGTTAATACTACAGACAATAGTTTCAACATAAACTCTCTCACCTTTGCAACCCTTCTCCTCACTCTTCCCGGAATCAAACAGATGGATCAGACGCTCAATTAACACATCTGCTGCCTTCAGCTCCTGCACGCTCCCATTAAGCACCAGGCATATCATCAATTGTCCTGTGTAAAATCCCTTCCGAATCAAAACATGGCGCACCAATCCCTTATGACTTTCCTCATCATAGGGCAAAATCCCGTATTCCTCCATATATTTCCGTATACAAGACAAAATCATTGTATTTTCAAAAACCCCTAGCCTGCAGTCCTCACTCTCAACAATCTGATGAGTTCTACCCGCGTAAAATCCCGTAATAATCCTTCCATCCCTGCTCTTTCCAAAAGGAAACTGGGCCTTATTCCGGTAATGCCAGGGTTCCTCCATTCCAATTATCGGCTCAAATATTTCTCTCCCATCCAGTCCGCCGATTCTTAAAAGATTGCTGAGAACCTTATTTTCTTTAAATCGAAGCTGTTCCAGATAACTCATAGCCTGAAGCTGGCAACCACCGCAGCTACGGGCAGCCGGACATTGTGGGATTACACGATAAGGGGAAGGCTCTTTCACTTCCATAAGACGGGCAAAGCCATAGGACTTTTTTATTTTCATCACCTTCGCTTCCACCAAATCCCCAATCACTGCATCCTTGATAAACCATGTAAAACCATTGGCTTTCCCGATTCCATCGCCTGTATCACTCATATCTGTGATTCTTACCTGAAACAAAGTATTTTTTTTAATCTCCATAACAGTAGCTTTTTCTCCCTCTTATTTCTGTCAAATTCTTCCATAAAACGTTAGATTTTCTTCCTATATTTTCTATTTCTTTAATAAAACGCACAAACTTTAGACACACTTTTCAGTTATCCTATATATGTGATGCAGAACAGAACAAATACAGCAAATAAGTGACGCATCACAACAACAAAATAATGAACATAAAAGTTCGTTATTCTTTACATATAGAACCCGGTGGCACAACAGCGCGCAACCGTTGCCGGGTTCGCCTAACAAACCGTTGCATCTCTGTCTATTTTTTCAATAACCTTTTATCTGATGAAAGGCACAGAGTGTCCCTTCTGCTTTTCAGATTATTATAGCAAAGGGAGTTCATAGACAGAAGCACTTTACATAGATCGACATACTACGCACCATAATATGGGCTACCTCCTAAAAAGAACTACCGCAAAATTTGCGGCAGTTCTTTTAACATGTTTTAAAACAATGCTTTTCTATAACCGGATAAAACCGTTATTCCTCCGTTGTCCTGCGAATATTAGTCTCCAGAAGCCGGTTATATCCCAACCATCCCATATTTGCCCCTGCTCCCCGCAAGACCTCAATCATAGTCTCCATCTTCGCATCTGTATTGTCTGCAAAATTCAGCGCCATAGCTTCCAAAATTGCCGGTTTTTTTGGTGAACCATATTCCAATTCCCCATGATGGGCCAGAATGCAGTGCTTCAGCTCTGCTGCCAAACGCTCCGGAAAACCAGGTATGGTGCGGATCCGGTCACGGATCATCTCAGTTCCAATCATAATATGTCCCAAAAGCTGCCCGTCATCCGTATAATCATTCTCAGGAAATGCTGAAAGCTCCTGAATTTTCCCAATATCATGGAAAACCGCAGCTGACAGCAAAAGATCCCTGTTCAGCATAGGATAAGCCTCTGCAAAATAATTGCACATTTTCGCCACACTTAAGGTATGCTCCAGTAACCCGCCAACAAAGCCATGGTGAACACTTTTTGCCGCACTGTGGAAGCGAAATACTTTGATAAAAGCCGGATCCTCCACAAAATAGCTCTCCACCAGCTTTTTTAAATAAGGATTTTTAATCGTTGCGATAATCCCCAGCAAACTTTTGTACATCTCATCCACATTTTTTGTGGAGACCGGGAGATAATTCTCAGGCAAATACTCTCCCTCATCTGCCCTGCGGATTCTCTCTATGTTCAGCTGATTAGCGCCCATGAACACACTTACATCCCCATCCACCCGCACATAATCCATAGCCTCAAAGGTTCCTACACCAGGAGAATTAAGATTCCAGATCTTAGCATCTACCGTGCCTGTCTTGTCCTGCAAAAGCAGACGTCCATACTCTTTTCCATTTTTAGTAAGTGCAATTTGCTTGCCTTTACATAAATAAATCTCTGAAATCCGCATGCCTTCCCGCAAGCTTTCAATATATTTCATCTCATTTTCCTTTTCCTTATATTTAAATTAGAAAACACTTTGATTCTCACCTTGCCCCCACAGTCACCTGGAATTCCAGCTCCGCATATTGATCTCTGCCATTGCGCTGCACAACCACATGAATCAGTCTTCCATATTCCAAATTATCCACAGTATTCTGAAAATCCCTCATTGTGGTAATCTCCCGGCCATCTATGTGGGTGATAATATCCCCATTCTGTATTCCTGCACCATATGCCGGACGATCTGTCACAGAATTAAGCACATAAATTCCATGGGGAAGTCCCTGGGATGCCATGGTTTCCGACACCTCCTGTCCCTCAATTCCAAAACAAGGTGCCGCCAGACCATTCGTTAGATTCTCCAGGATCCCCTTGTAATCGGAAATCCCCATTGCTATGGTCATATTATTATTTTCCATATTCTCATCCGGCTTCATCACCCATCCAATCAACTCCCCAAAGCTGTTTACCAGAAATGTTCCCCGCCCGGCATCTGCGCTGATCCGGGTATAAAACACTCGATTTACCTGATCTACCATATGCACATTTTTCTGCACATAGGAAACGAACCCATAATCTACAGAGTGGGCTATTCCAGCCGGACTTCCCATAGCTACAATCAAATCACCCTCACGAACCAGATAGGAATTCCCCAACACCAGCGGTTCCACTTCTTTCAGAGTACTCTCTCCAACTTCACTGGTATTGACACTGACGATTGCCATCCCAGACAAAGTATCCTGTTGCTTCATCCGGCCATTCACCTCTACTCCATCAGCAAAAGTTACTTTAATAGAATCTGCCTGCTGCACTGCTGCCTCTGGAGTCAGAACCAAAAGCTCCTGAGCTGTAGATGCAATGATTACCCCTGAATATAAGCCTGTTGTCTCCACCGGATTGTCAAACCAATCCACCTCCTGCTGAACGGAATGTACCACCACGATTCCCTTTGAAGCCGTTTGCACCTGCTGACGCAGACTGAAGAACAAAGCATTCAGATCCTCCACTGTAAAACGGTAGTTCTCAATTGCATTGCGTACAATCTTTTCCACAGATTCAATCTCAGGCGCTGTCTGGGATTCCTCCTGGCTCATATTCGAAGATTCCTTTACCTCCAGCTCACCTTCTGTAGATGGCTCGGTAGGTTCATCCTTTGGAATGGAAATTCTGGACTCTTCAGGCGCTGACTCCTCCCCCAAAAGCTTAGAAACTAATGGCCGGGAAACTGCAAAGCTAACTCCTGCCACGCCTCCAAGCAAAGTAGCCGCCAGAAGCAGCACGATTGTCCGTCTAGCCATCTGCTTCTTCGTCAATGGCTGTTTTACAATCTTTTCTGTAATAAAGCGCCTCTTCCCTGGTTCCTTTTTTGGTTCCTGCATTCCAGACATACCGAACCTCCTCCTTATGTACCACCTCTGCGCTGCAAAATCACCTCGCCACACAGGACGTCCCCCAGAAAGACTTATCTCTATTATAAGGTTCTTCTGCCAAATGTGCAAGAAAAAAGTAGCCCGGTTTAGCATACAGTTATCACATGCAAGTGTGCATACCTGTCTGGAAAACAGAAAAAGCATGACAGAAAAACTTCTGTTTACAGAAAAGCCGGGGGTTTCACAAGATATTAAAATGTGATATACTTTACTGTAAACACCAACTATGCACTACAGAAATTTATGAGGACAACCATGAACCAAAAATCATTAAAAATTTTAGAATATGAAAAAATAATCTCTCAGCTCACGGACTATGCTGCTTCTGGTCCTGGCAGGCTTTTATGCCAGAAACTAAAGCCATCCTCAGATTATGAAGAGATCTTAAAGGCCCAGACTGAGACCAGTGACGCAGTAAGCCGAATCCGCATGAAAGGCAGCTTATCCCTGACTGGTGTACGAGATATTCGGGATTCCCTGAAACGTTTAGAGATTGGCAGCGCTCTCAGTATTCCTGAACTTTTATCTGTTAGCTCTGTGCTGACTGTTGCCGCCCGGGCCAAGGCCTACGGCCGACATGAAGAGTCTGAGGAGGCAGAAAATGATTCTTTAGACCAGATGTTTCAGGAGTTAGAGCCTTTGACCCCGATTAATAATGAAATCAAGCGCTGTATTATTTCTGAGGAAGAAGTAAGCGATGAGGCCAGCCCGGGACTTCACCGAGTCCGCCGATCTATAAAAGGGATCCATGACAAGATTCACACCCAGTTAAACAGTATTTTAAATTCCAGCCGCACTTACCTGCAGGATGCAGTCATTACCATGCGGGACGGACGCTACTGTCTGCCTGTCCGGGCAGAATATAAAAATCAAGTGTCTGGTATGGTTCATGACCAATCCGCCACCGGTTCCACTTTGTTTGTGGAGCCAATGGCTATAATCCAGTTGAACAATGAATTGCGCACCCTGGAAATTCAGGAAAACAAAGAGATTGAAGCAGTTCTTGCCGATCTCAGTAACCAACTTGCTCCTTATACGGAAAGCCTGGGAATAAATTTAGATCTTCTGGCCCAACTGGACTTTATCTTTGCCAAGGCTGCCCTGTCCCGCCATTATAAATGCAGCGAACCAAAGTTCAACCGGGAAGGCCAAATCCATATTAAGGATGGACGTCACCCGCTGTTAGATCCCCAAAAGGTTGTTCCTGTCACCGTATGGCTAGGTGACACCTTTGATCTTCTTATTGTAACAGGGCCTAATACAGGAGGAAAGACAGTCTCCTTAAAAACAGTGGGATTGTTTACCCTGATGGGGCAGGCAGGACTTCATATTCCTGCATTTGAAGGCTCAAAACTTGCTGTGTTTGATGAAGTTTTCGCTGATATAGGCGATGAACAAAGCATAGAACAGAGTTTAAGCACCTTCTCTGCCCATATGACTAATATTGTGGATATTTTGGCAAAAGCCGACAGTCACTCTCTGTGTCTGTTTGACGAGCTAGGCGCCGGAACCGATCCCACTGAGGGAGCCGCCCTTGCCATGGCAATTCTGAATTTCCTCCACAATATGAAATGCCGGACCATGGCCACCACTCATTACAGCGAACTAAAGATTTATGCTCTGAGTACTGCCAGAGTGGAAAATGCCTGCTGTGAATTTGATGTCCGTACTCTTCGCCCCACCTACCGGCTGCTGATCGGTATTCCCGGCAAAAGTAATGCCTTTGCCATTTCTCAGAAGCTGGGACTGCCAGAGTATATTATCAATGATGCTAAAAACAGAATCGAGGCAGAGGATGAGGCATTTGAAGATATCATCAGCCGTCTTGAAGAAAGTCGGGTCACTATTGAAAAAGAGAGAAAAGAGATTCAAGCATACAAGGATGAGGTCAGCCGTCTGAAAGCCCGGTTAGAACAAAAGGAGGAGCGTTTTGATGAACGAAAGGAAAAGCTGATTCGTTCTGCAAATGAAGAAGCCCAGCGCATTCTTCGGGAGGCAAAGGAGACAGCTGACCGCACCATCAAAAATATCAATAGGTTTGCCTCCTCCTCTGGTGTGGATACCCGGGCTTTGGAGGCTGAGCGGACCAAGCTCCGGGATAACCTTAAAAAGGTAGAGAGCGGCCTTTCCTTAAAGCAGGAAAACCATCCCCGCAAAGCAATCAATCCCAAGACTCTGAGAGTGGGAGACAGTGTAAAAGTCCTTTCCATGAATCTGAAAGGTACCATTAGCACATTACCAGATTCTAAAGGCAATCTATTCGTTCAGATGGGTATTCTCCGCTCTCAGGTAAATATAAATGATCTGGAGCTAATCCAGGAAAGTTCTGTCAGTGGTCCCGGATTAGATAGTCGCCGGAAAGGTTCTGGAAGCAGTAATATAAAAATATCCAAATCTGCCTCCGTTTCTCCTGAGATCAATCTTCTGGGAATGACAATAGATGAGGCTATACCACTTCTGGACAAATATCTGGATGATGCCTATATCGCTCATTTACAACAAGTCCGGGTTGTTCACGGCAAGGGGACCGGAGCGCTTCGTGCCGGGATTCACAAGCATTTAAAACGGGTTAAAGTAGTGAAAGAGTTTCATCTTGGGGAATTTGGAGAGGGGGATGCAGGGGTTACAATTGTAGTATTTAAGTAGACTTACAATTCGTTGTTTCATGTTTTAATGCTCCCTCAATGCTTATGTAGCTTTAATGTTACATAAACATAGGGAACAGAAGGTTCTGTGCAACATAAGTCTGGCAAAAAAGGAGGAACAATTCATGGCTGAAAAGCAACGAATTTTAATTGTAGATGATGATGAGAATATTGCTGAACTGATTTCTCTTTATCTGATAAAGGAATGTTATGAGACTACAACGGTTCATGACGGGGAGGCCGCCCTTCGGGTATTTCCAGAATTCAAGCCTAACTTGATCCTTCTGGATCTGATGCTTCCTGGCATTGACGGTTATCAGGTCTGCCGGGAGCTGCGGGCCACATCCCAGGTGCCAATCATCATGCTAAGCGCCAAAGGTGAGATTTTTGACAAAGTATTAGGACTGGAGCTGGGTGCTGATGATTATATGATCAAGCCTTTTGACTCCAAGGAGCTGGTGGCTCGGGTTAAAGCAGTCTTGCGCCGCTATCATGCGGTTCCTGTTCCCACTGCCTCATCCACCCAACAGCAGGGAGATTATGTAGAGTACCCGGATCTGGTTGTTAATCTGACCAATTATTCCGTAACCTATTGCGGTCATTCAGTAGAGATGCCTCCCAAGGAGCTGGAGCTTTTATACTTTCTTGCCTCCTCTCCCAACCAAGTCTTTACTCGTGAGCAGCTTTTAGATCATATCTGGGGATATGAGTACATTGGTGACACTCGGACCGTGGATGTGCATATCAAACGCCTGCGGGCCAAGATCAAAGATCACGCCAACTGGGCCCTGACGACTGTTTGGGGGATCGGTTACAAATTTGAAGTAAAGCGGTAAGCAATCATTCCCGTCTGCCTTATTTAAACTGTAACAAATAATAATCAACAGCTTTCCCCAAAAATTTATAAAGGAAAGCTGTTTTATATTTTCAAAAGATAGTCTGCCTCACCAGCATTCTGTCGTGGTTATAAATTCACCGCTCTGGGCAGAGAAAAAATAAACTCCGTCCCCACCCCTTCCGTGCTAACCACATCAATATTCTCCCCATGAGCCTGTATAATCTCCTTAACAATTGACAATCCCAATCCTGTTCCCTTTTTATCCTTTCCCCGAGAAAGGTCTGTTTTATAAAACCGCTCCCAAATCTTTTTTACACTGTCCTTAGGAATCCCAATCCCTGTATCTTTGACTGACACAAAAATCTTCTCATACCTTGCAGAAGCCTGAATATAAATGGTAGAATTACTATGGCTAAACTTAATAGCATTGTCAATAAGATTATAAAGCACCTGTTGAATCTTACCCAAATCTGCATATACCATCTGGATATTATCTGTAAAGGTCAAATCAAAAATAATATTTTTTGCATCACAAGTCCCCTCAAAAGATGCTGCTGTATCCTTGATCACCCGGTTAATATCAAAGTTACTGCGAGACAGCCGTCCTTTGCTATCTAAAGTATTTAAAGTCAACATTCCCTGCGTCAGTTTATTAAGCCTTTCTGTCTCGGCAATCATTCTGGTCAGATATTTCTTTTGCATCTCCGGCGGAATCGTCCCATCAATAATCGCCTCCAGATAACCTTTTATAGAAGTCAGGGGGGAGCGGAAATCATGAGACACATTGGCAATAAATGTTTTCTGATACTCTTCCATCTTATTTAACTCCCCTGACATATAATTCAAGGTTGCAGCCAGATATCCCATCTCATCATGGGTTTTTACATCAATCTGGTGTGTCAGATTCCCAAGGGCATACTCATTAGCCCCTTCGGTAATCTTTTTCAGAGGAAAATACACAGTCTTGGTAAACACCAGCAAAATAATAAGAGAAAGAACAAAAATTACCACCGCTGTTATGTATACAATATCCAGTGCTCCATTAGCCTCCTCCTGGATCTGATAAATCGGCAGATGAACTAGCACATAACCATACGTATTATAATTCCCCGTAATCGGAGCAGAAACACTCACCACCTCATAAGGAAACTGCCCATAATAATTCCCAATACGGTAATACTGATTCCCCGTATCGGTTGGATCAAACTCCTCAATCACTGTTCCGGAACGAGCCGACTGGTCACTATCCACCACAATAATTCCCTGACGGTTCACCACCCAGATCTCTGTATTCAAAAAAGCAGCCACCATCTTTAACTGAGGATACACCGTATTCAAATCCTGCCTCTTACCCTGATAAACACTACTATAGGAGGACGCAATCAGATTCGCCTCATCGTACATAGCCATTGTTTTTTCTTCCAGAAGATGATTATACATCAAATAAGAAGAACCTGTGGCAATCATGACAAATCCTAAAACTCCAAATATTAAATATCCCAAAATAAATTTATAATAAAGTGAATGTTTCATAAATCTCCTTGTCCACTGAGGGTAATCTCTTTTAAAATCATCTATATTATACACGATATCCAAATATTGAGCAATTAAGATTCCTCCATTAAAGATTTGATTTTGGTCCTCTTTCCCTTTTTTTACACAAATCCCTTATACTTATTTCCCTTTCTCCGAACCATAATACTAATGTACCATAAAACTCAAAAACAAAGGCATGATCCTGTATGCCCACCACAACAGAAAGGAGTATCCACAATGAGTACCTGCGTATGCGAGTCTGCTCCAACCACCTGCGGTTGCGGAGAAAAACTTCCGGCACCCTCATCTGAGGCAGGTCTTGCCATAACAATGGCAACCATTCCCATGCAATGCTGGGAGACTCCCTACACCCCTTGTGTTTCTCTCAGACAAGGCACCATCTTTCCCTGCCTCGACAAACCATTCTACAAGACAGGAGGTGACTTCCATGGCTAACCGCGCACAGCTTCTTGAAGAGATCCAGCAGGTAGGCTTTCAGGTAGATGATCTGACCTTATACCTGGATACACACCCTCTGGATACAGATGCCCTGGATGCCTTCACCCAGGCAAAAAATCAACGCTATCAGCTGATGCAGAATTATGCCCGGGAATTTGAACCCTTAAATATCTATCTGGTATGCCCAGACACTAACAACGAAACTGGTTCCTACTGCAAATATCCGGGGAAAAAGCATTTCACCTGGTCCGATGGACCTCTTCCCTGGGATAATCAAGGAGGTGTTTAATATGTGGACCTATGAAAAACGGCTTCAATATCCGGTAAATATCAAAAAAACATGTCCCAAAACAGCCTCCCTGATTATCAGTCAATTCGGCGGACCTGACGGGGAGATGGCTGCCTCCATGCGTTATCTTTCCCAGAGATATACTATGCCATGCAAAGAAGTTGCCGGCCTTCTGACTGATATCGGCACAGAAGAGCTTGGACATCTGGAGATTGTCTGTGCCATTATCTTTCAGCTTACAAAAAATATGAAGCCAGAGGATGCCAAAACAGCCGGATTTGATGCTTATTATGTTGACCACACTTCAGCCTTGTGGCCCACAGCTGCCGCTGGTGTTCCTTTCAATGCATGTGAGTTTCAGTCCAAGGGAGATGCTGTCACAGATCTTTTTGAGGATTTGGCTGCAGAACAGAAAGCACGAACCACATATGAAAATCTTATCCGCATCATTGATGACCCAGATGTTCTGGCACCTTTGAAGTTTTTGCGTGAAAGAGAAGTCGTCCATTTCCAACGGTTTGGGGAGGCTTTGGAAAAGATCAAGCTAAAACTGGAAGAAAAAAACTTTTACTATTTCAATCCGGAATTTGATAAACAATTTATGAAAGCTTAACCATTCTTCTCCCTATAGTTTTTATCCAAAAGTTCCGGAATCTAAAGATTTATAATACAAAGGGCTTCCTTACACCATGGGAAGCCCTTTGATTTTCCTCATATGATTTTTGATTATTTTATTTCCTCATAGGGTGCCCGATTGATTCCCAATCGCACTGCCTCCTTTGCCACCGCATTAGCTACCGCCAAAGCTACCCGCTTATCAAAGGAAGATGGAATCACATACTCCACGCTCAGCTCCCCCTCTGAAATCACCCCGGCAATAGCATGGGATGCAGCTACCTTCATAGAATCCGTAATGTCTCTAGCTCGGACCGATAAAACCCCCTTAAACAGTCCTGGAAACACCAATACATTATTGATCTGGTTGGGATAATCAGACCTGCCGGTTCCCACTACCACCGCACCGCCTTCTTTCGCTTCCTCTGGCATAATCTCCGGTACCGGATTTGCCATGGCAAAAACGATCCCCTCCTTCATAGAAGACACCATCTCCTTTGTCACCAGATAAGGTCTTGAGACACCAACAAAAATATCTGCTTCCTTCAAAGCATCTGCCAAGGTGCCATGTTCTCTTTTCAGGTTGCTTATATGAGAAATCTCCTCCTGCCCGGAATTAAGCCCTTCATCCCCTTCACAGATCACTCCGTGAATATCACACAGAATAATATTTCCAAAGCCCATGGAAATCAAATGCTTTCCAATGGCAATCCCTGCTGCCCCGGCACCATTGATCACCACCCGAAGCTTTCCCATCTCCTTACCAGTCACCTTCACTGCATTTAAAAGTGCTGCTCCCACTACAATTGCTGTACCATGCTGATCATCGTGGAAAATCGGAATATCACAGACCTGCTTTAACCGCTTTTCAATCTCAAAACACCGAGGCGCCGCAATATCCTCCAGATTGATTCCCCCAAAGCTTTTGGAAATCAGAGCAACTGTCTGTACAAAAGTATCCACATCCTTGGTATCCACACATAAAGGAAATGCATCCACATCTGCAAAAGCCTTAAACAAAGCACATTTCCCTTCCATTACAGGCATCCCGGCAGAAGGCCCGATATCTCCCAGTCCCAATACAGCCGTGCCATCTGTGATTACCGCCACCAGGTTTCCCTTACGGGTATATTCATAAGCTTTATTCTCATCCTCTGCAATCAAAAGACAAGGCTCTGCCACTCCGGGTGTATAAGCAATAGAAAGCTCCTCTCTGTTGGTGACAGGCGCCCGAGAGATGATTTCTATCTTTCCTTTCCACTCCCTATGCTTCTCAATTGCTAACTGCTTTTTATCCACTGTAAACATCCTCCTCTTTTTCTGCCGGCACAAATCTTCTTGTATCATGTACACTGGGATTAGCTTCCTGTTTTTTTGCTTCCGCTGCAGCCACTGCTTCCTGGCAGAACTGCTGCTGAGCCATCACCAGTTCCTTTCCTCTTTTGTCAATCTTCTCATAGCTTCCATCCGGCTGGAGAATGTGGGCTTTCACATTGTCCTCCAGCTGTACACGCAAAATATGGATCACCTGCTCCTTCAAATCCGGATCCTCCACTGGGAACATGATCTCCACCCGTTTATCCAGATTCCGGGGCATCCAGTCCGCGCTTCCCATATATACCTCTGGACTCCCATCATTTTCAAAATAGAAGATTCTCCCATGCTCTAAAAAGTTACCTACAATCGAATGAACACGAATATTTTCACTGAGTCCCGGCACTCCTGCCTTCAGACAACAGATTCCCCTTATCACCAGCTCTATCTTCACGCCCGTACAGGAAGCCTCATAAAGGCTGGCAATAATCTCCTTATCACACAAAGAATTCATCTTTGCCATAATACAGGCATAACCTCCATTGCGGGCATGCTCCGTCTCTCTGCGGATCATTTTGATAAGCTTTCCTCTCAACCACAAAGGTGCCAGAGACAGCTTATTCCAGGTAGGTGGTTCTGAATATCCGGACAACATGTTAAATACTGCCGTGGCATCCTGGCCAATCTTTGGATTGCAGGTCATCATGCCACAGTCTGTATATAACCTTGCAGTGGAATCATTATAATTCCCTGTTCCCAGATGAACATACCGGCGTATGCCATCTTCCTCCCGGCGCACTACCAAAGTAATCTTACAGTGAGTTTTCAGCCCCACTAAACCATAGATCACATGGCATCCTGCTTTCTCCAGTTTCTTTGCCCAGTTAATATTATTTTCCTCGTCAAAGCGGGCCTTCAGCTCCACCAGAACAGACACTTGCTTGCCATTGTCTGCCGCTTCTGCCAATGCCGCCACAATCGGTGAATGTCCGCTGACTCGGTACAAAGTCTGTTTGATAGCAAGAACTTCCGGATCCCTGGCGGCCTTACGCACAAAATTCACCACCGGATCAAAGGTCTGATATGGATGATGGAGAAGAATATCTCCCTTACGGATATTTGTAAAAATATCATCCTCATTCATCAGGGCCGGAACAGGCTGAGGCATATAAGGTTTTTCCTTTAGATGATCAAATCCACTGGCACCATACAGCTTCATCAAAAATGTCAGATCCAAAGGACCACTGATCTCATAAATATCCGCTGTATCCACAGAGAGACCTTTCCGAAGAATTTTCAAAAGCCGCTTATCCACTTTCTCCTCAATCTCTAAACGGATCACCTCACCCCACTGACGTTTCTTAAGCTGCTTCTGGATTTCTTCCAAAAGATCCACTGCCTCTTCCTCATCCAAAGTAAAATCTGCATTTCTCATAATCCGAAATGGATGGGCAGACACAATATTATAATTTAAAAACAGCTCATGTATATTTCGCTCAATGATCTCCTCCAGCAAAATAATCCGCCGTGTTCCCTCCTGCCCGCAAGGCAGCTCCACAATCCGGGGTAAAACAGAAGGAACCTGCACCATGGCAAATTCCAGAGTATCATCTCCAGATTTTTTCTGCACCAACGCTGCAATATTTAATGACTTATTACGGATCAGAGGAAATGGCCTGGAAGAATCCACTGCCATTGGTGTAAGTACTGGATAAACATTTTCCCTGAAATATCCATCCACAAATTCCTTTTCCTCCTCCGTCAGCTCCTCATGTTCCCACAGAATCTGAAGCCCATTCTGCTTAAGAGCCGGGAGAAGTGACCGGCCATAGGTAGAATACTGTAATTCCACCAGCCGATGCGTTTTTTCCGAAATCAGCACAAGCTGCTCATCTGCCCGCAGCCCGGCAATGTCTGTTTTCTTATATTTAGCATGAACCTGATCCTTTAAGGATGCCACACGCACCATACAAAACTCATCCAGATTGGATGCCGTTATACTCAAAAATTTTAATCGCTCAAATAATGGAATCGCCTTATCCCTTGCTTCATGCAATATTCTGTAATTGAATTCCAGCCAGCTCAGTTCTCTGTTTACGTAATTTTTTGGTTCTGTATAAATACTTTCTATCTCTGCCATAATCTGTTCTAAGGCCCTCCTGGCCTTCCTCCCCTTATGCCCTCCAAACAGTTGCGTCCTTTTATGAATCTACCTGCTGCGTTTCTTTTGCTTTAATACAGGACGAATCCCAAAAATCTCCTCAAAGAAATCCGCCTTTTCCTCGATAGACAATGCCTCCAAAGTCACATCTTCCATATAATCCGTATTGATAATCAACTTATTATTCTTAATTACAATCCTGCATCCGGCCAGCTTGTTACTGTGGCTGCGATCCATGGAATTAGCAAGCCGCAAAATTGCTGTAAGTTTTGCCACAATCAATGTCAGATTATCCGGAGCGGAAAGCCGTGAAGAGCGTGAAGGCTTTGCATCCAGCTTAATATCCTTATACTGAAATGTTTTTAAATGATAACGAACCACATTGGCCACAATCTCCCTTTCTACATGGGACAAACCAATGATCTCTGTAGCCATAATAATATTGTATGCATATTCCGTGGCATTACGCATTGTAACAAACTTTCCACAAGAATGAAGATCTGCCGCAATTTGAAGAAGAAGCCGTTCCCTGTCCTTTAATCCATGATATTTTTTCATACTGTCAAATACCTGCAAGGCTGCGGTCTCAACAGACTGAATGTGAGGCATATGACACTTATACCGCTTTGCCATATTCCGGGAGGTTACAATAATATCATTGGCAAAATCATGGTTGAATTTTAAAAGCTTTCTTTCCTCCGCATAATCTGCTGTGATTCCATCCAGCATCACAGTACCTGGCACCCAAATATTATCTGCACCCGTAATCTCCATAACCTGCCGGATAATGGTTGCTGCCGGAAGCAGCAGAGATGCATATACAGCATTGACTTCAAAAGTATCCTCAATCTGATCCAAAGTCATCCGTCCCAAAATATCATAAAAATGGTTAAACTCCTCCAGGGTGATACGATCCCGTTGATTCACCTCTCCCATAATTCTCCGGTACAAAATCAGAGTAACCTTGCCAACCCCAATCAGATTCTCGATCTTTCTGTCTTTTAAATAAATCTTTCTGAATGTCACCAGCTCATTATCTACAATTTCCTGAATCAGCTTCTGCTCCTTTTCCGCTGTGGTTTTCATATGTCTTATGATTTCCATTAACCGGATGGCCCCTAAAGGAAGATTCTGGGTAGAAACCAGGGAATCCTTATCAAACAGAGAGATCTGTGTGCTTCCGTTTCCCACATCCAAAATAGCCGTTCCCTTTTGAATTATCTTTTGAAACTCCGCATCCTTGTAGGCAATGGCCTTATAGCTGAGAAAACGCTGCTCCGAATTGCTTATAACTCTAACATCAATTCCAGTTCTCACCCGGATCTGATCTACCACAATCGGACTGTTTTCTGCCTCCCTCAAGGCACTGGTAGCATAAGCACGGCAGTTTTCTACCTGGTATCCCTTCATAATACGAACAAATTCTGTCAATACCTCACACATCTCGTCTACCTGGCGGTAACTGATCTTTCCATTGCGCCAGGTGTCCTCTCCTAGGGCAATCGGATACCTCACCTGATCCACAGGGCGGATACCAAATTTTTCTGAAACCTCATAAATCCCCATCTCCAGACCTGATGAACCTATATCGATTGCCGCAAATGTGCGTATCATGCTTTTCACTCCCTTCTCTGCTCTGATAATCTCTTATATAATTGCTGTTTTTTACAAATCTCTCAATTAATAATTTCCCAAAATTCGCATATTCTGTGCCTCTTCTGCCACTCCGTTTAAGGCATTTTGTATAGCCGCATCTGCCAGATTCCCCTCAATATCCACAAAAAACCGATATTCCCAGCTTCGCCCTGGAATAGGTCGGGACTCAATCATCCGCATATTCACCCCATTAAAAATAAAATGTCCCAAAATATTATAAAGTGTACCACTGCGATGAGGCAGCTCAAAGGTAATGCTGATCTTAGCCGCATCCCGCCGATATATCGGACTTTTTGACAATACGATAAAACGGGTTGTATTATTCTTATTATTTTGAATCTCTGGCTGAAGTACCTTTAGTCCATAAAGTCTTCCTGCAATCTCACTGGCAATGGCCGCCTGGGATTTATCTCTTTCCTCCACCACCTTTTTGGCCGCTAATGCTGTATTTTCCAGGCTGATCTGCCTCATGATCCTTGACCTTTCATTTAAAAAATCCGAGCACTGCATTAATGCCTGAGGATGAGAAAACACAGTCCGGATATCCGACAGCTCTGCATCCGGGCATCCTAAAAGCACATGGCGAACCTTCACAAATGTTTCTGCCACAATGTAGTTATTATATTTAATCTGAAGATCATAATTATCAATCACTGCTCCAGCTGTGGAATTCTCAATCGGCAGCACTCCATAATCTGCCCTTCCTTCCTTCACCTCCTGCATGGCCTCCTCAAAGGTCAGCACATGGTAAAACTCTGCACTCTCCCCAAAATACTGGAGAGCAGCGGCATGGCTGTAGGCTCCCTCCACTCCCTGATAAACCACCCGCACTTCATCCATAGGAAGCTGTTTAACTTGTTTGTATCCCAGGTTTTGCTGCTGTCCATGCTCTGCCAAAAAACTGTATTGATAGCGGCGGCTGATCGTCATCAGCTGTGTAAAAAGCTCCTGCACTGCTGTCCGATTATACTTTCCATGAGCTAAAGCTGTTACAGCTGCCAGTTTCTGCTTTTCCCTCTCACCGTCATAAACCGGCTTGCCTACAGCAATTTTATATTCTGCTACATTACCACAGATCTTCATTCTCTCCTCAAACAGCCGCACCAGCTCTTTATCAATTTTATCCAGCTCATTTCTGCATTCCTGTAAATCCATTCTTTCTTGTCCTCCGATTTTGTCCCTCTGTTACCTTCACAGCTATTTCAATACCCAAATATGCCTTATGCTTTCTGCACCCTTTTGACATTTACTGTTTCTCTATGCGTCTGCCGAAATTCCTGCTCTTCTTTCAACATCTCTATAATCCGATCTCTGGTATATGCCCCGGAACACTTTTTCAGCTCCTTCGGCAGCTGTTTTAGATAAATTGGCTCCCCAAATTCAATCGTCACCTGAGATGGCCGCATAAACGGAATATGATTTTCAAAAATCTCCGCTGTTCCAGTAATCGCCACCGGAACCACCGGACACCCGCTCTTTTCCGCAATCTTTAAGCTTCCCTCTTTAAATGGCATCAGCTCCAATGGATCCTTGTTCTCATTGCGGGTCCCTTCCGGAAATATCCAGATAGAGATCCCTTCCTTTATCTTTTCGATCCCTTCCAGAATAGTCTTCAATCCTTCTTTAATATCCATGCGGTTTAAAAAAAGACAATTTACCAGTTTCATCCAATTTACCAGAACCGGATACCGGGTCATCTCCTTTTTCGCCACAAATCCAGCCAGATCCGGCACTACTGCATATCCCACCACAATATCAAAATAGCTTCTGTGATTTCCCACATACAGAACCGCCCCTTCCGGAACCCGCTCCTGTCCCTTTACTACCAGCTTAGAACCTGTTATGCGAAATATCATACGAAACATTGCCTGGACAATCCGCAGACTATGCTCCTGTTGCCTTTTGCGATTTAACTTACCTATTATATATTCCCCTATCACCAACGGAATGCTGGCTACAAGAAATCCAAAAAGTACAATTACAACCAATAAAAAACGTATCATTTGTCTGTCCCTCTCCATTCAATTCCTGTTCTTTTCAGTATATAAAAAAAGATGAGCAAAAACAAGTCATTTATGTATGTATTTTTACATTTCACTTATACTATCACCATGAACAGATTAAAAGACCTACCCATCAACTTTTTTAAATGCGGAATCACAGGATGGTGCCTGGAAGTAATATTTACATCTCTGGAATCTATAATATCTCATGACTGGCGCTTAATCGGGAGAACCTCCCTTTTAATGTTTCCTATTTATGGTATGGGAGCTCTGTTAGCACCCATTGGAACAGCAGTTGATCGCTGGATTGGACAAATAAGACTTCGTCCTGCTGACCGAATCATGCGGCATGGAGTATTGGACATGGTATTGATTTTTATTGCTGAATACCTGTCAGGGATGTGGCTGCGGTCACAGGGAATATGTCCATGGGATTATACAGGAAGACAGGCAAGCATCAATGGATTAATCCGTTTAGATTTTGCACCGCTGTGGTTTTTAACCGGGCTTCTGTTTGAACAGATAACACAAAAAGAAAAAAATATTTTCAAAGACTGAATAAGAATTTACATTACTAAACTCCTGGAACTGGATGCGCTCTATCGGTGCCCACACCTACCGTTCCACCGGAAATATATTTGACAACTTTCGCTCCTTTATAGGCATTTTCCTGTCCCAATTAGAACATCTGTGACAATCTGGGCCCTGCTGCTTCAATGACATGGATATGCTGACCATTGACATGTACAACAAAGGAAATGTAGCCATTGGAAAACCTTGCACAGACAGCGAATATTGGATGCAGTTCTCCCTATCTGGTAGGGAAACGAAGTGTTATGGTTCCAGAAGAAAATACCAATGATGCCATAGAGCCCCTGCGCATGATCAATGACAAGCTGCTCACCTTGATCAAGCATCTCATCTCAGTCCCTGGTTATGACTGTCGCCTTTTCCGATTGATGAAATGCTGATGGATCTATGCAAGAAATGCGATAAACTACTGATTCCCGATGAGATTACCATGACTAAAAAGCTCATCAACCGGGGAACTACTGTCTACTACTGTGTGGACTGCCTTGCAGAGGCCTTTGACATAAAGAGAAAAGATATTGAAGCCAAAATTCAATATTTTAAAGACATTGAGTGTACTTTGTTTTCCTAATAAAGTACAAGATACCTCTTCTTATTCACATAAATTGTATCAGGCCGGGAACCTATATTAAAGCTCCCGGCCTTCTCTATACTAAAAAAGTATCAGTAAAAAACCCTTTACACCATATCCACAATACATCCAATCATGTTTTTCTCCTGGTTAGCTGTACAACGCTCCGTACCACAGACCGTAAGATAAAGCTCCACATCCTCAATTAGAAGGCTTCCTATCATTCGGAAATTAGAACTGATACGGTAACATTGCATTAGATCATCCATTACAAAATCCCCCGTTATTTTTAACCTTTCCACTACTATCTATTTTAACAAATGCCCAATGAAAATGCGCTCATTTTCTGATAAACTTTAAATAATTTCGTTGACAAACTCCTCACCTAATGCTAAAATGTCAGCACGCTTACATTTATGATCAAGAAAGGATTTCAAATCCATGCCCACAGACCATATCGGCTTTCAGATACGCACCTTATCCAACCTCATCAGCCGCAAGATCAACCAAATGGTTTCCGAGGAGGAAGAGAGTCTGACTGCTCATCAAAGCTGGGTTTTAGACTACTTGACTTTACACCAAAATCAGGATATCATGCAGAGGGATATAGAAAAAAAGTTTTCCATTCGCCGTTCCACTGCCAGTCATATGCTGCAGCTAATGGAAAAGAACGGTTATATCCAGCGCATCTGCGCACCAGATGACGCCCGGATGAAAAAACTGATTATCACAGAAAAGGGAATTGAAGCACAGAGACGCATGAAAGACCGGCTCTGCCGGTTCGAGGAACTTTTTCAGTCCAATATTTCCCGGGAAGACCTTCAATATTTAAAACAAATTCTCCGGCAATTAGAAGAAAATATCCGTTAAACATTATTACTCAAATCCATTATTTATCACCATAAATAGGAACAGCATATAAATGCCAACAAGTATTTCCTGTTGGTATTTCTTTCCTTTTATTTGTAAGTATACTAACATATAGATTTCTGGAATCTCCCATTTATTTAGAGAAAAATAAAATGATCAAAGGAGGACACAATCGTGAACACTAACAAATACCTGTTTGAAGAGGCACCTGTTTCCAAAGCTGTAGCCACTATGGCAATTCCCACCATGATATCCATGTTGGTAGTGGTCATTTACAACATGGCTGACACCTTTTTTATTGGACAAACCGGAGATCCTATGCAGGTGGCTGCCGTATCCTTGGCCACTCCCGTATTCATGGTATTCATGGCACTGGGCAATCTCTTCGGCATAGGTGGAAGCTCCGCCATTTCCCGGGCTTTAGGCGAAAAAAAGACTGAGCGTGCCAGGCAGATCTCATCCTTCTGCTGCTATGGCTCCTTAGGCTTGGGCATTATTATGGCCGCTTTATTTCTTATTGGCATGAATTTTATCTTAAAGATGATCGGAGCCAGTGAAAATACCATTGACTATGCCCGGGAATATTTAAACTATATTGCATTTGGCGGCCCCTTTATTATGTTCGGCACTGCATTCGGCAACATCCTGCGGGGAGAAGGCGCCTCCAGGGAATCCATGATCGGCAACTTGATAGGAACCATCACTAACATTATACTGGATCCCATTATGATTCTTGTGTTTGGCTGGGGAGTGGCCGGTGCTGCTATTGCCACTGTGATCGGCAATATTGCCGCTAGTGCCTTTTATATCGGATACTTCCTTATGAAAAAGTCCAGCCTGTCCATCCACATAAGAGATTTTTGCATGAGGGACCGGATTGCATCTAGCGTCACCTCCATAGGAATCCCCGCCTCTCTCAATAACATTTTGATGAGCTGTGCTAATATTATCTTAAATCTGGCATTGACAGGTTATGGCGACACCCCGGTAGCCGCCATGGGTGTTGCCATGAAGTCCAACATGTTGGTAGTCCTTTTACAGATCGGACTCTGTGCCGGAATCCAGCCTCTGATCGGCTACAACTACGGTGCAAAAAATAAAGAAAGGCTGATGAAAGTTTTTAAATTCACCGGACTCTGCGCCATAGTCATGGGCACTGTCCTTACCACTGCCATGGTTATTGCCCGCCAGTTCCTGATTCAGGCCTTTATCGATGACCCAGAAGTGATTTCCTATGGCATTCAGATGGTCATCGCCCTGCAGATGTCTGGCCCGGTGATCGGAATACTGTTTTTGTGCATCAATACCATTCAGGGCATGGGCAAGGCACTCCCTTCCCTGATACTCACCATCTGCCGCCAGGGACTTATATTCATCCCCTCCGTATTTATTCTGGACAAGTTCTTTGGCCTGGATGGTGTCATCTATGCCCAACCAGTGGCAGACTATCTTTCCATTGTCTTGTCCATATTTCTGTGTTTGGGATTATTTAAAAAGCTTGAAAATCAAAAAATTTCCTAATTTCTTTTCAGGATCTGTCTTTTCAAAAAATTTTTCTGCATATACAAAAAACCATCCTACTATATAAGACAAATCTATATACGGGATGGTTTATTCTATATCAGTATAGCAGTATTCTATTTGTATGCAAGCCTTACTTCAGCATTTCCCCATATCTTCCCAAAAAACTCCTGGTTCTTTCATTATCCGAGGCAAATACCGCCTCAGGTGTCCCCTCCTCCACAATCACCCCATCTGCCATAAAGATCACCCGGTCTGAAATATCCCTGGCAAAAGCCATCTCATGGGTCACAATCACCATGGCAATATCCAGATCTGCCAAAGATTTAATCACCTTGAGCACCTCTCCTGTAAGCTCTGGATCCAAAGCCGATGTAGGTTCGTCAAAAAATAAAATCCTGGGATTCAATGCCAAAGCACGGGCAATTGCCACCCGCTGGCATTGTCCCCCGGAAAGCTGGCAGGGATAGGCTTTTTCCTTGTCTTCCAGTCCCATTTTTTTCAGCAGTTCCCTTCCCGTCCTCAAAACCTCATCTTTATCTCTTTTTTGTACAGAGACAGGTGCATCTGTAATATTCTTCATCACAGAAAAATGAGGAAAAAGATTAAAATTCTGAAATACCAGCCCATAATTTTCCCGAATCCGTTTCAAATCCTTTTTTGACGCGTAGACCATTTTTCCGTTTTCATCATTCCAGGCAGCCCTTTCTCCCATATAGATCAATTCACCATTATCCATTGTTTCTAACATAGTTGCACAACGTAAAAGAGTAGATTTTCCTGATCCAGAGGGACCGATAATTGAGACAATCTCACCTTCCCCCACAGTCATAGAAATATCCTTAATCACTCCAATTCCGTCAAAAGTCTTCTTAACATGATTCATTTCCATGAGCTTCACAATACCAGCCATCCCTCTCCATCCTTTTCAATTATTGGTAATACTCCAGCCTCTTCTCTGCATAATCCATACCAACAGCAACCACCAGATTGAACAGATAATAAAAAATACCTGCTGCTGCAAAAGGAATCAGACTGGTCTGGGAAGATGCCAGTGCCTTAGCAATCGCAAACATCTCCAAAACACTGATCGTAAAAGCAAGAGAGGTATCCTTCACTAACGTGATAACTTCATTCGCCACAGAAGGAAGAATCCGTTTAATCACCTGCGGCAAAATAATTTTAAAAAAGGTCTGCCACTTTCCATACCCAAGTAGCTTTGCTGCCTCATACTGCCCCACTGCCATAGACTGGATCCCACTCCTATAAATCTCTGCAAAATAAGCAGCATAATTAATCACAAATCCAATTAATGCCGCCCACAGTCGGTAGCTATTAGTAATCTTAATGCCAAAAAGATAATAAGGTCCAAAATACACCACCATCAACTGAAGCATCAAAGGCGTTCCCCGCATAATTGAGATATATACCTTTACTACTCCCCGGAGCAAAGGATTCTTCGACATTCTTCCAAAAGCCACAACCATGCCAAAAGGCAGGGAAAATATCAAGGTTACTACAAAAATTTGAATACTAACAAACATTCCTCCTGCTAACTGCGAAACCATCATACTGACTGACATTTTCCCTGCTCCCCATTTTTTCAATATTCTGATTTATTTACCCCTGTTTCTTACTTTCCAACTGTAGTGACATCTCGTCCAAACCATTTATCTGAGATAGTTTTCAAAGTCCCATCTGCTGCCATTTCCTCCAGCGCAGTCTGAACTTGATTCCTCATTTCCTCATTCCCTTTTCTAAACCCAATTCCATACTCTTCAGAAGCCAGAGTCTCCTCCAGCACAGTGTACTGACTGCCTCCTTTCCTCTGTTCTATCTGATACCCGGCCACAATCACATCCATAGCAATGGCATCCACTGCCCCCATTTCCAAATCCATAAATGCAGTATTATAATCTGGTGTAGTCTGAAGTGTCCCAAAGCTTCCTGTCAATTCTTCATTATCCTTTAAAGCCACCTCTGCCGAAGAGTCCGCCTGAACCTCTACAATCTTACCTGCAAGATCAGCAAAGCTTCTGATTCCCGAATCCACTGAAACTACAAACACTTGGCTGTTATCCATATAAGGCTCACTCCAGGTATAATTATCCTCACGCCCATTTATAGTAAATCCATTCCAGATACAATCAATCGTACCAGAATTCAACTCCATATCTTTGGCATCCCAGGCAATCGGCTGCGGCACAAATTTCATTCCAAGACGGTCAGCCACCTCCTTAGCCAGTTCCAGATCGAAACCTGTGTATTCTCCATCATCTCCCACAAATCCCATAGGAGGGAAATCCTGATCAAAACCAACTGTAAAAGTTCCACCGGGCTGCAAATTGTCTGTCGTCTCATCCGTCTTTTCAACATCTGCTGAGGTATCATCTAAGGAGTTATCCTCTGACATTGCTTTTTCTGCCTCTGTTTTTACCTCTTCTCCTGTTGTTTTCGCACTCTGACTACCACATCCAGACAGAGACATTACCACTGCTCCCATCAATAACACACTTCCCAATTTTTTCATAATTTTTGATCCTCCTCATTTTCACAAACTAATACAGTCAAATACCCCGCTGCAAGCAACAGGGCAATACACTTTTTCTATATCACGCTACCATATTAGCATATTAAAGCAAATATGTCTATTCTTTTTTATTACAAATATTCAAGCTTTCCACAAACTCACATCACATTCTGGCTCTTCTGATATCTCAAAATAAACATTAGAGCTCTTTATCATATAAGAATAAAATCTTCAACAAAAAACGGCTCAAATCTGAGAAAAACATTTTATATCTCAGATTTAAGCCGCTATACTCTGTTTTTATTATTTTCTGATCTTTATTAATTATGATTTTTATCAAAACCCTTCAGATCAGTTTTCCCAGATTCAAAATTTCAGTAATTCCCTATTTCCCATAATAAGCCCGCAGATACATCTCCTTAATCTCGCTCATCAACGGATATCGGGGGTTAGCACCCGTACATTGGTCATCAAAGGCCTGCTCCACCATATTATCCAGAGTATCCAAGAAATACTTTTCATCTACACCATACTCTGCAATACTCTTTTTCACACCCACAGCTGCCTTCAATTCCTCAATCTTTTCAATCAGCTTCTTCACAGCCTCCTCATCACTAGATGCCTGGATTCCCACAAACCGGGCGCACTCTGCATATCTGGCGCGAGTATGAGGATACTGGTACTGGGAGAAGGTTCCCATCTTTTTTGGGCACTCCTCTGCATTAAACTCCACAACCAGAGAAATCAACAAAGCATTAGCAATACCATGAGGAAGATGGTGGAAGGCACCCAGCTTATGAGCCATGGAGTGACAAACACCAAGAAAAGCATTGGCAAATGCCATACCAGCCAGACAGGAAGCGTCTGCCATCTTAGAACGAGCCTCCACATTGGAACCATCATTATAGCAGGTAGGCAAATACTCAAACACATTCTTCATGGCTTTAAGTGCCAGGCCATCTGTATAATCCGTAGCCATCACAGAAGCATAAGCTTCCAATGCATGAGTCAGCACATCCACACCCGAAGCACTAGTCAGCCCCTTAGGCTGGCTCATCATATTGTCCGTGTCCACAATAGCCATATTTGGCAACAACTGGTAATCCGCCAAAGGATACTTCACACCAGTCTCCTGATCTGTAATAACCGCAAATGGAGTCACCTCGGAACCTGTACCAGAAGAGGTAGGAATTGCTACAAAATAAGCCTTCTCACCCATCTTCGGGAAAGTATACACACGCTTTCTAATATCAATAAAACGCATAGCCATATCCTGGAAATCAACTTCTGGATGCTCATACATCACCCACATAATCTTACCTGCATCCATAGCAGAACCACCACCCAGAGCAATAATCACATCCGGTTGGAATGCTGTCATAGCTTTAGCGCCCTCCTGAGCATTCGCCAGGGTAGGATCCGGCTGTACATTGGAGAAACATTGATAAACAATTCCCAACTCATCCAACTTATCAGTAATCGGCTTTGTATATCCATTCATATACAAGAAAGAGTCTGTTACAATAAACGCTCTTTTCTTACCTAATACATTCTTTAATTCATCTAAAGCTACTGGCATACAGCCTTTCTTAAAGTATACTTTCTCAGGCGCACGGAACCACAGCATATTCTCTCTCCTCTCCGCCACAGTCTTGATATTCAGTAAATGCTTTACTCCCACATTTTCAGACACAGAGTTACCACCCCAGGAACCACAGCCCAGAGTCAGTGACGGAACCAGCTTAAAGTTGTAAAGATCACCAATACCACCATGGGAAGAAGGTGTATTTGTCAGAATACGGCAGGTTTTCATTGCCTCCGCATGCTTTAAAATCTTCTCATGTTCATTTACATTAATATATAAGGAAGCTGTATGTCCATACCCCCCGTCAGCTACCAGTCTTTCTGCCTTGGAAAGGGCCTCATCAAAAGTTTCCGCTTTGTACATAGCCAGAACTGGAGACAGCTTTTCATGGGCGAACTCTTCCCGAATATCAACAGATTCCACTTCACCAATAATAATCTTTGTATCTACTGGTACATCTACTCCAGCCAGTTTGGCAATCGTGTGAGCGGTCTGCCCTACAATTTTTGCATTCAGAGAACCATTAATCAAAATTGTCTTTCTTACCTTCTCAATCTCATCTGGTTTTAAGAAATAGCATCCCCGATATTCAAATTCTCTTTTCACCTCATCATAGACAGAAGCAAGTACAGTAACCGACTGTTCTGAAGCACAGATCATACCATTATCAAAAGTCTTAGAATGAATAATTGAGCTGACAGCCATCTTAATATCTGCTGTATCATCAATAATAACTGGTGTATTACCTGCACCAACGCCCAAGGCTGGTTTTCCAGAAGAATAAGCAGCACGTACCATTCCCGGACCTCCGGTAGCCAGAATAATATCTGCCTCTTTCATAACCAGATTTGTCATATCCAAAGAGGGTACATCAATCCAGCCAATAATCCCCTCGGGCGCACCTGCCTTTACAGCTGCTTCCAGAATAACCTTTGCTGCTTCAATTGTACATCCTTTTGCCCTGGGATGAGGGGAAATAATAATTGCATTCCGGGTCTTCAAACAAATCAGACATTTAAAAATAGCTGTTGACGTGGGATTTGTTGTAGGAATAACTGCTGCAACCAATCCAATCGGCTCAGCCAGCTTCTTAATACCAAAAGCCTTATCTTCCTCAACAACACCACAAGTTTTCGTATCCTTATAAGTATTATAAATATACTCTGCAGCATAATTATTTTTAATTACCTTATCCTCAACAACACCCATGCCCGTTTCCTGAACAGCCATCTTTGCCAACTGGATTCTAAGCTTATTTGCCGCAGAAGCTGCCTCATAAAATATCTTGTCTACCTGCTCCTGAGTAAAAGTAGCAAACACCTTCTGAGCCTCTCGCATAGCCTGCATTTTAGCCTCTAATGCCTCAACACTGTCAATGATTGCCGGAACATTCTGTTCTTTCTTTGCCATTGCTTTTCTCTCCTCCACATTTTCTCTTACATTGGCTTATCGATGTTTTATTATCGATATTTTTTTAACAATCCTGCTATATTTGCATTATACTTCTTTGTTAAATAATTGTCAATAATATTTTTAAAATTATATCACCGAATTTCTCCATGATTTCTCCCTATATTTTCTACAATATAACCAAGAGCTATTAAATAAACAAATGGAAAGTGCATAAGCACTTTCCATCTCATTCATCTGGTTCTAATTCATCAAATAATTCAGAATCATAAAACTCTCGAATTGTGACTCCCAATCCATCTGCAATCTTATTAATATTTACTATACCTGGATTTTTACTTTTTCCATTAATAATGCTTTTATATGTAGATGATGGCATTCCCGCCCTATAACTTACAGAATAACCACTCAAATTCTTTTGCTGGCATAACTCAGAAATTCTGAAACTTGTTGCTTCGCGTATGGTCATATATTCCCACCCTTTCTCCATAAGTTCAGTAACTGTTCTTTAAATCCATGAACTGTTACTAAGTTTAGTCGAATTCAACCATATAATAGGACGATAAAATAAACCGCATATAATATATTACCAAATTTTTCCAATAATTAATAAAGTACATAAGTGGGATATACTTATAAAATATGTATTAACAATAGTTACATATAATAGATGTTTTCAAAATTTTTCAAAGGGAAATTTTTAATAAATTACAGATAAACATGAGATTTTATATGATATATTTAAGATTACTTTCAACAAATAAAAAAAGCCGATCTCCGTTTCTTTTTAAGGAAGATCGACATTTCCTGAGCGTGCGGGGATTCGAACCCCGGACAACTTGATTAAAAGTCAAGTGCTCTACCGCCTGAGCTACACGCCCATATGCCTTGGACCGGAATCGAACCAGTGACACGAGGATTTTCAGTCCTCTGCTCTA
>JAAWEL010000016.1 GCA_022794255.1 Lachnospiraceae bacterium
AAGCAATATACTTAGTTTGGGGTTATCACTTGCATGCGTTGCCAAGGATATCTCCTTTTGTATGGATGATGTCCAAACCGCCCAACACTTTGATGACTTCCGCAATTGTGGCACTCTGCTTCTGATCACCAGTACCAAGCCGATTGGAATACAAATCCACATCCGCAAATAAGCCGTTAAATAGTTCATCAGACTCCTCTATCCGATTAAAGGCTGCCTGTAGTTTTTCTCTGTTAAAAGAATTATTTTTAGCTGCATTTAACATGCTTATATAGGTCATGTCAGGATCAAGGGTGTAATGCTTTGACTGCTTTATTTCGCTTAGCAATTCTTCGGCATCTCCGGATCTCATTGCCTCTTCATATACATACTGTGCTTCTTCAAGGCTATCCGGATCTTCGTCCCTGATAAGGTCATAGATTTTTGCCAGATAGGAATCTGATAAATATTTATAGAAAACCAATCCTAAAAGGTATGTTTTGTACTCATTCGCATCCATTTTCCCTCTAAGTACATCTGCACCACTCCACAATACCCGTAATAAATCTTTCCCTTCTGTCATAGCTGATCTTCCTCCATCCTGCGTATCAATGTCATCGTAAATTTTCTTATATCCTCTGCCTGCTTTACCATCAGATCCTTTTGTATGATTGACTGCCTGTATAGATTGCCGATCATCTTTTGTTTTTCCATATCCGGCAAAGCGATTTTCAGCTCCCCAATGGTCTTTATATTCAGTTTCTTTACACTCAAAGTTGTCCCCTGATGGTACATCTCTATCTGCTGTTCAAAGCCTTTTCCTTCGTTAAACTGATAACAAAAATACCAGGAATAGAGTTTTTTGGTGTCAAAATCGCATCTTAGAAAATTTGATGTGATGCACTTCGCTTCTGTCTGTTCCGAAATCGGAGAACACTTTGATTTTATTAAATTTATAATACAGCCTATACCCTCTTTTGTTGGATACATACAGTGGAGATCCTTCTCAAAATCCTCCGGGGTATATAATCCGCTAGCTTGCTCTCTTATTCTCGTAGGGTTTTTACCTAATGTGAATTGTATGATCTCATGTAAAGGTATTGATTCCATGGAACCTCCTTTTAGTAATTTAGTTAAATTACAATATAACAATACCCCTCCTCAGCTTTTTTGTCAATATGTAATTTAATTAAATTACATATTTTCTTTCCGCCCTCATCACAAAATGGAATGCGTACACGCATTTGTGTCCCCTTAACATGATGAAAGGATTATCACACATTTCAAACTGACATGCACGATAATCCTCTCTTCTATTTTACTTCTGCAAATGACAGGCAATACTCAACATCCAAGGAATATTCAAATTACAATACCTTTTTCAGCTTGATATAAATGCCCACAAAACAAGTATATGGCTTAATAATCGTTTCAAAATATTTCTTGTCGCCAAGAGCGAATTTATTATTTGTTGCAAGCCAATCGTCCCATGCTTCGCTAAAACAATCCATTTCCCATGTTTTCACTGACTGGATTCTTTCACTGTTTCCGATGATTTTTTTCCAATTTTTTGGACTTTTAAACATATAAATATCCTCTCCAAGCCAATCCGAAAGAAGTTCTTCGGCACGATCTTTGTATTCTTCCTTCAGGCCAGGGACTCCAATCAAAACCACCCCACCATCTTTCATAAACGGCAGGATTTTTTTCTGAAAAAATCCTTTACTCCCCGCAAAATAGTGATAAGAATCAATACTAATCAAAGCATGGAACTGCTCTTTTTCAAAAGGAAGATGGTTCGCATCCTCGCAAACAGGCGTTATCTGTCCTTCAACCCCCCATTTAGAAAATCGCTTCCTATTTTCCTCTGCACTGATCCATAAATCATTTGCGAAAACTTTCGCTCCGGTCTCTCTGGCAATGACAAGACTTGTCAGTCCCGTCCCGCATCCTAAATCAAGGATCCTGTCATCCGGAGCAAGCTGTAAAGGATATTTATCAAATAGCTCTGCTAATATCCTTATGCTATTTGGCCCCATCATAGTTTCTGCTGAAACATATGCCTTATAATCACCAATATTCATACCTCTTGCCTCCTCTAAATTCCTGTTTAGAACCTTGATCATAAAATAATTGTCTGTTCTCCATCCTATATATTCATAATCTACCCTGTCTGGCTGTTTTTTATGGTTTTGCAGATCCAAAAGTCATGTATGGACATGCAAACACGTCCTATCTGATCTTTTGACCCTGGTATCCTGTTATAGGCTTATGATATCCTGAATTACAGCTCCAAATCAACCAGATAGCTTTCATCAATCCATACAGGATTTACCTGATGGCGGCGGCACTGCTCCAAAATCCGCCTATTTTCCTCAAGCACTGCTTCTATGGTAAGCCACTGGTCATCTAAACGTGCTTCTATCACATTGGCAAATTTTTTAATGTCAGCAAAATGGCTTTTGATATATTTTTCGCTCATAATCAAGCAATAATATCTGATTTCTCTTAAATATTCTTCTCCAAAATCCTTTTCCCAACCAAAAGGGATATAACAGCCTTCCACGATCAGATTCTGACGGTTTTCAATCACTGTCTTTATGATTTCTGCCACTATCGGCCACAGAAAATCCGTCAGCTTCTGTTCATCACTCATTGGTGTAAGTGTTGTGTTTTTACTTCGAATCAGCCCCATTTTCAAATGATCTATGGAAAGATAGGGAATCTGATATTTTTCCAGCAGCCTTTGAGCCAAAGCTGTCTTTCCTGTATGAGATGCACCTGTGATTAAAATAACCATAGCTTTCCTCCGGTTTCCTTCATCTTTTCCAAGCCTTATCAATCCTCATTTTTATATAAGGTATAATAGTCGGAATCCAGGTTCTCCATCATCTGGCCAAACCATTTCTTTGTGTCGTCAAGCGCCCGGTTATAAATAATCGGCGCCATTTTTTCCTCAAATAATTGCAGCAGTTGAAGCTGTTCAATCATCCCAATTTCTTCTCCCCTCACATCCAGATAAAAGACTTTTATTTCATCCTTTAGCTTGTCTTTTTGAGTATCAGACAGCTTAATCTGCGGCAAATTTCTTTCTCTTTTCATAAAGCTCTCTTCCTTCTTCTTTTTATAAGATCATTTTAAATCTCTATACAAATGTCCCTTAAAGGCTGGCCTGAATAAAACAAAACCTATGAAACTCCAATGACATTTTGTTATCTTCTTTTGCAAAGCCGAAAAATATTTCATCTTTCCTTTCCATGAATATTATTTCTTCTCTTTCCTGTCATATCTGTCACTGTCATTTTTAAAACCGTAGTCACTTTCATCATATCTGTATTGAACTTAAAATCTTCTGCGTGATATGGGATATGCAAGCGTGATTGGCCATGGAACTATAGAAACCGTAAAGGACGAGGATAAATATGAGGCGTTGAAAATTTTAATGCGGCCATAGTACAGCTCATTCGCTCCTCATAGAGAATAAAATTGTGATCACAATCCATCTCAAAGGTTGCCCGATTATCCTTCACAATCAAATCCAGCTTCTTCCCTTCCATAGCTGCATGAAAGTAAAAGAAAACCTGCTCCCCCTGTACATCTAATCCGAAATTAAGAGGGACAATATAGGGAAAATCCTCATCATTTAAGGCAATTCTGCACACATCACACTTTTTTATAATTTCGATTATTTCGTTAAAATCCGTAATTTCTCTGTCTTTTCTTCTCATACTCTTCTCCCTGTTTATCTATGACCTTATGCTTTTTAATAAGCTTTTCCGTATTCAAAAATCATGCTTTTAAAAAATCACTAAATTCCTTCAGCTCTCTTTTTTTATCCTCTGAAAGCGCGTTAAATTCCACATTCTCGATGGCTCCCTCTAATGCGTACAGATGCACCAGACACACTTGGGGATAGGTCGCCTTCAGTTTTATAAATGCCTGCTTTGCCCCTGTCTGAATTAGCTTTTCCACCGAATCGATTCCCACGCTTGCCAGCTTTTTTTCCATTTCTCTTCCGATATTTGCCATAGAATTTAGTTCTTTCATGATCTCCTCCTGATTTTGACGATTGCATTTTTAGGGATTTCGGAAGTCTCTTTAAGCCCGTTTAGCAGCAGGAATCCGGAAGCTCGGGAGATATTATCCTGTGCTGTCTCCTGCTTTTTTCACTGACCATTCCTGGCAATCTGCCAGGGCTTTTTACCGTTCTTCAAACTATCATCGTTCATACCTGTACCCATGCAGAACCTATCTCTTCTCAACTACCTTGTCATAGCTTCCTCTCATCCGGCTGGATAAATGCCTTTCCCTTATTTTTCCTCAATCCATATCCCGACTCGTTCCCTGACCGCTTCTTCATCAGACAATATTGGCTCTCTATTGTGGTGGTAGCCGCCCTTTAATAAAAAATATCCTCTTTCAGGATGGCTCCCTAATCCAGACTTCCAAAAAAGCTCTCATAAAGGGCAATATTATATCCTTTTCCATCCTCTGTATCCCTAAAATACTCTCCTTCCACAACAGCAATATTGAAAGCATCTGCACATCCCTTTTCATCCATCATCGTAACATTTACAACAGCATTCAGGGAATGACCCGTATAGGAAATCAGTTCCTCTGTTATTTGCCGAACTTTTCTTTCTGTTTCCTGGCGCTGCTCCGCTCTCTTTTGTCCCTTGTCACTTTCATAGTCCACATAGAGAACCAGGTGCAGACTATAGGGAAATTTTTTAAAAACCTCCCGATATTGCAGATGGGTAAAATCCATACTTTCAGCCAAAGAATACCGCTGCATCTGATCAAACATAGTCTGAAATTCCGGCACATCCCGGGAGACAACAGAGGGATATTTCTGAAAATAAAGAGTGCTTTCATCTTCCCGAAGCCCGGATATCCCGGCAACTCTTTTATCCCAGAAATTCATTCTGTAAAATTCCTCTGTCATATGGGAAAAATATCTCTCCATATCATCTTCTATACTTTCCTTATTAAACTCCCCATCCCGATTATCAAACACAAATGCGCAATCCTGACCGTCCCCATTTTTATAGGAAAGCGTCCATTCCATGTAATGTATTGTGACATTTACCCTGTCACATTCGTCAAAATAGTGCTGCTCCTTCCTAACCCCTTCTAAGAGTACAGAATCCTCCCCAAAACAGTCCTTTAACATCGCTTTCCCTTCTTCCGGCACATCCTCTTCATAACGGATAACCTCACTTTCAGGCGGCAATGCCAGAAGCAATGCCCCGGGAAACCAGGAGAATGGGAAAAGTCGAAAATTTGACAGCAAATATCCAACAAAGAAAATCCCAGCGATCAGTATCAGCTCCTTATTGCCTATTTTCTTTAAGAGAAGGAACAGAAAGAAACAAAAAGCCAAAATTAAAATATACAAAGGCAAACAGAAATCCTCCCTTCATCTCAGAGCAGCCCCAGCATCCCAAACAATGCACCAGAGCAGCCCACCAGAGGAGAGGAAATTCTCCTTGCCATCAAATATACCACAACCACGATAATCACAATCAACATCTGTCTCTTATCCTCCACATTCCAGGAAAATAAAATCAACATTATAAAAAAAATCACACTATAAACAGGTATCACAAAAAACATACATTCTCTCCTCCTTTTCTTTCAGTCCATCCATGCTGTAGAATAATTCCATTTTACAGGAAACCTGTCACAAAGAAAAGTCTTTTTTTATTAAATCAGATACAAAAAAAGGCTGTCCCAAATCTGCGCCTTCCACAATGTAAGGCATTCCATATCCTTCCGATATCAGCCTTATCCTGTGGAATTGCCGTATTTGCGACAGCCCTGGATTACATCCTCTATCCTTTAAGCTCCCCTGTTAATCCGACTACATACTTAACTCTATAAACTCCTTAAGCCTTATGGCTTCTTCCTGCTCCTTTTCGCCTTTCACCAGAATCTCCAGAACTTCACCCGCCTTGGCAGAAAGGGAAAGAACATGGAAAATCAACTTGGCATCACCGCTTTTTTCCCCTTTCCTTATCTCCACCCTGCTGGTACACTGAATTGCCTCTTTTACCAGCTTTCC
>JAAWEL010000017.1 GCA_022794255.1 Lachnospiraceae bacterium
ATGAGCCGGGAGATGGAGGAGGGGATTGAGCGGATTCGGGGGTTGTCGTAGAGGGTGGGGGTGGGAAGGGAGGAAGGGAATGGATGATAGGGAGGAAAGAAGGAGATGGCTCTTCCTAGATTAGTGGCCAGATAATATGCTTTAGAACTAATAATTCAACGGAAAGCAGAGTGAAACACATAAACAAAAAGAATGAAATCTATGTTTTTATCAGAATATAAAACGCTATATTTATAAATGTGAAAATAGAGAAAAGACGAAATTTTACTTTTATTTCCCCAAAGTGAAAATAAATAGTTTTTATGACAAAGGCACAAAGGCAAATTGCATACCGGCAATAAGTGTAGAAACTTGTATTTTGGAGGAAAATCACCTATAATGGAAAAAAGGCAATGTTCGGAGAATAATGAAAAGTGATGGGGACGATATGACCATAGTAGAAGCAATTTGTGCAGTACTGCAAGAAAATGAGGAAGGCTTGACCGCCAGAGAGATCTATCATGAAATCGTTAAAAGAAAGTTATATACTTTTGGAGCAAAATCGCCAGTAAATGTTGTAAACAGCCAGATCAGGAGAAGATGCTTTGACCTTGATTTCCCGACAGCATCTCCCCTGAAACAATTTAAAATTGCCAGCTATCAGGGAAAGAAGCCGAGATATTGTCTCAGTAATCAGAAAAATGAAGCAGTAGATAGGCGGCCGGAACAGAGAATTGATCTGGTAGCGGATTATCTGCCAGAAGAAAAAATTGCAGCAGCATGGAAAGAGCACATGTCAAATATCAAGCAGCTGGTTTTAGAAAGCATTCTCAAAAATTCTCCGGATTTTTTTGAACATCTTGTGGTAGAACTTCTCCTGAAAATGGGGTATGGCAATGATAAAAATTCTGGAATTGTGACAGGGAGACCCCACGATGGCGGAATTGATGGGATAATAAGCGAAGATAAACTGGGATTGGATTTGATTTATATCCAGGCAAAACGGTATTCGTCAAATTGCAAAATAGGCCGGAAGGATTTACAAGCTTTTGTAGGTGCAATGGAACATGTGCAAAAGGGAGTGTTTATCACAACATCCTCCTTTACAAAAGAAGCAGAGAAATTTATAAGTAAACAACAGCAAAAAAGCATTAAATTAATAGATGGAAAGCTGCTGTCAGAATTATTAGTAAAATATGAAATCGGAGTATTGCCAGCAGAAAGGATCACGATCTACAGATTGGACTATGATTACTTCACTACCTAGAAACAGGATGTAATGAGGCAGCAATTGATTTTTTAAGAGGGGAATGGTAAGATAATAGGGATATTTATATGTATGCTTATGGTTTGATAATGAACGCAAAAAGCTAGAGGAGGGCAACAGAATGTGGTGCAGAAGCTGTAACATAGAAACAAATGAAAACATGTGCCCGATCTGTGGCCAAAGAACAGAGGAAGATATCCCTGTAAAGATTTATTGGTGCAGGAATTGTAAAATACCAGTCATTCAGACAGAGAATCAGGCAGATAAAGGCTTTTGCCCTGCTTGCGGAAAGAAAACAAGGCAATTAGCAACCGATTTACGGCCGGTGTTTCCAGAAGAAAGATTACTTCTGGAAATCTTGCTTGACAAAGAACCAAATGAATATTTACAAAAATCGGTATGGGCGAACGATAACCGATACTATATAGACGGGGAATCGATTTCCCTGTCAAATAACTTATTTCAGACAACTGATGCAGACAAAATAGCAAAAAAGTTAGAACAATACAAAAGTGCAAATACGTATCCATATTTTAACCAAAATATCCGTAAATTTATTAAGGCCAATCAAAACAGGCTACATTATCTGAAAGAAGAATCTTTTGAATTTATCAGAAATGCAGCTGCCAAATTTTCTGAAGAAAAAATAGTGATATCTTTTTCCGGGGGAAAGGATTCCACAGTAACAGCAGATGTGGTAATTAAGGCTTTAAGTAATCCGAGCCTGGTACATATATTTGGCAATACAACATTGGAGTTCCCTTCTACCATTACTTATGCAAAACGATATAGGGAAGACCATCCTCAGGCAAATTTTTTATTTGCCCAAAATGAAGAACAGGTATTTTTTGATGTGTGCGAAGACATTGGCCCGCCTGCTAGGCTGATGCGTTGGTGCTGCTCTATGTTTAAGACCGGGCCGATTACAAGGGTGATTAATAATTTATATCGAAATGAACAGATTCTCACTTATTACGGGATTCGGAAATCAGAATCTGTGAGCAGGAGCAAATATAACCGGATAGAGGATGATGCAGAAGCTGTGAAAATCCAGCAGCAGACCGTGGCATCACCTATTTTCTTTTGGAGAAATATTGACATATGGTTATATATCTTGTCAGAAGAAGTTGATTTTAACGAAGCATACCGGTTCGGGTATGACCGGGTTGGATGCTGGTGCTGTCCTAATAATAATCCGCGGGCGCAGTTTTTATCCCGGATTTATATGCCGGAGCAATCGAAAAAATGGAGAGAGTTTTTGATCGGATTTGCTAAAAAAGTCGGAAAAAAAGACCCGGAGGTATATGTGGATAACGGATTTTGGAAAGCGAGACAGGGAGGGAAGGGGTTAGCGGCAGCAAATGATGTGAAGATTAAATTCACTAATTGTACCACCGAGGAATATGCAAAAATATATCGCCTGGTAAGGCCATTTGATGATGAACTGATCGGAATGTTTTTACCATTTGGCAGAGTTGCCCCGGAACTGGGGAATAAATTGTTAAATGAAGTATTAGTTTTAGACAGCAGGACAAATATACCGATTTTATCCATTCAGCCATTTAGCCAGAATGGGTACGATTATGCAGTGAAAATAAAGACGATAAATGTGCAGGATCATGATGATCTGCAAAGAATGGCAGGCTATCAGGTACGCAAGTTTAATGCATGCAGAAAGTGTTTGAAATGTGAATCGATTTGCCGGGCAGGGGCGATCTCAATTGCGGGAGGAAGTTATTATATTGACCCGGATAAATGTGTTCACTGCAAAATGTGTATGACTGCAAAGTACCTGGATGGCGGCTGCACAATGGACAAATATCTGAGAACAGTATCACAAAAATAAGCTTTGGAGGGCGAAAAAATGGCAATGAAGTTTCGTGCCCATGATACATTTTTTATAAGAAAGGGATGGCTGAGCAAGGGCATGAAGCATGTGGTTGCAAAGCCGGATGTTTTTGTGGACAAGAGTGAAAATCCCACAGATATACTGGGAATCGGCGCTAATATGGTAAAGGCACTCCGGTATTGGCTTCCGGTTGTAGGACTTACATGGGAATCAAAAAAAGGAAAACGGATACAGGGACTTACTCCTTTAGGGGAGTTAATCTATCAATACGACAGATATATCGAAGAACTGGGAACTTTATATTTATTACAATATAAGTTTGCAAATCAAAAAGAAGAAGCAGCAGCATGGTATTTTTTCTTTAATGAATTTTCTATGTCAGAGTTTACCAAGGAAGATTTTGTTCTTGCCATCCAAAATTATATTATGATGACTAAGGATGAGTCTCCTGTGGCTATCCGCTCACTGAGTGAGGATTTTACTTGTATTATCAATACTTACCTGCCGCGTTATAAATCCAATCCGGCAAAGGTGTCTCCTGAGAATAATATTGATTGTCCTTTTGGGGAATTAGGGCTAGTGGATATTTTAAATAAGGAAAAGAAAACATACAAAAAATCCATTCCTGCGGCAAAATCGTTGAATCCCTGGGTGGCATTTGCCGTTATTCTTGATCAAGAAAAGGAAAAAGAAAATAAAAGAGATGAGATCGGACTAAATGAATTGCTGACAAAGCCTGGAAACATTGGAAGGGTCTTTAATTTGGATTCCATCACCATGCTTGATGTGCTTCACGAAATTGAAAAATTGGGTAAGATTAAGATTATAAGAACAGCGGGCTTGGATGTGATTCATATCTATGAACAGATGACCTTTGAAGAATGTGTGGAAAAGTACTATGAATCGATAGAAAAGGGATGACAGGTGATTGGCCATGAGCGAAATGATTTCCGTTGCTTCGGGATTTCAATATTCAGTGAATATAAGCTATGATTTAAATAATGATGAGAAACTAAAGAATTTTATACCGACACAATCTGCATTAAATTTGCTGGAAGATATTCTCCTCAGTATGCATCCAACCTCGACAGAAAGGGCACGTGTCCTGATCGGCGCTTACGGTAAGGGGAAATCTCATATTGTATTGACAATCCTTTCCATGATTATGAAAAAAGAACAGAGATTGTTTGAAAAGGTAATGCCTAAAATTGAGGAAAATGATGAATTATACCAGTATGTCCAAAATTATTATGAATCAAATAATAAAATTCTGCCCGTGATTATTTTTGGAAGCAATACCAGTCTGACACAGGCATTTTTATTAGCTTTGCAGCGGACACTTTCTGTAAATGGATTGCTAGATATTATGCCGGAGACCAACTATAAGGCAGCAGCAGCAGTGGTGGAGCGGTGGAAAGCAGAATTTCCGGATACTTACAGGCAATTAGAAGAAGCAATTGACGGTTCCGTGGAGCAATTTGTTGAGGATTTAAAAGACTATAATGTGGAAGCTTATGAGAGATTTGAAAAGTTGTATCCGTCACTGACGGCTGGCAGTGTGTTCAATCCGTTTCTTGGCTTTGACGTGATAGAACTTTATGAAGAGACGATAAAGGGATTAAAGAAGAAGGGCTATACGGGAATCTATGTAATATATGATGAGTTCAGCAAATTTTTAGAGGCAAATATTACGGAAGCATCTGTTAGCGATACAAAAATGTTGCAGGATTTTGCAGAAAAATGTAACCGAAGCGGGAATGACCAGATGCATCTGATGCTTATTTCCCATAAAGAGATTGCCAACTATATCGATAAATTGCCGAAACAGAAAGTGGATGGATGGCGGGGGGTGTCAGAGAGATTTAAGCATATTCATCTGAACAACAATTTCACACAGACTTATGAGATTATTGCATCAGCTATCCAAAAAGAAAAAGGCTTATGGGAGGAGTTTTGCAGGCGGTTTGCAGATCATTTTTCGGATCTGCAACAGAAATATGAAGGACACAATATTTTTTCCGATGTGGAAAAAGATACGACCGAAAATAATTTTGTGGCAGATATTTTGCAAGGATGTTATCCATTGCATCCCATATCTACCTTTATTTTGCCACGTTTGTCTGAGCGGATAGCCCAGAATGAAAGGACATTGTTTACCTTTATTTCTGCACCAGGGATTGCAACACTGCCTTCTTTTTTAGATAATTATCACGATGATACGTTTGAAGTAATTACGCCGGATTTGATTTATGATTATTTTGAGGCGCTTTTAAAAAAGGAGGTTTATTCGGGAAGCATACATAAAATTTATCTTTTGACAGAGATAGTTTTAGACAAGCTAGAGGAAAATTCTCTGGAAAGTAAAATTGTCAAGACCCTCTCCCTGATCTATATTCTGGAACAATTTGAAAAGCTTCAGCCGACAAAAGAATCCATTATAGGAATCTATTCGGTCAGTTATCAGGCAGAGGAAATCAATCAGGCGATCAACAATCTGATTGAAAAAGAATATGTGGTCTATCTGAAGCGGAGCAATCATTATCTCCGCTTAAAGCAGTCATCCGGAGTGAATGTCCATCAGAAAATAAAGGATATGATGGAGGCCCAGAGTAAACGGATTGCAGTGAAAGATACCTTGAATCAATCCAATTTCGATAATTATGTGTATCCTTCCCGGTACAATAATGACCGTGATATGACACGTTTCTTTTCCTTTGCGTTTATTGATGAGGACGAGGTAAGAGATGATATAGATTGGAATCTTAAAAGTGAGTCAACGGAGGCAGACGGGATAATTTTCGGGATTCTCTTACATAGTGAGGAGTCTTTACCGAGACTGAAAAAAGTCTTGATGCAGAGCAGTGCAGGGTGTGACCGTTTTATTTTTATTTTACCACGTCATTTTTCTGCCATCGAGGAGGTGGTAAGGGAGTTTAATGCAGTAGCTGTTCTGAGAGATGGAGCCAATGAGGATAAGGTTTTATTTGAGGAATATGAAGTGATCTATGAAGATCTGCGGGAAGTAATCGGAACCTTTATCCGGGGATACATCCGTCCGGAGGAGTTTAAGTCCCGGTATATTTATCGTGGTGAGGAGATATGGATAAAAAGGAAAGCTGCATTGACCGGATTAATGTCTGACATTTGCGATCAGGTATACTCCAAAACACCGGTTATCAACAATGAGGCAATGAATAAAAATGAGATTACGGCAACAGCAAATAACAGCAGGACTAAGATTGTAGCTGCTTTGCTGCGAAATGACTTAGAAAACAATCTGGGATTTATGGGCACAGGGCAGGAAGTGTCCATTATGAGAAGTACCTTAATAAGAACAGGGGTATGGGTTGAGCAGGATGGCGTGCCACGAATTGATTTGAAACCAACAAAAGTGGAGCATATGGCGGATATGCTGGCAGTGATAGAAGGCTTTATTATGGATGCCCGCCAAAAGGAGCAGGTCTGTTTTGAAGAATTGTACCAAAGGCTGATCTCACCCCAATATCATATTGGATTAAGAAAAGGGCTGATTCCCATTTATTTATCAGCCGTGATACATGAGTATAAGAAAGAGGTCATTATTTCTGACCGCCATGGGCAAGTACCTGTCTCAGCAGATGTGATTTTGCAGATCAATGCAAAGCCATCTATGTTTTATCTGTCCTATTTGGACTGGAATCCGGAGAAGGAGGCTTTTGTACAGCGAATATCCGATGAATTTTCGGATTATATCGTGGAGGCGGAAAAAAGTTCTAGTTCCTATGAATATGTAGTGTCAGCAATGAGACGCTGGTATATGGCATTGCCCAAATACGCAAAAGAGAGTAAAGAAACCCCAGATGGGCAAAAGATGTTCAAAAGCTACTCTTCTATGCTTAGGCTTTTGAGAGGAAATATAAGCGGAAATGAATTATTATTTGAAAAGCTTCCCAAAGCTTTTGGATTTGAAGAATTTCATGAGAATTTGGCAGACAATATGAAACAGGCAAAGGAGTTCTATGATAACTATTTGATATTTGCGAAACGTGAACTGGCAAGAAAGGTGAAAGAAATTTTTATTTTGCCGGAAAATGAGGAGAAGATAGAGGCCATGTCTCTGGCTTCTGCGATAAAAGACTGGTGTGAGTCTTTGAGGCCGTCTGTTTTTGAGCAGTTGTTTACAGACGGAACAGAGAGATGTCTGGGATTATTTAAAAGTATCTCAAATGATGATGATTTTACGATAACCAGGTTAGCAAAGCTGGCAACTGACCTTCGCCTGGAAGATTGGGATGAAAGGACAAAAGAAAAGTTTTTCCTTAATCTGCGGCAGTATAGACAAACTGCTGAAAGCTATCAGGACACAGCAGCCGCGCCAGAAGAAATCAATGGCACAAATACATACCAGATTACATTTGTGGATGAGAATGATGGTGTTGTGACCAGGCGGTTCAATCGGATAGAAGGCACAAAATGGGGAAAGCTGCTGTATAATCAGATTACAGCTGCCCTCAGTTCCTCAGGGCGTTCTATTTCAGAACAAGAAAAACGTCAGATTTTGATGGAGATTTTAAAAGAACTATGTTAAAAGGGAGATAACATCATGGCATATTTTGACAATGCAGCAACCACATATCCCAAACCGGAATGTGTATATGAATTTATGGATGCATTTTACCGCAAAAGCGGAGGAAATGCCGGCAGAGGACAACATACCATGTCCCAGACAGCTGCTGAGGTGATTGCAGACACCAGAAGGCGGATTCAGGAATTGCTGCATTGTCCGGCAAAGCAGGTAGTGTTAGAACCGACAGCTACGATTGCCTTGAATATCATCATACAGGGAGTGATAGCAACCGGAATCAAAAATATTTATATCAGTCCCTTTGAGCATAATGCCGTTACCCGGACATTGCATCACTACGAAAAGAACCATGGGATTATGGTCAGGCAGTTGGCGGTTTCAGAAGATTTGGAATATGACCTGGAGAAGATAGGATATCAGTTTGATGATGTCAAACCGGATTTTGTTATTGTGAGCCATGCAAGCAATGTGATTGGCTTAGTGGCTCCGGTAGAAGAAATATTTACTCTGGCAAAAAGGTATCAGGCAGTTACTTTAGCAGATATGGCTCAGACCGCAGGACTGGTGGATTGTAATATTGGAATGGGAGTTTTTGATTTTGCCGTTTTTGCAGGCCATAAGACCTTATATGGCCCTACTGGCATTTCCGGTTTTGTGATGGAGCCGTCCATCAAGCTTCCATCTGTCTTTTTTGGCGGAACTGGCTATGACTCAGCAAATCAGGATATGCCGGAAAGCCTTCCGGAAAAATATGAAATGGGCACTTTAAATATTGCCGGGGCGGCAGGTCTGAATGCTGCGCTGAAGTGGATACAGGAGCAGACGATTGGCCATTTGTGGGAAAGGGAAAAGGCGAACAGACAGAGGCTGTTATCTTTACTGGAAGCATATGATTTTATCCATATTATTGGGGACAGGAAGGAAAGGAAGTATGTGGGGATTGTCTCCTGTGTGATAGAGGGCATTAGCAGTGACAGTGCCGGGAATGTATTGAATCAACAGGGGATTGCTGTGCGGACTGGGCTGCAATGTGCTCCCCGGGCACATGAGTTTTTGAATACATATCCGGCAGGGACAGTACGTTTCAGTGTGAATTATTTTACGTCAGAGAAGGATTTTGAACAGTTGCAGGGGGCGCTGGATTATATTGAGGAGAATCTTTAGAGGGGAAGGAATGGGGAGTGAGTTTAAAACAGTACAAGATTAAATGTGAGTATCGTTCACTGATTGACAATGTGGTACAGGATTTTTATATTCCACTATTGAAAGAAGCAGTAATTTATAAAAGGGCAGTGGGATATTTTTCTTCGTCATCTCTGGTGGAGATTTCCAAGGGAATTGCAGAAATGGCGGTAAGGGGAGGAAAGATGCAAATCGTGGCATCTCCTTATTTATCAAAAGAGGACGTAGAAGCCATAAAAAGGGGGTATGAGGATAGACAGAAAATTATTGAAAATGCATTGCTGGTACAATTAAAAGAACCAGAGGATTATTATTCTCTTGAACGATTGAATTTACTTGCCTGCTTAATTTCACAAGGGATTCTGGATATTCAGATAGCAGTTACTGAGGACAAGAATGAAATCGGGATGTATCATGAAAAGATGGGGATTATTGAAGATGCTGATGGAAATACAGTAGCTTTTTCCGGGTCAAATAATGAATCGGTTATGGGGATGTATATAAACTATGAAGCCATGGACGTTTTCCGAAGCTGGGGGGATTCCAATGAATTAGAGAGAGTAAGATTAAAGGAAAATGCTTTTCATTCCATATGGAATAACAGTGAACCCAATATAAAGGTTTTGCGGTTTTCAAAAGTAACAGATGTAATCATTGAGAGATACCGATGTAAAGCGCCGAACTTTGATATAGACCGGGAACAATTTGAGAGAAGATTGTTTCATTATTCCAGAGATATCAAGGAAGCGCCGGTTTTTGGGAAAGAAATTGCCAGGGCACGTGTGCCAGAGGATATTGTGTTGAGAAGTTACCAAAAGGATGCCATATCAATCTGGGTGGGGGAAAACTATCGCGGCATTTTTGATATGGCCACAGGAACCGGTAAAACTTTGACAGGATTAGGGGCAGTTGCCAAATTATCAGAGGATTTAAATGATGATCTTGCCGTGATTATTGTATGCCCTTATCAGCACCTGGTGGAACAGTGGGTGGAAGATATTGTAAGATTTCATATAAAACCAATTATCGGATATAGCAGTTCGCCGCAAAAGGACTGGAAGAAACGTTTGTCGCGGGCAGTGAGAGACCAAAAAATCAGGCAAGAAAAACGTTTTTTTTGCTTTATATGTACCAATGCCACATTTACTAATTCCATGGTTCAGGAGGAAATTGGGAAAATCCATTCTCCGATACTTTTGGTGGTGGATGAAGCCCATAATGTGGGAGCCGGAAGCTACAGGAAGCTTTTAGATGATCGTTTCTCCTACCGATTGGCTCTTTCTGCCACACTAGAGCGGCACCAGGATGAAGAAGGGACAGCATGGCTGTATAGCTTTTTTGGACGGAAATGTATTGAATATTCTTTGCAAAGAGCAATAGAAGAAGATAAACTGACCAGATATAAATATTATCCCATAGTAGTTTGTCTGACAGAGGAGGAATTGCGACAGTATGAACAAAAGTCATATGAAATGACCAAGTGTTTGACAAAGGGCAGGGATGGAAAGACTAAGTTGAACCGCAGGGGAGAAATTCTTGCATTAGAGCGGGCTCGTATTGTTGCAGGGGCAAGCCAAAAGCTTGATGCGTTGCGGGAACAGATGATTCCTTATGTAAAAGATAATAATATTCTTGTCTATTGCGGGGCAACCCGTGTTATAGATGGAAAAGCAGACAATATAGCAGCAAAGGAAGAAGATATCCGCCAGATAGAAGCAGTGACAAGGATTTTGGGGAATGAACTTCACATGAGTGTGGCAAAATTTACATCCGAAGAGGACATGGAAACACGGGCTGTGATTAAGGAACAGTTTCAAAAGGGGGACAGGCTTCAGGCGATTGTGGCCATTAAATGTCTGGATGAGGGAGTTAATATTCCAGGGATACGGACAGCTTTTATTTTAGCAAGTACCACGAATCCAAAGGAATATATTCAACGGAGGGGGAGAGTTCTGAGGAAAGCAAAGAATAAACCATTTGCGGAAATCTATGATTTTGTGACGCTTCCAAGAAGATTGGACGCAGTATCTTCTTTGACCAGTGAACAGGCGCAGAGAGATTTGTCCCTTGTTAAAAATGAATTGGCCAGATTAAAGGAATTTGGACGTCTGGCGATGAATTCCATGGAAGCAAATGATTGGATCTGGAATATACAGGATGCGTATCATATTTTAGAGGATGATATTGAGGAAGAAGGGCTGTGACTATGGATGAAATTAGAATTGAGGACAAAGCAATAAGAAGATTAAAACGGAAAATTGTTATTCAGGAGAATATGAATTTAAAGACAAGATCCAAGTCAGATAAAGAAATGATCGAATGGATAAAAAAACAGATAGAGGAGGAAGTACAATGCTACTCCAATCAATAAAATTGAAAAATTTTCGTCAATTTAGGAATGAGTCAATCGATTTTGCAGAAGGGACAGATGGAAAAAATGTTACCATCATCATTGGGGAAAATGGAACCGGTAAAACAACTTTTGCCCAGGCGTTTTTCTGGTGTCTTTATGGAGAAACGGAGTTTTCTGATAAATCAATGTTGAATAAGCTTGAGGTGGAGGAAATGAGGCCAGGTCAGGAAAAGCATGTTGAGGTGCAATTGAGGCTGCGGCATGGTGAGGTGGAATATACTTTGACTCGTGAGCAGATTTATCGCAAGGACTATTCAAATAAGGTAAAAGGAGATAATACGGTTTTTGATATAGCCAAAAAAGATACTACTGGAAATACTACATATGTGAAAAAATCTCTATGTGAGAGTGAGGTGAAAAGTATTCTGCCCAAAGAATTGTCCCGATATTTTTTCTTTGATGGGGAACGGATTGAGAAGATGAGCAAGGATATTTCTACGGGAAAGAAGGCTAATGATTTTGCAGAAGCAGTAAAAGGGATACTTGGTCTGGACGGAATGGACAAAGCAATACAACATCTGAATCCAAAATCAAAATACAGCGTAATAGGCAATTATGAGGCAAGCTATAACTCACAAAGCAATGATAAGATTAAAGAATACACAGATACGATTGCTCAATGTAAGACGGAAATTGCGGCCATAGAGGCAAGAATTGAGGAATTAGATAGCGAGATAGAATCAGCGCAAGCCAGGAAAAGCGAAAAGACAAAAGAAATTAAGCAGTATGAGGAGGGGGAAAAGCTTCAAGAGCAGAAGGAAAAACTGATAAAAAAGATTTTGGATGCAGAGAAAGCTAAATCAGCGATTAACAAAATAATTTGTAATAATTTTAATGAAGGCTTGAGTTCATTTTTTTCTCGCAGGTTAGAACAGGAGGCATTAAAGCTATTATCGGAAAAGGATTTTTTAGGAAAAGATATTCCTTATATGCATGGAAAAACCATAGAATATCTTTTAAAACAGAAAATCTGCATTTGTGGGACTCATTTAGATGAAGGGAGTATGGCATATAACAAGGTAAAAGAACTAATTGATTATCTGCCGCCGCAGTCTATCAGCACTACTATTAGTGATTTTAAAAAGGAGGCACGAAGGCGGGTTCATACAGGGCAGGATATTTATAATCAGATACAAGAAAATACTGCTTTAATAAGCCGACAAAAAGATGAGTTGGCAGAATTGCAAGACGAGTTAGAAGCTATAGAGAAAAAATTAAGTGGTGATGATGTAAGGACAAAGGTTCGTGCTATTAACCGTGATATTCAGATCTGCGATGAGACGATTCAAAAGGATAATAAAGAGAGGGATCAGAAACTGCAAGAAAAAGGGAAAAAGCAGAGCGATATGGAAAGGGCAGATACAAAACGCCGTAACCTTACTTTATTAGATGAAAATAATAAGAAAATTGAGACCTATAAAGCATATGCTCAAAAGATTTACCGCGAATTGCAGGAAGAATATAAAACAAGTGAGGCAGAAATCCGTGAACGTTTGCAAAAGACGATCAATGATATTTTTAAACAGATTTATGAGGGGGGATTATATCTTACCATAGATGAAAAATATCATATCTCCGTCTATGCAACGGATTATGAGGGAGATGTGGAGACTTCAACAGCACAGAGTATTTCCGTGATTTTTGCTTTCATCACAGGTATTATTAAAATGGCACGGGATAATAGGAATGCTGCGGATGAAGATGCGCAGCTTCTCTCATCAGAGCCGTATCCTTTAGTTATGGATGCCCCCTTATCTGCTTTTGATAAAAGAAGAATCCAGACGATTTGTACAGCTTTGCCGGAAACAGCAGAGCAGGTGATTATATTTATTAAAGATACAGATGGGGAGTTGGCTGAGGGTTACATGGGAGAACGCATTGGAAGCAGACACCGATTCGAGAAGAGAAATGAGTTTGAGACTGTATTAATATAGCGAGGAGAAATGCCATGGAAATGTTCAGAAAGCAATATCGGTTCAGGGGCATACATGCCTTACGGGTCGATCAACTGACAAGTGTGTTTGATGGGGAAAGCAAAGCGAGCCTGTTTAAGAGAAATATTGATGTATATGTAAATGCCCCATTAGTAGGTTTCTTATATGGAAGAACAGCAGAAATTGATCACACAAAAAATCCTGAAACGAACCAAGTGTATGGCGAGAATGTAATGGGAGATCGGGTAATGGCATCGGAAGAAGAACTTTTATTTAATTTTCGGCTGATTATGCTTCTAGATAACGAACATGAGCCGGATGAAAATAAACGAATCGATAAGGCATTTCGTTCTACAGGTGATGACCCGCAGGATGAAGCCCGGTTTGATAGCTATGTGAGAGGCGGTATTGATGTGCTATATGAGAAGCTGATTGAAGGCGCATCAAAGCCGGATGAGTATATTGATAAATTATATGATTTTATAGAAGAATTTCAAGAACGTTTTAATTCAGAAATTTCGGATGATGATATTTTGCAGCTTTGTATTAAAGAGTAGTCAGGAGTAAAATGAATGGGAGTGGATAAAAGACAGGAAGCATTCGCAAGTTTATTAGAACAAGCGGAAAAACAAGGATATGTGACGTTTGATTATATTATGGACTGTGCGGATAGAGGGAATCTTCCCATTCAGGATGTGGATTGGTTGTCAAACGCCATAGTAACTCGGGGAATCTTGGTGTATGATGAGGAACCGGAACGTGCGCATAAGGCATCAGGGCAGGAGGAGGATTATGATGATTATGCGCAAAGTGATTATGATGATGTTTTTGAACGAGCAATAAAACTTGAACCTTCATTGAGACCTTTTATTTTAGCTGTGAAGGATATTGTGCCGCCGCAATATAAAGAACTGAATCAATTAAAGTATCAGGTGAAAGAAGGAAATATTCATGCTAGAAATCGTATGATAGAAATGTATCTTCGGATGGCAGTTAAAATCGCCGTGCAGCGTGCAGAAACATATCAAATGGATATTGTGGATGCGATTGGCGAGGCTTGTGTCGGGCTGATAATTGCGGTCGATAAATATGATTCAGACAGTAACGGGTCATTTATCTCCTATGCGTCCATGTGGATATTACAAAATTTAGCAAGAAAACAGCCAACACAAAGGCCATTGATGTACTACCCATTCCATAAAAAGGAACTTTATTTTATGGCATTTCCTCTATTAAAAGATCAGGGTTGTGTGGAATGTAAGGAGATTTTTATATGTCCTCAGATACGAGAACAGCTATACAAAGAATTATCTTTTACAGATGAGCAGATAGAAGATGTTTTATCAGGGGCAATGCCATTTGATTCTTTTGAGGAATATTTATCTATGTTTTTGGAAAATAATCATGTTTTTCAAAAACATGAAAATATAGAAGATGAAATTGAGGAAGAAGAAATTGTGCCAAAAGAATTAATCGTAGAGAATAACGCGGATAAGGGCATTATAAGCCTATCGATGCAGGAACAATTAAGGAGTGTCCTTGAAACATTGACAGAAAAAGAGAAAAAAGTATTAGGGTTACGATATGGATTGTTTGGAGGGAAAATAAAAACTCTTGAAGAAATAGGAAAAGAATTTCACGTTACACGTGAGCGAGTGAGGCAAATTGAAACAAAAGCAATGCAGAAACTTAGCCAACCGTTTGTTGCCCGAAGGCTAAAGGATTATTTATAGTAAATGATAAATAGATTTGCTGTTTACCACAAATAAGTTTTTGAGAGGATGAAGAGTGTTTTGAAAGAAGAGTTGGTGAGAAAACGAGAGCTGAATAGCTCTTGTTTTTTTGTAAAAAAATGTTTTTTGTTTAAAGTATGTTTTGGTATTGACAACAATACTGATGGGTGCTAAAATTATGGTAACTAAATATTGGGAGATTGGAATCATTGTGAGGTGATTTATGGCAACAATCGGATGTATACGTGCCAGAATGGGAAATACGCCATATTATCTGGCGAAAATGCCGGTAGGACAGCTGATTGATAATGTAGGTATTGCCAAGGAACTTCCAGAATGGCCGGATATGAGTGCTGACGAGAAAATGCAGCGGGAATTTGATATCCGGCGTGTGGTAGAAGAAATGGTTCCCTATGTGGTAGAAGATCCGGATCGATTTTTTGGTAGCCTGATTATTGATATTTATTCTGGATATGAGGACATTGTATTTGAATCCGTAGCAGAGGCAATACCTGGATTGCCTGCCGCATACCGAATGCCGATGAGAGATATGGGCTTCTTGACATTGCCGGGTAAAGAACGTTTGATTGCCTTGGATGGGCAACACAGGCTTCTTGCGCTCCGTATCGGAATTAAGGGATTTATGGGAGTACCGGCAGGTGTAAAGATGACACCGGCAATCAATAAGCTAGAGCCTCATCCGGAACTGGCAAATGAAGAAATCAGCGTGATTCTTGTAGAGCATACTGACACGAAGAAAATTCGTAAGATATTTAATAAGATCAACAAGTATGCGAAACAGACAAGCAGAGGAGATAATATCATTACAAGCGATGATGATATTTTTGCCGTGATTTCCAGAAGATTGATATCAGAAGGTGAACCTCTTGCTCCTATTAATGGCATCGAGTTGGTAAACTGGAAAAGTAATACACTTTCTTTGAGAAGTAAACAGTTAACCACGTTAAGCGCACTTTATACTATAGCAGACACTTTGCTTAAGGATAAGAAATTCTCTGCAAAGGCGCTGCCGAGAGAGGATGAGATTGAAAGTGCGTACAGAGAGGTATCTGATTTTTGGGGGATTTTGTTAAAAAATCTTGAAACCTTCCAAGAATATATTTGGCTGACACAGAATGGCCGGACGATATCCATTATGAGAGACAGTAATCTATTATGTAAGCCGATCACACAGATGGCTTTGGCTCATGTGGCAAGAATGGCGAAAAGTAAAGAACTGCCATGGTTAAGCATAGTGGAAAAACTGAATCAGGTTGATTGGTCTTTTGACAATGAACTTTGGTATAATATTTTAGTGATAGGAAGCGCAAATAAAAAAATGATTACCGGTAAGGAATCGGTGAGAGGAGCCGGTATGGTGATTTCTTATTTGGTAATGGGGGATGAAATGGCAAAAGCGGAGATTGAAGATGTACGTACAATCATCAGAAATGCGAGGAATAATCCGAAGGAGCCGTTACCGAAAAGGGTATAACATACGGGGGTGAAGATGTCAAGTGGAAAAACAAAAAAATGAAGAAATTTTTGTTTATAGCCCGGAAGGGTATAAAGCTTTTAAATTATGTTTCCGGGATAATAAAGAATTAGTAGTTGAGGTAAAAGGAAATAGCAGGAATGAGAAAAATCCAAAATATATTTATATACCTGCAGTTAATGTGATAGATCAGATAACAGCTAGAATGAATTTTGCAGAACGAATGGCAGCATATAATATTTTAAGTGAAAGAATTAAAGAAAGTCAAGGTTAAAAGGATTCATGAGCCGAGCGTAGTTCCATATAAGACGAGGACTCTTGCCGGAGTTGATTTCTACATTATTCTGAGAGAGGATAAGTAGGACAACTCCGGCTTTGTTTCTTATACTCATTTTTAAGAAGATTTTATAATATCGGATTTTAGTACAAAACAGATAAATGTGTTTTTTTATCAAAATTATTGAATCATAGATTTGCCATCGAAAGATGGTGGAAAGGGGAAAATTGATTATGAATATTTATATAGACGAATCCGGGTCTATAAACAATCGCATTGCCCATGTGCCATATTTTATAGTGGCAATGGTACATGTAATAGAAAAGGACAAGCTAAGCAAAGCATATAAGCGGTTTGTATCTTCCAATTACGACAGGCTTTTGGAACTTGACAAGGATAGAATGGATGTAAAAACAGGAAAGATCCTAAGGCCGGGCGGGAAAATGTTTGATCGTAATGGGTTTAAAGAACTAAAGGGCATGTCATTTGACAGAGAAATGAAGTTAAAGTTTTCTGATTTTTTCTCGAAAGGCCATTATTTTGATATTTACTACATAGTAGTAGAAAATGCAAGACTGACGGATTCTTTTTGTGAGAACACAGCCCGTGCTTTTAACTATATGGTACGTTTGGCAATAGGCTATTTTATCAAGAATGGACTGTTGCCAAATGAGGATTGCTGCCTGCAATTAGATGAGCGCAATGAGAAAACAGAAACCAAATATTTCTTGGAAAATTACCTCAATACAGAATTGATGTTGGGTGGAATTAGTGCAGGTAAATTTATTGTAAATTATTTTGATTCAAAGGATAATAAATTCATACAGATAGCAGATGTTTTTTCTAATCTTTATTATTCCCAATTACAAACAGGAAAGTATAAAGAAGTCTTTGATGATCTGAGCAGGAAAGGAATGCTCAAATTCATATTTAGGTTTCCTGTGTAAAAAGCGGAAGCTTCCATGTAAATTAAATTACTAAGGATGGGAGACTTATAGCAGATATGTGATGTTGATATTTCACATAAAGGATTTTGAAATCTAAAAGAAGGGAGGACTATGCGATATGGATATTTTAGGGTTGATGGCAGTGCTGAGTTTTGGCTTGACCTGTTTTGGCATTGGATATTCGTTTGGCAAGGATAACAGCAATACAAAAAAATAGCCGCACTTGTCTGATGAATTAAGCGGCTATTTCGATAATCTTGTGGGATTGCTGGCCACCAGCCATCCCGGTTTGAGGTATCTGTTACCAGCAGATACCTCTGTTTTTTATTATAATGTAAGTAATTAAGTAATTCAAGGGATTTTTAAAATTTCCATGATTTTCCTAGTTACAGTTTTCTACATCGGGTGTCCACCCCCTGAACAGTAACTTTTCCAAAAAATGGGAATCCGGATATTTTTAAGCAATCTTGACAAGCCATTTAGCATATGCTAAGATAGAAGCACCAACAGTAAGTCCTATGTCAGTGCCATTATCTAGGTAAGCGTCATGTGTTGGCGTCACTATTAGGCGATTGGTGTTTTTGAAGAATAGGGAGCCGTTGCACTGAGAAATTGGTGCTGGCTCTCTTTTTTAGTAAATATCTCCTTGGCCACGAAGGGCATTCTGGCAAAATATAGAAGGTATTTTTAGATAATGGCGGCTGATGAAACGTAAATCCTGGTGTACGAACCGGTTCACAGTTGTCAAAGGACTTGCCTGAATTTCCATCTGTTGCATTGGCTCCACTCAATGACGCTACTGCAGGGTCTGCCTGACGAAGCGGAGGTATTGTCCCATTCAGCTGTTTTATAGATTGAAAATTCATATCCGCCATCAGTACGCCCTGCTTCTTGGTATATTTGTCTCAACTTCACTCAACGTTCCACAATGCTGTGTTCATTTGGGACAAATCTCCCACAAAATAGAACGCACAGCGACCAGAAAATAATTTTCAGACACGCATTAGATACAGAGGTACAAAACAGTGGATATGGATGCTTATAAAGTAAAAGAAGTGATAGGGAACAATCCGAGATTTGTTTCTCCTTTTTGTGAACCATGTAGTTACTACATATGGAAGAAGCACGATGAAACTGTAAGAAATGAAGAAATTGAGATATATTGGAGAAAGCTAAAATATATGTCAGATAACATAGATCGATTCATACAGCAAGCATTTCATCCGGATTTTTATGAATTTTATGGTGTGAAACAGAGTTTAGTTGAATCTCCGGTTCAAATGTGTCAAGAATTGGTGGTTGACAGTTTTGTTTTCGATGCTGATAATCAAACAATAGGATGTTGTTTATCAAATTCACGATTTATGTTTGGACATTATATGGATTGTTTATGGAACAGTTACTGGGAACTGATGGATTCGTATATCTGTTAAATTCCCATTTGCATTTGATTCTGATAGAAATTTTGTAGGTTTGATTTTGATAGAATTTTGATAGAAATATAATTTTAGCCAAATCGTCCCACCAGACAAAATCTGAGCAACCAATCACCACAAAATAAGCCTTTTCAACTTTCCATAATAAAAGCACAGGGAACTCCACATAAACAAATCCATAAAAGATAACCCAACAAAAAAGAACCAACCAGGGAGAAGCCAATCAAAGATGAACCAGCTAAAGATGAATCAACCAGGAAGAAGCCAATCAAAGATGAACCAACCAAAGAGAAGCCAGCCAAAGATGAACCAGTCAAAAGAACCCCAACCCAAAAGAACCAAACTCCAAAGAATCCAACAAAAGCTCCCTCACCCCCAGGTAACGCTCCTCCTTTCCCACCCCATACCTGCAATCCTCTTAACCAGCCTGCTCCTGATTGGCTGTGGATACAACCAGAACAAAGGCGCCGTTTCGGTGCCTGCTTCCCCCGCGCAGTCCCAGTCTCCATTTCCGGTTTCCTCCGAACCCGCCTTAGGGAAAACCTCAAAAACACAGGAGGAGGCCACAGAAAAGATGGCAGAAGATCTGGGAGAGGAGACCACAGAAAAGACCGAAAAAGAAATCATCCGCCAGGCACAAACCATGGATTTTACGATTCAGGAATCCCCGGTAGACATGGCTCGTTACGATAAACAGACGGATAAGCTTTACAAGGAAGCATTTGTAAAAGCAGTCACAAATCAGATTCCCATCCATTTCCCAGACCAGGAGGGAACGGTTTTTTACAAAGATTTGATCTTTGGGGCAGAGGAAATCGAGGAGGATGAATTTCAGGAGGCTGTCCGGCAATCGGATTATTTTTATCAGGACTTTGATGGTGACGGACTTCCGGAGATGACAGTGAATACGAAAAGAGCCTGTGTATTGAAATATTATCCCGGGGAGGACAAGGTTGGGTTGTATCATCAGAAGGAGGAAGGCTGGAATCTGCTGGGAAAAGGACAGATGTATGCCAACCTTACCGAATATACCGGGCAAACAACGGAAAGGCTTTATTGCTATGAAGCTTCAGGCAGGGAACTTTGCCTGCGGGAGGTTCCTATCCGTTCAGGGAACAAGCGGGAGAGCATCTACCAGATATCCATAGATAAATGCCCGGAGATTGAAGTGGAAGAGGAGATTGCTTTTGAAATATTAGAGAGCTATTTCCAGGCAGCGAAACAGGCGCCCCATCCCATGACATATGCCCAATTGTTTGGGGAAGGGGAGAATCCAGGATATCAGCCAGGGGAGGAATTGCTTCCCTGCTACTGGTTAGAGGACAGAGAACCCCTTCCAGTCAATGAGGAAAAGGGCGAGGAGTGGGAGGCCTACAAGGCAATGATGGAAGGAGATTTTTCCCTTGTGGAGGATGAGCGGTGGGGCAGCCTGCAAAGCAATTATGAGGAAAGCCTGGAAAATGGGGACGGGAGATGTGGATGGAGTTATTTTCTGATGGATTTTAATCAGGATGGAGTGAAGGAACTGGTGATTCGCCGCTACCAGGAAGGGGTGAATAATACGGCCTCATTTTGCTATGATAAGGGACATATTAAAATGTGGGGGTCGTATATTTCAGCGGATTACCATGGATATGAACTCCCCCTGGCCAATGGAAAGATACTCAGTGTGTCCTGGTATCAGGATAATAAAGACTGGTGGATCAAGAGGCTGGACTTTCAGGGCAATGAGATTAAGGAGGGCTGCTACAGCATGAGAGAAGTCCTGGAAAGCCCGGATGGTGATGGCATGGGAACCGGTCAGGAGGCCTGGGGCGGCGGAGAGACAGAGGCAGGAGCCAATGAAAAAGAAAGAAAATTTCATTATGAATTTCAGGATTATTATTGTGACGGGAGTCTCTGCGGCGCTCCGCTTTGTCTGTCAGAGGAAGAATGGAAACAGATGGAGGAATGGATAGAGGGGCTGCAGATTCCGGAAGATGTGTGGAAGCCCTGCTCTGTATTTACGCCCAGAAAGGACAGGCCAGCCGTGCCGGATGTGGGATGAGATCGGAGCAAAAGGAAAAGAAGGAGTGGGGGAAGGCGTGGAGGAAAATATGAGAGAAATCCAGGTGGTCGCTGCTGTCATCAGACACAACGATGCTGTTTTTGCAACGCAGCGGGGGTACGGGCCTTATAAGGGCAAGTGGGAATTTCCCGGCGGCAAGATGGAACCAGGGGAAACCATGGAGCAGGCTCTGGTTCGCGAGATTCGCGAAGAACTGGCCGTGGAGGTTACAATGGTTGCATGGGTTGCTACTGTGGAATATGATTACCCGGAATTTCATTTGCGGATGCATTGTTTTTTGTGTGAAATCAAAGAGGGGGAGCCAGTGCTTTTGGAGCATGAAGCGGCTAGGTGGCTGACAAGGGAAACCATAGAGGAGGTGGACTGGCTGCCGGCAGACCGCGTGGCGCTTCCTCAGATAAAAGGATTATGGGATGGGGAAAAGAACTGACATTTCTTTTTCCGGATGTCAGTTCAGGCAATGGGAGAGGGAGAAAAATTCGGCTTGTGAAAACGGGAACAGCGCAAGAATGATGAAAACATGGTTCTTACAGTCTGGTAAAATGTCATAACAGCAACAGGAGTAAAGGAGAGAATGGGGATGAAAAATCGTGATATTGAAAACATTTCCGCTGTTATTTCATACATTGAGGATTGTGTGAAGGGGGACAGACCGGCAGGGCGCTGTGAGGAGGATAAACTGGATTTGGACAGGATTGCTGCCATGTTTCACTATTCCAAATATTATCTGCACCGCATGTTCACTCAGACGGCTGGAATCACAATCCATGACTATATCCGGCGCAGGCAGCTGACGGAAGCAGCGAGATGGCTGGTATTTTCGGAGAAAGCCATTTTGGAGATCGCATTGGCAGCAGGGTATGAGAGCCAACAGGCATTTACAGGGGTTTTTAAGTCCATGTACAAGAAAACGCCGATGGAATATAAAAGGAACCGGATGTTTTATCCTTTGCAGCTAAAGCTTGATCTCAACCGGAATCCATTGGTTCATGGTGATCTGGCAGGGGAGATTGCCTATGTGGGGCAGGAGGATATTCCGGCATGGATGGAATTTGTTTCCCTGGTGATTGACGGCTTTCCCGGCTATGACGAAGAGCAGCACCGAAGGCAGCTTGTAGCCTGTGTGGAGGAAAAGCAGGCCCTTTTTATGCGGGACGGGGCGGCCATGATAGGGGCAGCGGCATTTTCCCGCCAGGATGGGAGGATTGACTTTTTGGGGATACATCCTCAGTACCGCCGCTATGGGACAGGGAGAAAGCTGCTGGATTTTATGCTAGAACATGTATTTGCAGCTGATAGGGAGGAGATCAGTATCACAACCTTCCGCCAGGGAGACCAGGCAGATACGGGGCAGCGTGAGGAGTATAGGAAACTTGGCTTTGGGGAGGCGGAGTTTCTGGTTGAATTTGGCTATCCTACGCAGAGGATGGTTTTGCGAAGGGGAGTGGGAGAGGCGAGCCTAAGGAATCAGGAAGAGGTGAGTTGGAAGGGGATGGAAGGGAGGAGCCGAAGGAACCCGGAAGGGGCGAATTGGAAGGATTCAGAAGAGGTGGGTCGAAGGAATGTGAAAGAGGCGAACCAGAAGAGCCTGGAAGAGGCGAGTCGAAGGAATCCAGAAGAGATGAATCGGAAGAATTTGGAAAAAGTGAGTCGAAGGAATCCGGAAGGGGCGAATTGGAAAGGGATTGGAGAGGCGAGCCTAAGGAATCCGGAAGAGGCAACCCAGAAGGGTTTGGAAGAGGCGAATCGAAGGAACCCAGAAGAGGCAAACTGGAAGGATTCGGAAGAGGTAAGTCAAAGGAATGTGAAAGAGGCAAATCAGAAGGGTCTGCAAAAGGCGAACCGAAGGAATGTGAAAGAGGCGAACCAGAAGGTTTTGGGAAAAGTGAGCCGAAGGAATCCGGAAAAGCCGAGCCAGAAGAGCCTGGAGCTGGCAAAAGGAACAAGCCTAAAACCAGTGGGCAAGACAGCCGCAGAATCCGTATATGAGGTGGTGGCCATATGAGTGAGAATGTCTTAGATCAGGAATGGAACGTTTCCTCCCTGCTGAAATTTGCCTTCCCTACCATTGTAATGATGATATTTATGGGGCTTTACACGATGGTGGATACTATTTTTGTGGCGCGGCTGGTTAATACGGACGCCCTTTCTGCCATCAACATAGTCTGCCCGGTAATCAATCTCACCGTTGGCCTGGGAACCATGCTGGCGGCGGGGGGCAATGCCATTGTTTCCCGCAAGATGGGGGAAGGGGCGGAACAGGAAGCCAGGGAAGATTTCACCATGCTGGTGGCTGCAGGTGTGGCCATGGGGATGGCACTTCTGGCAGCAGGACTTTTCTGGATGGAAGAAATCATCATCTTTCTGGGCGCCAGTGGCCGGCTTTTTCCTTATTGCAGAGATTATCTTACCGTGTTGGTTCTCTTTATTCCGGCCAATATTTTACAGACCTTATTTGCCAATTTTCTGGTGACTGCCGGCAGGCCGGGACTGGGGCTGGGGCTGTCGGTTCTGGCTGGTGTGGCAAACATTATTTTTGACTATCTGTTTCTTGTGCCCCTGGGGATGGGGATACGGGGAGCGGCTTTGGGGACAGGAATCGGCTATCTGATTCCGGCAGCTGCGGGGATGGTTTTTTTTATGGGAAAAAGGGGAACACTTTTCTTTGTTCCCCTGAGGAGAGAGGGAAAGGCGCCTGGATGGGTTCAGGCATCCGGGCGGATGAAGGTGGTGACGGAAAGCTGCATCAATGGCTCCTCGGAAATGGTGAGCCAGCTGGCGACAGCCCTGACTACTTATCTGTTTAATATTACCATGATGGGTTTGGTGGGGGAGGATGGAGTTGCGGCCATCACCATTATGATCTATTCCCAGTTTCTTCTGAATACCTTGTTTCTGGGCTACTCCATGGGAATTGCCCCGGTGATCGGTTTTCATTACGGGAATAAAAATCACGCCCGGCAGAGGCGGGTGCTTCGCATCAGCGCAGGGTTCCTTGCCGTGGCATCCCTGGCAGTGTTTGGATTTTCCCGGACAGGCGGCGAATATATTGCGGGGATGTTTGCGCAAAAAGCATCTGAGGTTTATAAGCTTGCGGTACATGGCTTTGGGATTTTTTCCTTTGGATTTCTGTTTTGTGGGTGGAATATTTTTGCCTCGGGGATGTTTACTGCATTGTCCAACGGAAAAATATCGGCAGCGATTTCCTTTTTGCGGACGTTTGGCCTGCTGGCTGGCAGCATCCTGCTGCTGCCGCGGGTGTGGGGAATTGTAGGGGTGTGGCTGGCGGTTCCGGCGGCAGAAGGGGTGATGTTTGTGGTGTCGGCGGGGTGCCTTGGCTTTTTTTACTCTTCTATCCGGTGATAAAGGGGAAAGACCGGATCCATTTGTTACAGTTTACAGTAACACCAATTTCTGTGAAAAATCCATTTTCATCACGGTAAACGTAAACTTTTGGAGAAGTTCAAACAGATAGGAATTGGGAAAGGTATGCTTTTTCTCCAAGGCTGAGCATTACCAGCAAGCCATAAGCAAAAGCTTGTGTTTACCGTGTCATTTTCACCTCATGATCTTGTACATATCCTCTGATTATGTTAAACTAAAGAAAACTATAAATTCCCAAAACGGAGGCATATGAATGAAAAAAATTGATATGAAAAGCTTTGCTGCAGGACTGATCATTGGGACCCTGGGAATAACCACTGCATTTGCAGCAACAGGGATTCAATCTGCCAATCTGTGTGATACAAACGTAACCCTTAAGGGAGCTCCTCTTTCCTTTCAACACCCCTTGATTTTTGTTACAATGGATGACGAACAAGATCCGAATCTGTACATGCCAGCCAATGAGCTGCTGACAAGTTTAGGGTATACTATTCATTATGACGATGCGAAAAATACGGTTGATCTGATTCCTGGCAATGATCGTTCCCCGGATGTTGCCGGTTATGCGAACGGAAATCCAGTTATTGATCTGGCCAATCATCCGGGCCAGCGAAACATTGCCCAGTCCGGTTCGTTTCAGGCTGAGGATAATCAAATCTTAACTTTAGAAATCACCTCAGATATAAAAGGCGGATCTCTGGATTTCTTTCTGTTTGGCCCGGATGGGAAAGAACAGCGGATTACGATTGAGTCCGCTGACATAGCAAGAGAGATTCCCCTGGAAAAAGGGCTTTGGAAGTATAATTGCTCCGGCATATTTAAGGAGGGCGGGAATGTGAAGATTGTAGGTACAATCCGATAAAGCTGAATGCAGAGGCTGTCAGGATTATATATTCAATCGATAGGATCACTTGTAACTGGATTATCTAAATGCACAAGTCCGTTATTGAATTTGTAGATTTTCCTGTCTGCTGGTATATAGGCAGCCACATAAGCGCTAAGACCATCTCTCATCCCTTTCGATCTTTCTAAATTTTTGGGCAGACAGGGCAGTATACACTGCTCCTGCCGCCAATCACAATACGGCAGAGAGCTTTCCAGCATTTCAGACAAGGTTTTCCTGCCTGTCCGTAGACTTGCAGATATGGTGTGTTGCGGTAATCCTTCCCTTTGGTTTCTAAATAGTATTCTGGTGTTATTTTATTTGTATTAATAAAAAAGAAATACGCTCCGGGATAGCAGCAGTGAGCTGCTCCCATTCTTTCCTGTTCAGGCTGTTTGCCGGACGTGCCGGATAAATCCCTGCAGTAAACAAAATTTCGTCTGAATAGATATTTCCGATTCCTGCAATGATATTTTGGTCTAGCAGACATTTTTTTATGGCTTTTTTTCGTTTCCCTAGATGGGTGCTCAAATATCCGGCGGTAATCAGCTTGTCAAGTGGTTCGGCACCTAATTTTTCCATTCCGCTGTATGTGTCGGTTTGGTCTTTTCTCAGCAGCCAAAACCGCCCGAAACGGCGTGTATCAGAGAAGCGTAATTCTTTGCCATTACTCAGGCTGAAAATGATGTGTGTATGTTTTCTTCCGGGTAGTCAATTGGAGTAAGCAGCAGGCACCCGGTCATTCGTAAATGCAGAATTATACGGTCATCTGTGTTTAGTCGGATAATAAGAAATTTCCCCCTGTGAGCCATACAGGAAATCGTCTGTCCCCTTAGCAGCCTGCAAAATTCATCTGCAATCAGTAAAAATTATTCTGTACATCTTTTAAAGTTTTTTTTAAAATGGTAAGGAGATGGAAAAACAGGACACAAGGCGGTAGAACACATAAAGATAAAACAAAAATATAGAACATAAAAGGAGTGGAGAAAATCATGGAGCAAGAGAGGAGTAATCAAGATCAAAATCAGAGGAAAAGGCAAGGTCAAAACCAGATTCAGTCCAAAAACCAACCCCAGCCCTTCGCAGCCAAATGGTGGCAGAATGCGGTGATTTATCAGATTTACCCCCGCAGCTTCCAGGACAGCAATGGGGACGGAATCGGGGATTTGCAGGGGATTATCCAAAGGCTGGATTATTTGGAGCGGCTGGGAATAGATGGAATCTGGCTTTCGCCGGTGTGCAAATCCCCTCAGGATGACAATGGCTATGACATTTCTGATTATCAGGATATTGATCCCATGTTTGGGAACTTGTCTGATATGGAGCAGCTGATTGGGGAGGCGAAAAAGCGCAATATCCGTATTATTATGGATTTGGTACTGAACCATACCTCAGATGAGCACCCCTGGTTTAAGGAGGCAAAGTCCAAAAGAGACAATCCCTACCATGAATATTATGTGTGGAGGGACGGGGAGGAAGGAACGCCTCCCAATGAGATGCGGGCTTGTTTTGGGGGATCGGCCTGGCAGTGGGTGCCGGAGGTGGGGCAGTATTATTTTCACCAGTTTTCCGTAAGACAGCCGGATTTAAACTGGGACAATCCCAGCGTGCGCCAGGAAATCTATCGGATGATTCGCTGGTGGATGGACAAGGGAGTGGGCGGCTTTCGTCTGGATGTGATTGACCAGATTGCCAAGGTTCCAGATAAAGGAATCACAAACAATGGCCCCTTGCTTCACACCTATATTCAGGAGCTGAGCAGGGAAACCTTTCAAAAGGGGGATTTGGTGACAGTGGGGGAGGCCTGGGGAGCCACCCCGGAGTTGGCCAGGCTATACAGCAATCCGGATGGAAGAGAATTTTCCATGGTATTTCAGTTTGAGCACATTAATCTTGACCAGCAGGAGGGAAAGGAGAAGTGGGATTTGGCGTCCCTGCCTTTTTTGAAGCTGAAGGAGATTTTCAATCAATGGCAGACCAGTCTTTACGGGTGCGGATGGAACAGCCTGTTCTGGGATAACCATGACCTGCCCCGGATTGTGTCCCGGTGGGGGGATGAGGGAAGGTATCGGGTGGAGTCTGCCAAAATGCTGGCAACCCTGCTTCACGGGATGCAGGGAACTCCCTATATCTATCAGGGGGAAGAGTTGGGAATGACCAATGTGAAATATGATATCCAGGATTACCGGGATATTGAGACCTTGAATATGTACCGGGAGCGGATGGAATTGGGATATGGGGAAGAGGAGATCATGGCCTCGATTTATGCCAAGAGCAGGGACAATGCCAGGACGCCTATGCAGTGGGATGGAGGGAAATATGCCGGATTTTCTGAAAGGGAGCCATGGATCCGGGTAAATCCCAATTACCAGGAGATCAACAGCAGGGCTCAGGTGGGAGTGGCAGACTCTGTGTTTGAGTATTACCGGAAGCTGATAAAGCTGAGGAAGGAATATCCGGTTCTGACAGATGGCTGTTTCCGATTGCTTCTTGAGAAAGATGAACAGATCTTTGCCTATTTAAGGGAGAATGAGGAGAGTCGGATTTTGGTGGTATGCAACTTTTTTGGAAAGCCAGCCCGGTGCGAGCTGGAGGAGTCTTGGGATGAGACAGAGCTTTTGATCGGGAATTATGAGGAGGGAAATGACAGGCCCGGGGAAATGAGAGCCGAAGGAATACGCTCAGAGGAAATAAGGCCCAGGAAAATGGAGTCTGGGGAGATGAAATCAGGGAAAGAAGGATCGGAGAAAAAGGTCGGGAAGATAGAAAAAACTGGTTTTTTGGAAGTGCTGCGTCCTTATGAGGCAAGGATGTATTTGGCGCGGAAGTGACAAAGGAATGTGGTGTGAAAGGTATGATGATACCCATTGTTCCTCCTTCCCTATTCCATTACACTTGTATTATAACTCCAATTAGGGGTATCAACAAGGATGCCTCTGGCCATGAAAAGGGGCGGTACTGTGAAAAGTACCGCCCAAGCTCTAGGACATTTTGTCCTAAAGGTTCAATCTGTGCGAAGTCTGTTACATGGTCAATAGCCGTGTCCATCCCTAACTCTGTAAGGGCGGCGCGAACAGAATCCTCACACAGGCGCATTTCTCTATTTCCTGACAGTCCTATGTAAGATGCCGGCAGGCTATCCTTTGGTAAGGGCTAAGGCTCTTAAAAAGAAATCCTCTTGCCCGAAATTCCCTGATTTTAGTACCAGCCGGATATTGGGACGGTTGTGGGGGATCATCACAGGGACGCCGGGAGCCACGCTTTCTCCTATAATATAGGAGTCAAAGCCCAGGGCTTTGGTGACAGCTCCGGAGGTTTCACCGCCTGCCACAATAATACGGGTATACCCGGCTGCCACGGCTTGCCTGGCCAGCTGTGCCATGGTCTGCTCTAACAGCTGTGCCATCCTTTCCTTGCCGGACTTTTGGACGGCATGTACATTTTCAGGAGAGTCAGAGCTGTATACCAGAACCTCCTGACCTTGGTGGGCCTGGATAAAATGCCATAATTCCTCCTGTGTCTGGCTTCCCTCCAGAAGCTTTTGGGGAACAATCTTTAAAGAAGGGATGTGGTGGCTTTGGGCACAGACAATCTGGCGGCGGGTCATGTCCGAACAGCTTCCTGCCAGTATAAGGGCGGGCTGGGAAGGCTCTGTCTCACGAAAGGACTGGCGGCGGGCCAGCTCAGCTACAAGGCCGGAGCCGCCGGAAAGGAGGGGAAGATGTCCGAACCGGTCTGCAATGGCAGCAGCATCCTCCTCCTTTTCATAGTCAGGAATAACATAAAAGCGGGGATGCTCTGCCCCAAAAGTTCTGATTTTGTCAGCAGTCTGGTGGACGGGGAGTGAGTACAGGCTTCTGTCTATATGGATGGTGGGATATTTGCTCTGCGCTTCCATTAGCACAGAGATACGGGAATCCCACATAGGGGTTAAGGGATGCTGCCCCATAGGGCTTTGGTCTAAGGGAATGCCGTTGACGTACAGCCTTCCCTGGATGACCTGGCGCCCGTTGACGGGGAGAGCCGGGCAGAGGATGGTGTAGGGGAGCTGGTATTCTTCCAGCAAAGCGTCCAGAATCGGGCCAATATTTCCCTTTGGGGTGGAGTCAAAGGTGGAGCAGTATTTCATATAAAGCTGCTTTGCCCCCTGCATTTTCAGCCATCGGGCAGCAGAAAGGGAATCTTTTATGGCAGAACCGGTTTCCTGGGTTCTGGTTTTCAGGGCTATGACAACAGCCTGACAATCACTGGCAGGAACAGAGGAGGGAAGTCCGTTAAACAAAAGGGTTTTCAGGCCCCCCTCTACAAAGAAGGAAGCCACATCGCTGGCCCCGGTAAAATCATCAGCAATACATCCCCACAATAAAGAATTGTTCATTTCATACCTCATTTCTTCATCAATTTTCATTCAAGGGCCATTCCCAGCTGATACAGTTCATATAGCCGTTGTCCCTTCAGATTCACATCCGACAGGGTGATCGGATCGCCCTTTTTTATGTCATTAAGCAGAGTCATGTTATTTAACAGATAGAAGGGGGCGATATTCATTGCATCTCTTTTCTCCCAAAGCTCCGGAACAATATGGTCAATGGAATGGTGGTGCCCATGTACCTTAAGAAGGGTTCCCTTTGCAATATCTTCCTGGGCCACGGCGGCCATGACAGCAGTCTGACGGCAGCTTTCATTGGCACCGATTCCCATCAGATCTCCTAAGAGGATGGAAATAGGAGATTCCAGTCCCATATAGTGATAGGGAAGATACACACAGGCGTATTTTCTGTTTTGGCTGACTACATGGCCCTTTCCGGCCAGGATCTTCCACACCTTTTGATTTTTGCAGCGGATGATAATGAACACACCGCCGGCAAAGCTGGCCTCATCCGGGCGGCGGAGATTGCAGAATACATCCACAACACCAGTTTTTTCCAGAATGCCCCCATCCTCTTTTGGGATGAAGATATCAGCCAGCTCGTTGATCTTGGCAATGGGATAATGCATACTTTGGCAAGCAGGAGCCATGCCGGTGGCATTGGACACAAGATTCATCTCACAAAGGTCTGCTGCTATGACGGCTCTGTATTTTTCCAGCAGGTATTCCCTCTTTTTTAAGGTCTCGGTTCCCTGATACTTCCACAAAGCCTTCATGCCTGGCATAGGCTCATGGGGCTGGTCTGTATCATTGAGATAGGTAAACTCACTGGTATCTGGATTCCAGACAAAATCATATTCGCTGGATTTGCCGGCGCAGACAATATCCAGCCCCAGAACCCGGCCCCAGGAGATCAGATCCAAAAGATTCCGGGGCTGGTCTCCGTTTACCAGGGTATAGATACTGCGATTTTCCTTTGCTATCTGATTCAGGGCAGATCCGCACACACTGTCGGTTTCCTTGGAAACCATGTACACATGGATCCCTTTCTTCAGGGCTGCCTCGGAAAGCTCAGAACCAACAACCGTGTTGCCGGTACATTCCACCAGGGCAGTGATATCCGTATTTGGAACCAGGCGGTAGTCTGTGAGAACCAGGATGGCCTGGTCGGGAGCAGCTTGAAGCTGATGGATATTTTCACAGATGACAATCCTTTCCTTGTCATAGCCCAGCTCGAGGAGAACCCTCTGACAGTCCTTTGCATCTAGGGCGCAGATCATGCGCAGCTTTATAAGGGATACCTGGGAGATCTGGGCAAGCAGGGTATAGCCATAGCCACTGGTGGCCCCCACAATGCCAACCCTTGACTTTTTATTGCTGCTGTTTTTTATGAGAAAGCTGTAATCCATGTAAAAATCCTCCTTTTGTTATTGATATGCATCCAGAACCCTTCCTGCAAATCCAGGCTTGGAGAGCTCTGATAACCATTATCATAGCAAATCTGGTGCCATATTTCAGAATAAGAGAAGATGGCGGATAACCCAGTGCTGTTTGGAACATGCTTTTTTGTCCCACAGGCCTGATCGAAGGGGAAGCAGACAAATACGAATTTTTAAGTGTTCTTCCAGAAGGGAGAAAAAAGAATGGAAAGGATTTTTGGCAGTCTGAATTTTTCTGGATGAAACAGTGTTGGAAAATGTTTCATATGCAACAGTATGCCACAGTTGTGTTGACGGATAGAAAAAAGGCGTTTACAATCAACAGAGCAATTGTTTGGAAAATCACAGGGAAGAGAGGTTATACATGATTCGTTTGTTGTTTATTGTTCCTTATCCGGAACTGGAAAAGACGATAACCTATATTTTGGACAATCATCCGGAAAGGCGGCGGATTTCGGCAAAGATTCTGGTGCGGAGTGTGGATGAGGTGGAGCAGCTTTCCGTGGCAGACTATGACGCTGTCATTGCCAGAGGCTACAGCAGCCGGCTTCTGCGGTCTACTTCTCCTCAGACTCCTGTACTGGATATGGTGATTTCTGGTTATGATATAATGCGGACTGTCATGGAGTGCAAAAAAGTCTATGGGGCGAGAAAGGTGGCCATCTGTGGCTTTTTCGGAAAAATTTACGAGGCAGCTGATCTCTGCCGGGAATTTGGCTGTGAGGTGGAAGTCTATTCGCCGGACACATACCGTGAGCTGGAGAAAAAGGTAAGGGACGCAAAAAAGAATGGATGTGACGCCCTGATTGGGGGATTTTCTTCAGGGAGATATGCCAAAGAATATCAGATTCCCTTCCGGTTGATCCGGACCGGGGAGGATACGGTTCTTCTGGCTCTCAATGAGGCAATCCGCACCGTGGAGGAGGTTCGCAAGGAGCGGCTTCGCTCAGAGACCTACAAGACAATTATCTATTCCTCCAAAAATGGGATTTTGTTTGTAGACCGCAGCGGAACGGTGAAGGTGCGCAATCACATTGCCCGGATGATGAACAATGAGAAAAGCCTGATGAACCGGCCTTTGAAAGAGGCGTTTCCTATGTTGTATCCTGTATATAAAGAAGCTCTTAGCTCCGGACAGGAGATTGCAGGAAGGATTTTTAAGCTGCCTGTCAGCCAGATTACGGTGTCTGTTTCCTTTACCCCAGTGATTGCCAATGAGAAAATATCGGGTATTGTGATTCTGATGACGGATATCACACAGGTGCAGAAACTGGAGGGGCAAATACGGCGGAAATTAAGTGAAAAGGGACTCAGGGCAAAGTATACCTTTGAGGATATTATCCATGAGAGCAAAATTATGGATGATACCATCGAGACGGCCAGACGATATGCATTGTCTGAGTCCAACGTTATCCTTGTGGGGGAGACAGGAACGGGAAAGGAGTTGTTTGCCCAGAGCATACACAATGGAAGCAACCGGAAGAATGGTCCGTTTGTGGCTATCAACTGCGCAGCTCTTCCAGAAAATTTATTGGAGAGTGAACTGTTTGGCTATGTGGAGGGTGCCTTTACCGGCACAGTGAAGGGTGGAAAAATGGGGCTGTTTGAGCAGGCTCATGGGGGAACTCTGTTTCTGGACGAGATCGGGGAGATCTCCCTGTCGATTCAGACAAAGCTGCTGCGGGTGCTCCAGGAAAGGGAGATTCGCCGGATTGGGGACAACAAGGTGATATCTGTAGATGTGCGGATTGTTTCTGCCACCAACAAAAGCATTCACATGCTGGCAAAGCAGGGGCTGTTTCGCCGGGATTTGGCCTATCGGCTGGATGTGCTGCGCATTTTCCTCCCGCCCTTAAGACAGAGGGGACAGGATATTCCCCTTTTGTTTCTCCGCCTTCTGCAGCAGTTGGGAAAAGAGCAGAACCGTCCGGTTCCCCGGATAGAGCCGGCGGATTGGAAGATTTTGGAGGAACATTCCTTTTTGGGAAATGTGAGGGAGCTTCAAAATGTGGCAGAGCGGGTCTGGGCTTTGAGCAGCGGCGGTCGGATTACCCAAGAGGAGCTAATAGCTGCCATGGAGCCGCCGGATTTGGAGATGGATATGGATATTGGGAAGGAGAGGGAGAGAACGGATGAAGAGAGCCTGCCAAACGAGCGGGCGATGATTCAGCAGGCTCTGGCTTTGTGCAGGGGGAATCAGACAAAGGCGGCAAAGATGCTGGGGATTGACCGGTCTACTTTGTGGAGAAAGATGAAAAAGTATGGGTGATGGCATATATGTTGCAGTATTGTTGTATTTGCTACAGCTTTTGGCGAGATGTGTTTTTGGAATTGGCTGATAAAGATAGGATTTCCTGATGGTTTTTCCATGGTTTACGGGTGTTTGGAGATGGGTTTTTAAGTCTGGCACAGAAGTTGCTTAATCATCTGGTATCAAATAATAACGGAGGGTTTATTTATGGCAACTGGTTATGTGTTAGGGGTTTTTGCGGTTGTGATCGTGCTGATGATTTTCCTGATTTCCAAATGTAAGGTGCATGCGGCAATGGGAATCCTGCTCTCTGCCATTATCCTGGCGATTGCTCTAAAGACGCCATGGCAGGATATTGAAGGTACGATCAACGGAGGCTTTTCAGGCACGATTAAGAGCGTGGCGATTGTGATCTTTCTTGGCTGTACCATGGGGACTGTTCTGGAAAAGACAGGGGCAGCCATCCGCATCACCAAGTGGGCCATCGGGCTTTTCGGGGATGACAAGATGATCTGGGGGATTGCCCTGGCATCCTTTATCCTGGGGATTCCCATCTTTGCGGATACGGTTGTGATTCTTTTGATTCCCATTGTGTCCCTTTTGGCAGTGCAGACAAAGAAATCCATGATGTGCTACGGAACGGTTCTCTATCTGGGAGCCCTTGTGACGGCATCTTTGGTTCCCCCTACTCCCGGGCCGGTATCTGCGGCTGCCCTTTTAAATGTGCCTTTGGGACAGGCGATTATCTGGGGGCTGCTTACTGCGGTTCCCAGTGTGATTGCGGCTACTTTTTACTGTATGACCTTGAAAACTCCGGTTTTGCCGAAGGAGGAGTTTATCAAAGCAGCAAAAGAGGCAGTGGACGGGAGAGAGCTGCCAGGTCTTACAAAGGCCATGGCGCCTATTGTATTTCCTCTTGTTCTGATTGTTTGTAATACGGCAGCCTCGATTCTGGTTCCGGATACTGGCATTGCCAATTTTCTGGCATTCATCGGAAGTCCTCTGGCCGCGCTGTTTAGCGGATGTCTGGTGTCTCTGACCCTGACAGGAAAGGATTGGAAAACGAAAAAGGTATTAGACAGCTGGGTGGGGGAGGGTGTCACTGCAGCAGCCATGCCGATTATTGTGACTGGTATGGGCGGCGCCCTGGCTACCTTTGTGAAGAATGCAGGGGTTGCTGACCGGATTGCAGAAATGGTGGTTCAGTCCTCCTTCCCGGCAATTTTGATTCCGATTATCATTGCAGCCATCATTCATGTGGTCACAGGGTCTAATGCCCTGGGAGTTATGACAGCAGCAGCCCTGGTGGAGCCTATGCTGGGGACCTTAGGGATCTCCCCGGTGGCGGCATTTCTGGCCTGCGGTACAGGAGCTTTGATGTTTAAGCATGCCAATTCCAGCGGCTTCTGGGTGACTGTGTCCATGTCCAACATGGATGTGAACCAGGGAATCAGGGCTGTAGGGGGCGCGTCTACAGTGGCGGGACTGACCGGGGCCATTTTCACCTGTATTTTCAGTGCATTGCATTGGATCTAAAGACTGCTTTTCAGGAAGGAGTTTGCAGGCACGCGCCGGAAGATCAAGTGGGAGAAAGGTTAATTTGAAGGGAGAATAATTTATCATGGAAAAATTTATTACAAAGGCGGCACGCCTCAACGGAGCCTACGATATTGAGCTTATAGAGAGGGAGCTGGTGTGCGGGGAGGATGACATTATTGTAAAGAATCACCTGATGGGAATCTGTGGTTCGGATAAAAATTTTTACCGGGGATTTTTGCCGCCTCAGACTGCAGAGTTTCGCCAGCCTCCAAGGTTTCCCTTCCTGCTGGGTCACGAGAGCGGGGGCAGGGTGGTGGCCGTGGGCAGCCGGGTCAGCGATTATAAGGTGGGAGAACCGGTGATTGCCTTTGGCTGGAACAATAATTTTGCAGAATATTTTAAGGCAAAAGCATTTCAGCTGCAGCCGGTTCCCTTTGATCTGGATCTGGATATTGCCAGTTTGGGAGAGCCTACGGCATGTGCTATGTATGCAGGGATGAACTGCAGGGTTCAGCTGGGGGATTGTGTGGTGGTAATGGGAGGCGGTTATGCAGGCCAGATTATTGCCCAGTGTGCCAAGATGAAGGGGGCTTATCAGGTGATTGTGGTAGATGTGCTGGAGGGAAAGCTGGATCTGGCAAAATCACTGGGGGCAGATGTTGTCATCAACAGCAATGAAGAGGATCCGGTGGCAAGGGTAAAGGAGCTTACAGGAGGAATCGGCGCAGATGTTGTGGTGGAAGCTGCCGGGACAGAAGCGTCCTTCAATGCCGCCAGCGCCATGATTCGCCACAACGGAAAGTTTGTATTCTATAGCTGGGTGACGAAACCGGTGACTTTGAATATCAGCCGCTGGCATGACGATGGCCTGGAATTTGTCAATACCTGCCTGGTTCATCACACCTGGCAGCAGCGGTATGTGTGGTTCCCGGAAACTATGCGCCCCATTGCCCAGGGCATGATAAAGGTTCGACCGCTCATTACCCATGCGTTTAAGCTGGCAGACTTAAAGGCTGGCTTTGAGCTGGCAGACAAGGATGATGCTGCCATCAAGATTGTGTTTCGTCCGTAGAGCAGGTGGGAAAATTCAAACATATTCCAGGGAAAAACAGAAAAGAAGGAGACAGTCCAGGGTGACTGAGCTGTGGGAGGGGAGAAGCATGGAGAAAGAACTGAGAAAGAAGATGGAGGAGGCGGTGTGGGTTGCCCGCAGCCTGTTTGAGCGAAACAGGACCACTGGTTCTTCGGCAAATTTAAGCTTTTTACATAACCGAAACATGTATATCACGGCAAGTGGAAGCTGCTTTGGAACCCTGACAGAGGAAAGCTTTGCAGTCATGGATTTGGAGGGCAATCTGCTCAGCGACAAGAAACCCAGCAAGGAATGGCCCCTGCATCTGGGGATTTATCAGAGAAAGTCCCAGACAAAAGCTGTGCTCCACACCCATGGCACCTATGCTGTGCTGTGGAGCTATGTCCCTGTGACTGATGAGACCGACTGCATCCCGGCCTGCACCCCTTACCTGAAAATGAAGCTGGGACAGGTGTGTATGGTTCCCTATGAGCAGCCCGGATCCCAGGCATTGTTTGATGCCTTTGACAGCCGGGTGATGTGTGGGGACGGGTATCTGCTAAAACGCCACGGAGCAGTGGTGCCGGCAAAAGATATTATGGATGCCTTTTATTGTATGGAGGAGCTGGAGGAAAATGCCCGGATTGCCTGGGAGCTTTGGCGGGCGGGGAACTTCCCCGCCATGGAGGAATTTGGGTCTTACGACCGTCCTGTATGGAATCATTGATTTTTATATCTTTAGTCTATGCAAAATCGCTGAAAAAACAAGGGAGATCTTGATTGCAGAAGAATATAATCTGTGTTAAGATGAGTAAAATAATAAGTTTGAAAAGCTAATACTCCTATTCCTATGAGACAGACTGCCTTTATTCGAGAGGTGGATTTTTATGATCGGTTCCATGTTGACGTCATTGCAGAAACGGAGCTGACTCAAGATGTTTATGACCCGTTTTTGCCCTGTAAAGCAGGGGAACGGCTTTCTGTAAATCATAGAAGGGTCATCCAAAAGCAGGAGGAAGATTGTGAGATACTTGGAACAGCACCCAATGATTATGATTATCTTTGGGATTATGGGAATTTCTCTGTCAGCTATTTTTGTGAGATATTCGGATGCACCTTCAGCAGTGACTGCTTCTTACCGGCTGCTGTGGACGGTGTTTCTCATGTCCCCCATGGTGTGGGGAGCAAAAAAAAGGCGCAGGGAGTTGCGTGGAATAAACAGAAAGGCATTGGTGCTCTGTGGGTGCAGCGGGATTTTCCTGGCGCTTCATTTTTTTACCTGGTTTGAATCTCTAAAGTATACCACAGTGGCCAGCTCCACCACTATTGTGTGTACGGAGGCTATATGGGTGGCATTGGGGTATTGCCTGTTTTTAAAAGGAAGGCTGGCGGCAAAGGAGGTGGCGGCGATTGCTGTTACTTTAGGCGGCAGCCTGTTGGTAGCTTACTCTGACTCAGGTATGGGGGGCGGGCATTTGTACGGAGATGTCCTGGCCTTATCAGCAGCAGGATTTGTGGCCGGCTATACACTTATCGGTCAGGTTGTCCGGACAACTCTCTCTACCACAGCATACACCTATATTGTGTATCTGTTTTCTGCTGCTGCTCTGGTGGTTCTCACAGCTGTCCAGGGCTATTCTCTGGCTGGATATGGAGGGAATACCGTGATGGTAGGGTTGCTTCTGGCAGTCTTTTCCACCATTTTGGGGCATAGTATCTTTAGCTGGTGCCTCAAATTTCTCTCTCCGGCCTTTGTGTCAGCCTCAAAGCTGTGTGAGCCAGTGGTGGCCGCAGTGTTCGCGGCTATGCTTTTTGGGGAAAGGCCCGCAGTACTCCAGGTGGCAGGAGGAGCAGTCATTATAGGTGGAGTGATTTTTTATTCCCGTCAGCAGTGAGGAAGGCGTGTATGGGGGAGATCAATTATGTTTACAAAAGAAGTAATGGAACGGTTTACTGAGCTTGATTTCGCAGTTTATGACTGTATTGTAAAAAACGAAAAACACATCTATAAAATAACAATCAAGGAATTAGCCGCCATGGCTCATGTCTCAACGGCAAC